>PNKG01000037.1 GCA_013822585.1 Opitutus sp. | reverse complement strand
GGTCGCGCGTCGCCGCCGCGACGAGATTCTGCAGCGGGCCGGCGCCTGTCTGTGATTCCGGGCCGCCGCTCGGTGCCGAAAAAAACGAGCTTGCCAGCATTCGGGCAGGGGCGCGAAATCGCACCCCTGTTCTTTCCGCCAACATAGCTCAGTTGGTAGAGCAGCGCTTTCGTAAAGCGCGGGTCGCTGGTTCAAGTCCAGTTGTTGGCTCCAGTTTCAAAACGAAAGGCCGTCCTGCACCGGGCGGCCTTTTGCTTGGAGGTGGCGTTATCAGCGCGCCGGGGACGGCATGATTTGCCGGGCGGGGATGGCCGCTTGGCAGACCGGACAAACCCCGAAGAATTCCACGAGGTGCGACACTTGGGTGTAGCCGCGTTCGCGGACGAGGCGCTCGGCGCCTTCAATGGGGAAGTAGTCCACCCGGTCGGTCCTGCCGCAGCTCTTGCAGACGAGATGGTAATGTTGCGGAGTGCCGCCGAGAGTGAGTTCGTAGAGGCTGGTGCCGTTGTGCAGGAAACTCCGGCGCACGAGGCCGATCCCCTCGAAGGCGTTGAGGCAGCGGTAGACCGTCACGAGATCGCAGGGCTCGTGGCTGACGATCTGGTGCAATTGCTCGATCGGCACCGGGCCCGGCTGGCGGGCGAGGGCTTCGATCAGAGCCACGCGGGGTTTGGTGATCCGCAGCCCGTTTTCGCGCATGCGGGCGGAGGCGATGTCAACCGGAGACAGGTTTCCCGGCGCACTGACACCGGCGAGGGGGTGGTTCGATTGGGTGGCGGCAATCATGCCTGGGGGAGATGTGACCGCCTGCAGTAGGGCAAACTTCGCGGCTCTTGGCGAGGGCGCTTTCAGAAAAAGCGACAAACAGGTGATGTTTTTCTATTCCCTACTGACGATAGCAGGCACCCTGTCGGGAGGGGCCTGACGGGGCCTCGCTGTCCTGTCGCGAGTTGCGCGGTTTTCCCGGCTGTGCTAAGGGTGGGGCTCACAAGGAATGCAAGACTTGGAATTCACCGAAATCGTCGAGTTGATCTGCAAGGAAGACCCGCGCTTCGATCGCAAAGCCTACACCTTCATTCGTCAGGCGCTCGACCACACCGTGAAGGACCTCCGCAAGCGCCAGCCCGAGCGCACCGCCAAGTCCCAGCACGTCAGCGGACCGGAGCTGCTGGCCGGCGTCCGTGACTTCGCTCTCGACCAATTCGGCCCGCTCGCGAAAACCGTGCTCAACTCCTGGGGCGTCACACGCTGCTCCGATTTCGGAGATCTCGTCTTCAACCTGATCGACTACAATGTCTTCTCCAAGACCGACAGCGACCGGCGCGAGGACTTCGGGGAAATCTACGATTTCGACGAAGCCTTCGTGAAGCCCTTCGCCCCCAAGCTCACCCGCTCGCGCCGGGCCTCGCTCGGCGTTCCGCGCAACTGAAGCCCCGGTGTCCGTGTTCCGGCTCGCCTCCCGCGGCCCCTCCGCTCTGCTTGTCCATCGCATGGCCAAGTTCCCGACGTCCCGCTCCCGCGATCTGCTGCTGCTCGAACGCCTCTGGCGCGAAGAAACCGAGCGCTACACGCTGCCCAACGGCCTGACCGTTCTTCTCAAGCACGACACCACCGCCCCCGTCGCCTCGGTCCAGGTCTGGGTGAAAACCGGCAGCATCCACGAGGGCGCGCATCTCGGCGCGGGCCTCTCGCATTTTCTCGAGCACATGCTCTTCAAGGGCACGGAGCGCCGCGCCGGCCGCGACATCTCCGCGGCCGTCCAGGCCCACGGCGGCTACATCAACGCCTACACGACCTTCGACCGCACTGTCTACTACATCGACATCCCGGCTGAGCACACCGCCGTCGCGGTCGACCTGCTCGCCGACGCCACGCTGCGCTCCACGCTGCCGGCCGACGAGGTGGCCAAGGAAAAGGAAGTCATCCTCCGCGAGATCGACATGTGCCTCGACGATCCCGACCAGCGGCTCGGCCAGGCGCTCTTCGAGACGGCCTACCGCACCCATCCCTACCGCCAGCCGATCATCGGCCACCGCGACGTCTTCGCGGCGAACACCCGCGAGGACCTCGTGGCCTATTACCGCGAACGCTATGCACCGAACAACCTGGCGGTCGTGATCGTCGGCGACTTCGACCCCGCCGCCACGCGCGCGGCCATCGCCGGGCATTTCGGCACCGCACCGCGCCGCCGCCTCGCCCCGGTGCCCGTGCCCGAGGAGTCGCCGCAGCTCGCGCGCCGCGACCATCACCTCTTCGAGGACGTGCAGGTTTCGCGCGCCGGCCTCGGCTGGCAGATCCCGGCGTTAACGCATCCCGACATGCCCGCGCTGGACATGCTCGCGATGGTGCTCGGCCACGGCGACAGCTCGATCCTCTGGCAATCCGTCCGGGAAAAGGCGCGCCTCGTGCACACGATCGACGCCATGACTTGGAGCCCCGGCACGAGCGGCCTCTTCTACGTTTCCTTCCTCGCCGATCCGGACAAGCGCGCCGCCGCCGAGGCCGCGGTCCTGCGCGAAATCGGGCGAGTCGCGCAACGCGGCGTCGCCCCCGCCGCGCTCGCCAAGGCCGTGCGCCAAACGGTCACGGCCGAGGTGAACATGCGCAAGACCATGTCCGGCCAGGCCGGCCGGCTCGGCTCGGCCGAGGTGATCGTCGGCGACATCAACTACACGCGCCGCTATTTCGAGCGGCTCACGGCCCTCACGCCGGCGGATCTCCGCCGCGTGCTCCGCGCCTACCTCGTCAGCGATCGGCTCACCGTCGTTTCCTCGAATCCCGCTTCCGCCGCGCCTGCCGCCGGCGCCACCGCGGGTCGCCAGGCCATGAAATTGGACTTCGAGGAAATCCCCCTGCCCAACGGCGCGCGTCTCCTGCTCCAGCCGAACCGCCAGCTGCCGAATCTCCACCTCCGCCTCGCCTTCGGCGGCGGGCCGCTCTTCGAGCCCCCCGGCCGCCGCGGCCTGAACGCCCTGATGGCGACCATGCTGACCAAGGACACCGCGAAGCGCAGCGCCGACGAGGTCGCCCGCGCGATCGAGGCCGTGGGCGGCACGTTCAACGACTTTTCCGGCAACAACAGCTTCGGCCTCTCCGCCGAGGTGCTCCCCGGCGACGCCGCGCTCGCGCTCGATCTGCTCGCCGAGGCCGCGTTGCGGCCGGCGTTCAAGCCCGCCCGCCTCGAGACCGAACGCGAGGGCGCGCTCGCCGGCCTGCGCGAGTCGCTCGACGACGTCGTGACGTTCGGCCGCAAAAAGCTCCGCGAAAAATTCTTCGGCGCGCACCCCTTCGCCGTCGAGAGCGTCGGCGACGAGGCCGGCCTCAGGGCCGTCACGCCGGCCGATCTGCGCGCGCTGCAGGCGCGCCTGCTCGTCGCCGGCAACGCCGTGCTCGCCGTCGCGGGTGATTTCGACCCCCAGGCGCTCGGGCCGAAGCTCAGGGCCTTCCTCGCCAGGCTGCCCGGGGGCCGCGTGGACTTCCCTTCTCCCGGTCTCGCCCAGCAGGCAGGCGACTTCGTGGAAACCCAGCCGCGTCAGCAGGCGGTGGTCTTCCAGGCGTTCCCCGGTCCCGGGCTGCGCGCGCCGGATTTCTACGTCGGCGAGGTCGCTGAGGAGCTGTTCAGCGGCATGTCGTCGAACCTCTTCGAGCGCGTGCGCGAGCAGAAGAGCCTGGCGTATTTCGTGCGCTCCAGCCGCGTCACCGGCCTCGACCGCGCGATGTTCTATTTCTATGCCGGCGCCAGCCCCGGGCGCCACGGCGAGGTGTTGGAGGAATTCGGCCTCGAGATCGCGCGCGTGCAGGGGGGCGGCGTGTCCGCCGAGGAGCTGCGCCGCTGCCAGACGCGCCTCAAGGCCGGCAAGCGCATGGCGATGCAGACCAACTCCGCCCGCGCGATGCAGGCCGCGCTCAACGCCGTCTACGGCCTGCCCCTGAACGACTGGCGCCACTACGACGCGCGCATCGATGCCGTCACGCCGGCCGAGCTGCAGGCTTTCGCCCGGAAATATTTCCAGGCCGACCGGCGCACGCAGTTGGTCGTCAAGCCCTGATTCGACCGGAATTTCGGGCGTCCCCGCCGCTTGTGGCCACCGAGGAGAGGCGGCAGCATCCGGCTGCCATGAAACCCGCATATCCCCGATACATCCTCGCCGGCTTGGGCCTGCTGGCTTTTGCAACCGTCTCCGTCTTCGCCGAAGAAGGCGAAGCCAAACCCGACAAGGGGCCGAGCAAGGCCGACCTCGCGAAATACGACGCCAACAAGGACGGCAAACTCGACGAGGCCGAGCTGGCCGCGATGAAGGTCGACAAGGACGCCAAGCGGGAGGCGAAGCAGAAAGAGCGCCTCGAGAAATACGACGCCAACAAGGACAGCAAGGTCGACAAGGCCGAGCGTGAAGCCGAGACAGCCGACAAGGAGAAGGCCAAGGCCGAGAAACAGGCCGCCCGGGAGGCGAAGAAGGCCGAGAAACATCACTGACCACGCGGGAGATTTTCCGTCAACCCGAGCCCCGGCGGAAGCCGGGGCTTTTTTCGCCCCCTACTTCCGCTCGGCGAGGCCGCCGCTCCACTTCAACTTCTCGCGCATGACGGCGAAGTGGGAATAGTTGCGCGGCTGCACGAGCGCGATGCGGCGCGACGCCAGCGCGATGTCGACCGAGGCGCCGGTCACGAGCGAATTGCGCTGGCCGTCGATCGCCACGAGCAGGCGCGCGTCCTCCGTGCGGTTGGCGATGCGGAGCTTCACGCTGTCGCGGAAGAGGATCGTGCGGTTGCTCAGCGTGTGGGGGCAGATCGGCGTCATCGCGATCGCCGGCGCGGCCGGGTGGATGATCGGACCGCCGGCGGCGAGGTTGTAGGCGGTCGAGCCGGTGGGCGTGCAGAAGATGATGCCGTCGCAGTAGTAGTCGGTCACGAGCTCGCCGTCGGCGAAGACCTCGAGCCGCACGAGGCGCGAGTTGACCTCGCTCTTCACCAGCACGTCGTTGAGCGCCAGGTCGTGCTTGCCGGCGCCCACCTTGCAGTCGAGCAGCGTGCGCCAGGCGATGCGGTAGCCGCCGCCGAGGATTTCGGCGAACTGCGCGCGCGCCTCCTCGGCCGAGTAGGCGGTGAGGAAGCCGAGGCTGCCGCGGTTCACGCCGATGATGGGGATTTCCGCGCGCGCCGCCGCGTGCACGACGCCGAGCAGCGTGCCGTCGCCGCCGACGACGCAGACCGCGTCGCAGCCGTTGAGGTAGCCGCGGGGCAGCTTGCGGCCTTGGTTGAGCTTCGTCTGCTTCACGCCCGCGCGGCCGGCGAGCGCGACGAGTTCGTCGGCGAGTTCCGCCGCACCGGGACGGTCGGGATTCACGACGAAAGCGAGGCGGCGGAAGGGCGGCATGGCGGCGGCAGGCTAGTCGGACGGTGCCGGTCTTGGAAACAGCAATCTGTGTCCCGTTTCCGCAGTCCGACGAGAAACTCGCGATTGCCGTCGGCGCCGTGGACCGGGCACTCCATCTCGCCGTGCAGGGCGGCGCCGGGCAGCTCGCGCAGCGCAAAGTCGCGCACCTCGGCCAGCACGCGGGTGCGCACCGCGTCATCGCGGATCACGCCTTGGCCGCGGTCGACCTCGGCCTTGCCCGCCTCGAATTGCGGCTTCACCAGCGCAATGAGCGTCCCACCCGCGCGCAGGAACGGCCACACGGCCGGCAGCACGGACTTCAGGGAGATGAACGAGAGATCCATCACCACGGCGTCGTAGCTGGCGCGTGGCAGCGCGCCGGCGGCGAGCGAGCGGGCGTTGACCTTCTCCCAATTGGTCACGCGCGGGTCGCGGCGGAGTCTCTCGTGCAATTGCCCGTGCCCGACATCGATGCAGGTGGCGGACGCCGCGCCGGCCTGCAGGGCGCAGTCCGTGAACCCGCCCGTCGAGGCGCCGATGTCGAGCACGTGCGCGCCCCGCAGATCGACGGGGAATTTCTCCAGGTAGGCCGCCAGCTTCTCGCCGCCGCGGCTGACGAAACGCGGGGGTTGGTCGATGTTCAGCTCGAAGTCGGCGGGATATTCCTTGCCGGGCTTTTCGAGCCGCTCGGTGCCGTGGCGCACGCGGCCGGACATGATGAGCGCCTTGGCCTGCGCACGCGTCGGCGCGAGGCCGCGCGCGACCAGCAGTTCGTCGAGGCGCTGTTTGGCGGGCATGGGGGGAGGAAAAAGATGGCCGCTCACCGCGTCCACGCCATATCTCGGGGCATGCGTGTGTCAGTGCCGGCGATGCTTTGCGTGGGCTTGGCTGCCGGCGCGTTGTTGGCGGATGACCAAGCAGGCGACCAGGCGGTCGCCGACCAGTTGCGCGCAGACGTGACCGCGTTGGCGGACGGCATCGGTGCGCGGTCGGTCATGCAGGGCGACACGCTGGCGCGGGCGGAGCGGTTCGTGGCCGGGCAACTGGCCAAGGTGGGCTGGAAGGTCGAGCGGCAGGTCTATCTCGTCGACCAGACCGAGTGCGCGAATTTGGTCATGGAAAAAAAGGGCCGGACGAAGCCCGAGGAAATCGTGGTGGTCGGCGCGCATTACGACACGGTGCCGCAGACACCGGGAGCCGACGACAATGCCAGCGGCGTGGCGGCCTTGCTCGCGCTGGCGCGGCAGTTCGCGGGCGCGGAGCCGGACCGGACGCTGCGCTTCGTGGCCTTCGCCAACGAGGAGCCGATCCATTTCCAGACGCAGCTCATGGGCAGCCTCGTCTACGCCAAGGCCTGCAAGGCGCGAGGCGACAAGATCACCGCCATGCTCAGCCTGGAGACGATGGGCTATTTCCGCGACGACCGGGGCACGCAGAAATATCCGTTTCCGTTGAGCCTGTTCTACCCGTCGCGCGGCAATTTTGTCGCCGTGGTCGGCGACCGCGACTCGCGCGACTTGGTGAAGCGGGTGACGAAGAGCATCCGCGCCACGAAGGCGATTCGCTGCGAGAGCGCTTCGCTGCCGGGTGGCATCCAAGGCGTGGGGTGGTCCGACCATTGGTCGTTCTGGCAGGCGGGCTATCGGGCGGTGATGATCACCGACACGGCGCCGTTCCGGAACCCCCACTACCATCGCGCCACCGACACGCCCGACACGCTCGACTACGAGAAGCTCGCGGCCATCGTGCGCGCGTTGCGGGCCGCCATCGACGACCTCGTCAAGGCGCCCCAGGAACGGACATGAAGAAGACCCGTGGAGATTTTTTTCGGCGCATCGCCCGCTGGCTGGCCTTGGGCGCGCTTCTGGCGGTCGTCGTCGTGGGCGGCTTGCTCGCGTGGCTGGCGCTGCCGCGGCCCGGGCAATTCCGGGAGCGGGTGAGCGCGGTGGCCGGAGTGGAGACGGAGCCGCCGCGCGCCGCCGCGGAGGGTTTCGTGAGCCAGGCGGTGCGGTTGCGCGGGGAGAACGGCCTGCGGGTCGACCTGCGGGTGTTGCGGCCGGCGGGGGAGCAGGCGCCGCTCCCGCTCCTCGTGCTCGTGGCCGGACATCGCACGGGCCGCGACGCCGTGGGCCTGCTGGGCGCGCCCGGGCCGTTTGTCGTCGCGGCGCTGGATTACCCGTATGACGGGCCGGAGCGCCCGCGGGGCTTGTGCCAGTCCGCCGCGGCCATCCCGGCCGCGCGTCGGGCGCTGGGGGACACGCCGGCGGCGGCGCTGATGGCCATCGAGTGGCTCGCGGCGCAGCCCTGGGTTGATTCTACCCGTATGGAATTGCTGGGCGTGAGCCTCGGCTCCCCCTTTGCCGGTGTGATCGGTGCGCTCGAGCCGAGGATCAGGCGCGTGTGGTTCATCCATGGCGGAGCCGGCCTGCGCGCGTGGCTCGACCACAATCTGCGCGACCGGATAAAATCGGACGCGCTTCGCGCGCCGGTCGCATGGCTGGCCTATGCGCTGGCGCACGGCCCCAGTCTCGAATCGGAACTATGGATGCCGCGCATCGCGCCGCGCCCGGTGGTGGTGATCGGGGCGCGCGGGGACAAGCGCCTGCCGGCCGCCCTCATCGAGCGGTTGCACGGCGCCGCCCCCGGACCCAAGGAACTCATCTGGATGGAAGGCGGCCACGTGGACCGGCGGCCGGAAGCGGTGCGGCATTTGCTCGACGTGGTGCGCTCCCGCCTGGAGCGCGGCTGAGGCGGCGGAGTCAGCGCGGTTTTTGGTGGGCTGGAGACCAGCACGTGGTGCGGCCGCCGATTTCGTCACGGCGGAGGAGGGCACCGGTGCGGGGACAGCGTCTGCCGTCTTCCCAGCGATGGTTGAAGAGCCACGAATCGGGCATGAACTGGTTCAACTCGGACGGCATCTTCCCGCCGACGCCGGCGTTGTATTTCAACGCGCCCCGACAGACAAAGCGGCACTCGCGGTGGAGGGTTTTGATTTCCTTGGGCGTGAGCGAACTGGCGAGCCGGGCGGGATGCAGCGCCGCGCGCCACAAGATTTCGTCGGCCATCCAGTTGCCGACGCCGGGAAAGCGTTCCTGCATCAGCAACACGGCCTTGATCGGCGCGCGGCCGCGGCGGGCCAGAAAATCCGCCACCCATTTGACGGTGAATGCCGGCGAGAGAATCGCCGGGGCGATCTTGGTCCACCAATCGGGCGGGTTCTTCCCCTCGTGCAGGAGCACGGCGCCGAACATGCGCGGGTCCGAGAAGACGAGCGAGCGCTTCGCCTGCCGCAAGACGAGATGGTCGTGCTTGCCGGGCGGATAGTCCGCCGGCTCCACGCGCAGCTCGCCGCTCATGCCGAGGTGGACGCCCAGCCAGACGCCGCCGGAGAAGCGGAAGAGCATCTGTTTCGCGGCCGTCCCGGAGTCGAGCAGTTTGGCGCCGGTGAGGGCCTTCGCGATGTGCACCGCCTCGCGGTTCCGATATACCTTCGCGCGCTCGTGGACGTGCACCGCGACGATCTTCGCGCCGTGACCGGCCGACCAGCGGCGGCGGTAGAATTCGACCTCGGCCAGTTCGGGCATCAACCGCAATGAATGACGCCCCGGTGCGGCGCGCAAGCGGCGAGTGGCGGTGCCGAATTTGTCACCTATTAGGTGACAAGTCCGCTGGCACCGGACGGGCTCACGGAAGCGACGCGACGAACGCGGCGAAGTCCGGGAAGAGCGGCACACCGGGGCGCAGGCGGGGTTGCCAGGCGGCGGCATCGTATTTGCCGGTGCAGACGGCGGCGGCACGGATGCCGGCGGAGAGGCCGGCGTCGAGGTCGCTCTCGCGGTCGCCCACCATCCAGCAGAGCGCCGGATCGAGTCCGTGCCGGGCGATCGATTCGAGGACGAACCGCGGCGAGGGCTTGCGGTAGAGCGAGGGTTGGTCCGGCGCCTCGGGGGCGATACAGACGCCGGCGAACAGGTCGGGCCCGAGCCCGATGAGTTCGAGCATGCGCGCGTTGCAGCGGCGGGTGTCCTCGATGGTGTGGTAGCCGCGGCCGATGCCGGACTGGTTGGTGAAGAGGAAGAGCAGGTAGCCGAGGTCGCGGGCGCGGCGCAGGGCGCCGGGCACGCCGGGGATCAGCTCCACGCCGGCGGGGTCGGCGAGGTAATCCCGGTCGTGGATCAGCGTGCCGTCGCGGTCGAGGAACAGGGCCTTGGCCATCGCGGGATCATTTCTCCTCGGCGACGTGGGCGAGGATTTCCTCCGGCGAGACGGTGGCGGTGCCGAGTTTGCCGACGACGACGCCGGCGGCGGCGTTGGCGAACTGGGCGGCCTCCTCCAGCACGGCGCCGGCGGCGAGGCCGAGCGTGAGGGCGGCGATGGAGGTGTCGCCCGCGCCGGAGACGTCGAAGACCTCGCGCGCCATCGTGGGGATGATGCGGCCGGCCTTGCCGTTGTGCGAGAGCAGCATGCCGTCCTCGCTGAGGGTGATGACGAGGTGCTTCGGGCGGTATTGCTCGTAGATGCGCGCGCAGACCTCGGCGGCGGGGAAGGGCTGGTGCGGCTCGGGCTCGATGCCGGCGAGTTGCAGCGCCTCCTTGCGGTTTGGCGTGATGAGGTCGGGTTGGTGGAAGCGCAGTCTGCGGCGCGGTTTCGGGTCGATGGCGATCAGCTTGCCGTGGGCGCGGGCGAGGGCGGTGATCTTGGCCACGAGCTCGTCGGTGAGCAGGCCCTTGGCGTAGTCGGAGAGGATGATCGCGTCGGCCTTGCGCACGAGCTTGTCGAAGGCCGGCTCGATGAGCTTCGGTTCGATGCCGTAGCCGTGCAGCGGCGATTCGCGGTCGAGGCGGCAGAGTTGCTGGCGGCGGACGAGGATGCGGGTCTTGACGATGGTCGAGCCGCTGCCGGGGGTGGAGACCGTGGCAATGCCCTTCTGCGTGAGGATGCCGCCGAGGCGCTTGCCGGCATCGTCGCGTCCGAAGAAGCCCGCGATGGTCGCCTTGGCGCCGAGCGAGGCGAGGTTGAGCGCGACGTTGGCCGCGCCGCCCGCGCTGTAGGTGTCGCGTTCGACGTCGATCACCGGCACGGGCGCCTCGGGCGAGATGCGCTGGGCGTCGCCCCAGATGTAGTGGTCGAGCATCACGTCGCCGACGACGAGGACGTGCAGTTTCGAGATCTTCTTGAGGAGGGACTTCATCGGGAAGGGTTCAGCGAATCTCCCAATTGTAGGGATGGCGCGAGAGCATTTTTGCGCCGGTGGCGGTGACTTGGACGACGTCCTCCCAACGGCAGCCGCCGAGGCCCGGGTAATAGAGGCCGGGTTCGACCGTGACGACGGCGCCTTTCCGCAGGATCGAGGACACTGTGCCGAGCCGGCTGCCGGGGTCGTGCACGGCGAGGCCGAGGCCGTGGCCGGTGCCGTGGATGAACCCCGTCGCGCCGCCCGCGCCGCGCTTGGTCTCGTAGCCCTCGGCCTTGAAGTAGTCGACGACACCCTGGTGCACGCCGCGGCCGTCGATGCCGGCCTTGATGCCGCGGATGGCGCGGCGCATGGCGTTGTAGACGGTCTGCACCATCCGGCGCTGCGCTTGGCGCGGGCGGCCCTTGAGGTAGGTGCGCGTCATGTCGCCGTAATAACCCGAGGCGACGTGGCGCGGGAAGATGTCGATGATGATGAGTTCGTGCGGCCGGAGCGGGCCCGAGCCGCGCTCGTGGGGATCGCAGGCCTGGTCGCCGCCGGCCACGATCGTGTCGCGCGCCTCGCCGCCCTGCTCCTTGATCGCGACGTCGATGAGAAAGCGCAGGCGCTCCGACGTGAGCGGTTTGCCCCGGTAGATGAGATTGCGGCCGCGGATGCGCGCGGCGCGGAGGACCTTCTCGGCGGTGGAAAAGCCGACGGCGCTCAGGCGGTTGCCCTCGCGGATGGCGGCCGCCTCGCGGGCGGACTTCACCTCGCGCTCGGGGAAGAGCAGGCCGTCGGCGAAACGAAGCTTCAGGCCGAGCTTGGTGAGCTTCACGTAGAGCGCGGCCGGAAAGTCGTCGGCGACGCGGAATGCCTTTTGCCCGTGCGTCCTGGCCAGGCAGGCGATCATCTCGGCGATGCCGGCCTGCGGACCATATTGCTTGCGCGCGGCGTCAAGCCAGTCCTCGCGCGAAAGCACCACATCGAAATCGCCCGTTTTCTTGACGCGGCCGAACTCGAGGGCGCCCTGCACCGTGTATTTCTTCCCGCGCGCCCCGAAGGCCACGAAGGGATCGTGCACCTCGACGCGCCCGAAGTAGAGCATGTCGGCGCTGACGAGCGTATCAGTGTAGAGGAGGGGCGGGAGCGGGGAGGGCACCGGCGAAGAGGGGTTGAGTTTTGGAGCCCGCTGTCTAGCCATGCTTCGCAACAAAACGCAAAAATGTTTTCCCGCCCCGTCTCCGTCCTGCTCGCTTCGCTCCTCCTGCTCGGCGCGTTCAGCGCCTGCGGCGGGCGGAAGGAGGCCGCGTCCGCCCCCAAATCCGTGAACGACCATTTCGAGATCAAGCTCGGTGCGCAGAAGGTGCGCCTGCAGATCGCGGCGTTGCCCGACGAGGTGGAGCGCGGCCTGATGTTCCGCAAGTCGATGGGCCGCGACGAGGGCATGCTCTTCGTCTTCCCCCGCCGGCAGCCGATGAGTTTTTGGATGCGCAACACCACCCTGCCGCTCGACATCGGCTACATCGACGCCGACGGCGTGCTCCGCGAAATCTACCCGATGTATCCGCTGGACGAAAAGTCCGTCCCCTCGCGCGGCCGCGACCTGCAGTTTGCCCTCGAGATGAACCAGGGCTGGTTCAGGGACCGCGGCGTGAGGCCCGGCGACAAGCTTGATCTCGCCGCCGTGCGCGAGGCCCTCAAGGCGCGGGAGCTGCGGCCCGAAGCTTTCGGCCTGCGTTGAGCAATGGCACCCGGGAGCGCAGCCCCAGCCCAACGCTCCCCATGAGCCTCACCCTGCTCGTCTACGCGCCGATTGCGGCGTTCATGGCGCTGACCATGACGCAGCGCCTGCGCGTGCTCGCGGCTCTGGTCCTCGTGCCGCCTGCGTTCGGGCCATATCTGGCGGTCATCACGGGCCTGCTCGGCCCGCTCGTGCCGTCGATCTCCCTGCTCGTCGGCCTCTGGCCTCTGTGGTGTCGAGATGGGCGGCCGCCGGAAGTTCACGCTCAAGTGGTCGGCCGTGGCTCCCCCCGTCATTCCGGGCATCAGTTCGACCTTGGGGATCGTGCCTTTGCTTGGGAGGGCGCACTGAGTTCACATGAATAAACGCGCGGTATGGCTGGGCATCGGCTGGTTCCTCGGTATCCAGCCTTTTTCTTGGGCGGAGCAGGCCATCGAATTCGGTGTGGAGTTGTCAGCGGACGCCACGGTGGGTCTGCGTGGATGGGCGCAAACCGGCGAATCGCTGCACGGGCTGGCCTTGATCCATGGGGAATGGGGGAACGCGCCCGGCGATGGGGGCGCCTCCTCCTGCCGCGCCCATGTCAGCATCCTCGGGTTGGCGGGACGCGGGCCCACGGGCCGGTTCGTCGGCGACCTGCTCACGATCAGCAACAGCGAGGGCCACGAGAGCCTGCGGCTCTATGCGTCCTGGTGGGAGAGCAACCGCGAGGCTTGGAACGTTCGCGCCGGGTTGCTGCTCGCGGACGAGGAATTCGGCTATTCGGATGCCGGCGGGGAACTCATCAATGCCTCCTTTGGCTGGCCCATCTTCATTTCCGCCAACACCCGCAACACCGGCCCCGCATTCTTCGCCGCGGGGCTCGGGGTGCGGATACGATGGGATTTGGATGATCGCCGTTCGTTCCGGATCGGCTTCTACGATGGCGACACTCTCGACTCGCCGGAGGGCGACCCGGCGATCAACCGCGATGGGCTCCGCTATCGGCTGAACGGTGAACAAGGCCTGTTCACGATGGCCGAATTCAACGTGCGTCTGGCCGGGCGCACGCGCTTCAAACTCGGGGCCTGGGCGCACACCGGCGATTTCGCGGACCTGTATCGGGACCCCGGCGGCGGATCGTTCGTCCTCAACGGCACGGCGCCCCGGGTGCACCCCCACAATTTCGGCGGCTACGCCGTGCTCGAACACGCGATCGTCGGAACGCCCGGGGAGCAAGGCGGGGTCGACGGCTACGTGCGCTTCGGAGCGGCGCCTCCCGATCGCAACGCCATCCACTGGGCGTTCGACCTGGGCTCGGCGTGGCATGGACCGCTGCCCTCGCGGCCCGAGGACGTCTTCACGCTGGGTTTCAGCTATGCGCGGCACAGCGATTCATTGCGCCGCGCGAGCATGGAAGCCGAACCATCCCTCGCCCCGCCCGACTACGAGCACGTGATCGAGCTGGCTTACCGCTGGACGATCTCCGAAGCGCTCAGTGTGCAACCCGACCTGCAATACATCCGGCACCCTGGCGGCAGCGCAATGCTGCGTGATGCGCTGGTTCTGCTGGTCCGCGTCAAGGCGGTGTTCTAGCCCGGATTCCGGGATTGAACGCCGCCCTTCCGCCCGCGCTACCCTCCGGAGCAAGCTCCGGGGATGGCGGATTTCCCGCTGGCGCCCGGAACTGCGCGCGGCTTGCACAGTCCCGCTGGCGCGGGACTGGCCGGGCGGCCTTGGCTTCGAGAGCTTTGCCGCCCTGGCGCGGTCCAGGTCGACCGCCTCGAAGCGGCCCGTCACCCGGACGACACTATCGCCGGCGGTCGACTTTCTCGATTTTGAACTCGTCCTGCGGGAGGACGTTGTCGGTCTTCACGACGGCGACAGGCAGCTTGGTCTTCACCCAGAGTTCGGACTCCTTGAAATACTTCGCACTGGCGCTTTCGAGGGCCTCGCCGACGGACTTCACCGGCAGCATGCGGCCGCGCTTGGAGGCGTTGAAATCGTAGGCGCCCTTGAAGATGCGGTCCGCGGTCGAGTAGGGGCTCGCGCTCTCCGGGATCTGCACGACCCAGCCGACCAGGTCCTTCTCCGGCAGTTTGCCCTGGGGATCGGAGAGCAGGATGACGAACTGCTTCTTGGGCGGCGGCGGCTTGATGTCCTCGTCGGCGGACGGCTGCGTGGCCTCGTTCATCGCCTCGACGATCTCGCGCAGGAGTTCGGGCTCTATCTTGTGCTTCTTGAGGATCTCGGCGACTTGGCTGACTTCGATTTTGGCCATGGGAAATGCGGTGGAAGGGCCACGAAACACCGCGCGGCGCCGGATGCCAACCCAAAGTTCGGCGCCGGCCCGGGCGGGCCGGCGCGGGGTCTTTGTAGTCTAATAGACTACAAACCGCCAGGCGCGGCGGTTGCGTTTTGGGAAGGAACGCGCTGTGTTCGGGGGCATGGCGCAGGATTTGAGCGAACTCTTCGACGTGGTGGACGGGCAGGATGCCGTGACCGGCCGGGCGCCGAGGCGCGAAGTCCATGCCCGCGGGCTGCGGCACCGGGCGGTGCACGCCTTCTGCGTGAATCGGGCCGGCGAGGTGTTCCTGCACCAGCGGTCGCTGACGAAGGACACCTTCCCCGGACTCTGGAACTCCTCCTGCGCCGGCCATGTCGGCGCGGGCGACGATTACGACGCGACCGTCCGGCGCGAACTCGACGAGGAACTCGGCTGCCGCCCTGCCACGGCGCCGCAGCGGTTGTTCAAAATCGAGGCGCGGCCCGAGACGGGGCAGGAGTTCGTCTGGGTATACCGCGTGGAAACCGAAGGTCCCTTTGCCTTGAATCCGGCGGAAATCCAGCGCGGCGGCTGGTTTTGCCCGCCGGATATCAACGCGTGGTTGGCGCGCAATCCGGGCGAATTTGCCGCCTCCTTTGTCTTTCTCTGGCCGCAGGTGCGCGGCCGGCTCTGAGCCCTACGGCGGGCGCTGCGCTTTGAGCCGGGCGAATTCCTCCCGGCTCATCAGGCGGCGGGGCAGGCGCTTTGCGGCCTCCTGCAGCAGCCGGTCCCACTGCTCGTCGCTGCCCTCGAAGTCGATCCACGGGTTGTGGTGCCCGGTCTTCTTGCTGAACACGACGTTGCCGCCGTGGAAGCGGACCGAGATGTTCCACTTGCGCCCTTCGTCGTCTTTTTCCCACCAGCCGAATTCCATGCGCGGCAGTGTGCGGGCCGCCGCGGCGACGGCAAGCGCGGCGTGCCCCGCATGAAGCTGGACGACGCCCGCCAAACCCGCACGCTGGGCCGGATGCTTCGTTGCAGCGTCCTCTTTCTCGTTCTCTCCGCGGTCTGCGCCGCGGCCGACTTGGGCCGCGAAATCGCCGGGAAGCACGCGCAGCGGCCCGGCGTGCGCGAACTGCGTTCGCTCTACGCGGAGGGCCGGACGCTGATCAAGGGCGAGACGATCGACTTCAAGATGTGGGCCGAACGCCCGAACTGCCTGCGCGTCGAGAGCCTGTCGCCCTTGCGCAAGGTCGTGCAGATTTACGACGGTCGTCACGAGCCGGTCATCCGGCACAGCAATGTGGAGGGCGGCCGGCCGTTGCGCATGTCGCCGGGCGAACGCAAGGATTTCATCGCCAATGCCGACTTCGACGGCCCGCTGATGGACCATGCGCTCAAGGGATTCACCGTCGATTATGCCGGCAGCGACACCGTCGGCGGCCGGCCCGCGAACAAGCTCCTCGTGATGAGCCCGCACGACGACGTGCTCTTCCTCTGGCTCGACGAGGAGTCGGCCGAGGTCGTGAAGCGCAGCGTGTTCCGCATCGCGCATGAGCAGCGCCTGACCGTCGACACCTTTTTCTCCGACTTCCGTGAGGTGGCTGGCACGCTCCAGCCGCACCGGATCGAGACCAAGATCGGCGACAACACGCTCTACCTGATGATCATCGAGCGCATGGAGGGTAATTCCTCAGAGGTGACGGCCGGCAGCTTCGCCGTGCCCGAAAACTGGCCGATGCTGCCGGTCGAGCTGAAGGTGCCGCCAAGCCCCGCTCCGGGGCGCTGACACCCTGCGCTTGGCGATTGCGTTGCGGGGTGATTCGAAGAAGCTGGCCAGCCTAGGCATCTTCCCATGACGCCAGAGCTGTCCCGCCCGATCCTGACCTGTGACGAGGCGAAGGCCTTCGAGGCCGCGCTGCTGCGGGACGAGGATGCGGAATGGGACGCGATGCAGCGCGCCGGACGGGCGATGGCGCAGGCGTTGCTGGACGATGCCCGGGAGGCCGGCGGTCTGCCGGACGACGCGCGCCTGCTCGTCCTCGTCGGCAAGGGCCACAATGGCGGAGACGCGCTGCTGGCCGCGGCGTTCATCCTCGACGAGTTTCCCCTGTCTTTCGCCGACATCGTGATGGTCTTCGGAACCGAACCCCTGCGGCCGCTGGCGCGCCGGGCGTTGGACGTCGTGCGCCGCACCGCGGCCGCCCGCACGCGCGAGACGGATGTCGCGACGGTGAAGCGCGAGCTCGCAACCTATACTGTCTGCCTCGACGGCGTGTTCGGCTTCCCCTTCCGCCCGCCGATGGACGACGACACCGCGGCATTGCTGGCCTGGGTGAATTCGCATCCGCGCATCCGCCTCCGCGCCGCCGTCGACCTGCCCAGCGGCCTCGGCCAGGAGGGCAATGCCCGCGCCGTGTTCCGGGCCGATTTCACCTATTGCACGGGGATTGTGAAGTCCCCCGTGGTCGCTCCGGCCAACGCGGCCTTCGTCGGGCGCGCGCGCTTTCTTGACCTCGGTTTCTTCACGGCTGCCGCCTGTGGGCCGGGTGCCCTCGCCCGGCAAGAGACCGAGGGGGCGCCCTGCCCGCATTCCGCGCCGTCATCCAGCTCGCGAGTCCTGCTCCCTTCGCTCCTGCGTCCGCTCGGCGTGTTGCGTCCGCCGCAGTCCGACAAGCGCACCTACGGCCACTTGCTGGTGGTCGGTGGCTCGCGCAACTATCCCGGCGCCGTGCTCATGACTGTGCAGGCGGCGTTGCGCAGCGGTGTCGGATTGCTCACGGCCTGCGTGCCGCAGTCGCTCGTGCCGGAATACGCCGCCAAATTCCCCGAGGCCATGTGGGCCGGATTTCCCGAGGGCGGGCACGGCGGCCTCGCGCCCGCCGCGGTCGAAGTCATCCGGGAAAGATCCGCCCGCGCCACCGCGCTCGTGCTCGGGCCCGGGCTCGGCGCCGCGCCCGAGACCCTCGCCGCCGCCGAGGGAATATGCCGTATTACGGCATATTCTCTCCCGCTCCTCCTCGACGCCGACGCGCTGCGCCCGGAGATCGTGCGCGCCGCCGCCGGCAAGCGCCTCCTCGCCACGCCGCACGCGGGCGAGTGGGAGCGCGTCCGCGCGGTGTGGCCCGGCGACGCCGTGCTGATCGCCAAGGGCCCGCCGACCCGCGTCGCCGCCGGCGGCACGGACTACTTCAGTTTCTTCGGCGGGCCGGTGCTCGCCCGGGGCGGCAGCGGCGATCTGCTTGCGGGCCTGATCGGCGGGCTGCTGGCGCAGGCGCCGGACGATTTGCTGCTCGCCGCGGCGCAGGGCGTGGTGTGGCATGGGCTCGCTGCGGATTTGCTCGCGCGCGACAGGGGCCAGGTGGCCGTGCAGACGACGCAGTTGCTGGATTATCTCCAGCCTGCATTGCTCCACGCGGCGCATGCCCCTCCCTGAACCAGGCGTTGCATTGAATGCGGCTCCATTCCC
>PNKG01000036.1 GCA_013822585.1 Opitutus sp. | reverse complement strand
CAGGGTGTCCTTGTCGCGGGTGGCGCTGCCCTGCGACGGCTCGCTGCCGGCGACCTGCACGGCGGGAGCGGCCGGGGCGGTTGAGGGCTGCTCGGGCTGCGCGGACTGAGCGACGGCGGAACCGGCAAGAATAAGGGCGGCGGCGGCGGTGAGGAGATGGCGAGTGCTCATGGGGGTGCTCATTTGATGGGCCGGGTGAACTCCTCGTTGTTGAGGCGAAGAGTGAAATGGGGGGAGTGGATGGCGGTGATGACTACGGTGTATTCCGTGCCTTCAAAGGTTATTGTCATGGCGTCGCCGGCTTTGACCCGCTTTTGACCGAACAGAAGCGTGGGCGTCCCGCGCAGGGTGAGGAAGCCGGAGGGTTTGAGGCCTTCGCCGATGGCCGCGGCCAATTCGCGGGGCGAGCGCGGGCCGGCCGGGCGTGCCGCGGCGCCGGCAGAGGCGTTGCCTCCCGCGGCGACCGGGCCGGCGGCGGGGCTGGCCACGGCGGGGGTTCCGGCGGCGGCGGCAAAGGCCTCCGAATTGAACGGGTTCTTCAGGTTCGCCGGCGCGGATGAGTCGCGGGGGGCGAGCATGGCTTTGGCCTGGTCGAGGCTTTCGCCGCGCTTGGTGGGCGCCAGGACGGGCGGGACATCCGCCGCCACGACGGCGGTGGCCAGGGCGAGCGAGACGGTGATGAGCCGGGGGGTCATGGCGTGCCGAGGATTTCGAGTTGCACGATGGCGCTCATGGCGTCGGGACCGGCAGCGACACCTTCGCCACCCGAAGTCAACTTGGTGAGCGTCAGCTGCGTGACGCGCAGGAAATGCGGCCCGGCTTGGAGGCGGCGGAGGAAGTCGTGCACTTGCGCATAACTTCCCTGGATGTTGGCCGTGAACGGCACGGAGACATAAGCGCCGCGCGGCGCGCCTTGGCGGGGGGGCTGGAGCGGCATCTGGCGGACGTCGACGAGCTTCACGCCGGTGTCCGCCTCGATGCGGTAGAAGAACTGCAGGTTGTTCGCCAGCTGCGGTGCGCGCACCAGCCGCGACTCGAACTGCTTGGCGGCTTCCTGCATCTCGGCGGTGGCCTCGGCGAGCCCGGCGGCATTGCGGGCGTTGGCCTCGGTCTTGACCGCCTCGTCGTCCTTGTTGCGGAAAAGCTCCTGGGCCTCGTCGACCGCCTCGTTGCGGAAGAAGAGGGCGAGGCCGCAGGCCAAGACGATCAGGCCGCAGCCGAAGGCGAGCGGCTGTTTCCTGATCATGGCGAGCAGAGTGGTGCCGGTCATGGCTTCTTCCCCCCCTTGGCGCCGGACTTGAATTTCATCACCACCTCGAAGATCAGCATGCCGGTGCGCGGGTCGGCGTTGATGGTGGTGAGATTGACGGAGGCGAAGACATCGGCGAAGCGCGGCTGGGTGCGCAGCGTCTCGACGTAAGCGGAGGCGGCGCCGCTGGCCTGGTCCTTGGTGCCCGCCGCCAGGCCGCGGATGGTGCAGCGCGGGTCGGTGGCGTCGAACGGGCGCAGGTCGAGGTATTCGAGCTGAATCTCGGCGGGGAGGCTCTCGCCGAAGACATCCAGGATATCGACGGTGGCGATCGGGGCCTTCACGAACGCGGCCGCCTCGGCGAACTTCCTGTCTTCGTCGTTGAAAAGCTTGGTCAGGCGCAGGCCCTCGTCGCTGGCCTTTTTGTGCGTGGCCGTGCGGGCCTCCGCGGCGGAGGCCTGCTGGCGGAGGGCGCCCGCCTGGTATTCGCGCCAGCCCACGAGACCGCCGAGCACGAGCGCGGCGGCCACCGACGCGACATTGATGAAGAAGTTCGTGCGAACGACCTTCGTGTCCGGCAACCGTTCGAAGTTGCGGAAGTTGGGATGCCAAGCCGGCGCGACGAGCGGCGAGGCGTCACGCTTTTTCAGCTGGAGCAGAGGCATTGTTGGAGGTGGCGATGAGGCCGAAGAGGCCGAGCCAGCGTTCGTCGGGGGTCGCGGGCTGCGCGCCCGGGGCGAAGGTCACGCCGAGGGATTCCATCCAAGGGTTCATCTCGACCTTGAATTGGCTGACGCCGAGGGAGCCGGCGATTGTCGTGCCGAGCCAGCCCAGGCTCGCCGGCAACTGGGTGCAAAGCACTCCTCCGATCGACTGGCCGGTCTGCACTTCATAGAATCCGATCGAAGACTGAAGTTCTTTCAGCAGCTTCTTGATGAGCGTGCCGCCCATGCTGGTGAAATCGAAGGTGTTCGAATAAAAGAGCTTTTTCGCGGATTCCTCGTCCTTGAGCCCGAGCTCTTTCTGCACCACGGGGATCATCGCCGCCATGCCGCTCGGGATCGGACGTGAGACATCGACGCCTTCGGCGCTGACAATGAAGGATTGGGTCGAGTCGTCGCCGAGTTCGAGGACGAGGATCGGCATCTTGGATTGCTTGAACTTCAGGTAGTTCACCAAGGCGCCCAAGGTGGCCACTGAACCGAGTTCCAGTCGCTCGGGATAAACACCGAGTTCAAGCAGTTTGTCCTGCCACTCGATGATTTCGTCGGACAACAGTCCGCAGAAAAGGGCCTCCTTCTGGGTGGTTTTGGAAGTGTCGAACTCCATCCCATCCATGGGATTGAGGACCAAGATCGTGTATTTGTCGGCTTCGACGCGGAATTGCTGGCCGACGACTTCGTTGAAATAGGCCGGCTCTTTCAGACGCTTCAGATCAAGTGTCTGGCGGCGGATGAGGCGGCGGGCGGGATAGATGCCGCACTTGGCGTGGGCGTAACCGGTTGCCCCACGTCCTTCGGCGCTCTTGAGATAGCCCGTCATGCCCTCGCGGTCGGCCACACCGAACTCCTTGAGTTCTTCCACGACGAGGGGCGCCTCATCCTGCGAGAGTCGTGCAATTAGCACGGATTGCTCGCCGAAATCAACGCAAAAGCCTTTGGTCTTTTTGCCGAACCACATGCGTGTGTGCTTGGGGAGAGGTGACTGCCAGCCGCCGACGCGAGACCGTCTGCTGGCCGGGCAACGAAAATCAATTGCGGGATAGGGGGATAGGTGAGAACCCCCGGAGAGACAAGCCGAAAACCCCGGTCGCCCCATCCTCGCCCGGCATTATGAGATATTTTACCTCATGACCCACAACGAAAAGCCCGCCTCAAAAAAGGCGGGCTGCAGAGAGGGACGGCAAACATTCCGACCGTCGGCGGGGCGCGTTGCGGCTTATTTCTGCCATGTGCGTTTCTTGTGGCGATTGGCTTTCAGGCGCTTGCGGCGCTTGTGCTTCGACATCTTGAGACGGC
Organism: Opitutus sp.; assembly: GCA_013822585.1. Lineage (GTDB taxonomy): Bacteria > Verrucomicrobiota > Verrucomicrobiia > Opitutales > Opitutaceae > Didemnitutus. Next base: position 15,054 of record PNKG01000036.1, on the reverse strand, counting down.
GCTTCTTCTTGAGATTACCCATGGTGAAGTGGTGTTGAACGGGCAACGTGCGGCGCGCACTTCGCCCTGTAAAGCCCGAAGTTGTCTTAGTCATCCACCCTGCGGCGCTCGGCGATGGCGGTGAACACCACTTCCGCGCGCACCGCCTCGATTGGCAGACCGGTCAACCGGGCCACGACCCGGCGGTAGAGGCGCAATTGCGGGGCATGCCGCTCTGCCCGCTCCGCCGCCGAGGAACCGGACGAGAAGGCCTCGGTCTTGAAATCCCAAACGAACGCCCGGTGTGGCCGGCCGGCGGCATCGCGCAGGACCTGCACGCGATCGATCACGCCCGAAACCCACTCGCCGCCGAAGATCACCTCGAAAGCCCGCTCGCGCCAGACTTCCCCGCCCTGCCCGTCCGCCGGGGCGCGCCACAAGTCCGCCAACGCCGGGGCGCGCAGGACGCCCACCACTTGCTCGATCGCATCCGGCGAGACTCCGGCTTCCACCCAAGCCCGCGCCCGGGCCTCCACCTCGTCCGGCGCGCACCACTCGACTTGCGCCAGCAGGCGGTGCACGGCCGCGCCGAATTCGCGCGCCGCATCCCCGCCAAGATCGAATTTTGCGGCCGCGTCGAACTTGTCCCATCCGTCGCCGGCAGGCCGCCGGGCCGCGCGGCGGGGCGCGGGAGACGCCGTGACCGGGGCGATCTCTTCGCGCCTCTTCTCGCTTGGCGGCGCAGGCAGATCCCGATGCCAGCCGGGTTCGCCCGCCGACCAAGCTCCGGTCAGTTCCAAGCTTCCGACGCGGACCGTCCTCGCCTCCTCTCCCAGCGCGGCGGCAAGCAGTTTCGGGAAATTGCGCGAACTCGATCCGGCCACGGGTTCCGTGACGACGAACAGCGCGCGCTTCGCCCGGGTGAGCGCCACGTAGAGCAGGGAAAGCGACTCGTGGCACGCGTCCTGTTCGGCCTCCGCCAGATGCCGGCGGAGCACGGCGTCGTGCCGCGCGAACAGGGCGGTGGGCCGGTCCAGCACCCATTGCACCGCGTGCGCCGCATCCGTCTGCACGGCCAGGCCGCTGCGCGGCTCGTCGAGGCGTGTGCCCTCGAGTTCGGGCACGATTACGACGTCGAAGCCGAGCCCCTTGGCCTTGTGCACGGTCATCACGCGCACGACCGCCGCGCTCTCCGGCTCGCGCACGACGTGGCTTTCCATGAACACCGCAAACTCGTCCACCGCGCGGCTGCCGGTCGCGTCGAACAGCGCGGCCGCCGCCGCAAACTGCCGCGCCCGCTCGCGCGCGAAACGATTTTCCGGAGCGAGCGCCGGCTCGATCCGCGCGAACCAGTGTTCGGCCGTCCGTTCGAAGCCCCCGTCCTGCACCTGCGCGAGCACACGCGCGGCCAACCCGCCGGGCGTCGCCACGCCTTCCGCCGTCAGCGCGGCGCCGAGCGGCGTCATGCCCACGTGTTCCCAGGCGAGCCGGTCGCCCGGATGCGCCGCGGCTTGGAAAAGCGCCAGCATGGCCGCGCCCGCCGGGTTGTCCGCGCAGACACGCAGATCCGATTCCGCAATGGCCGGCACCCCGCCTTCGCGCCGGAGGTAGTCCGCCAGCTCCGCCGCCTCGACGTTGCGTTGCACGAGCACGGCGCAGGTCAGTCCCTTCTCCAGGGGACGCAGCTCGCGGATCAAGTCGAGCGTCAGCTTCTTCCGCCCCGCTGCGTCCGCGGCGTGCAGCAGGGCCGCCTGCCCTGCGCGCCCCGGGAAGGCGGTCGTGTGGTCGCGCCACTGGCGTTTCCACTCGGCGGCCGCGCGGCCCGGGAAGAGGTCCCCGAGCGCTTCGCTGCCGAAGACGGCATTCACCATGTCGATGACCGCGGGTCCGGAACGCCACGAGCGGTCGAGCGGCTGCGTGACGATCGGGCCGTCCTGTCCGCGGTTGTAATGCTCGTGGATCTCGCCCATCAGGCGCGGGTCGCCCGCGCGCCAGGCGAAGATCGCCTGCTTCACGTCGCCCACGCAAAAGAAGCTGCGCCGGCCCTCCGCATCCTGCACGACCTCGTCGATCAGGTTGCGCAACACGCTCCACTGGCCGCGGCTCGTGTCCTGGAATTCGTCGAGCAGCCAGTGGTCGATCTCGGCGTCGAGCCGGTAATCGAGGAACAGCCGGTCTCCCCCGCCGGCCGCGCGCGAGAGCGACCGCGCCACCGGCGGCCGCAGGAGGCGCTCGACGTCGGCGAAGGTCAGCCGGCCCGCGCGGCGCACGAGCGCGTCGTGGAGCTCGTCGTAGCCGGCCAGCACCGCATGGATGCCGCGGGTGACCTCCAGCCGCCGCCGCAGCTCGCCCCCGGCGACGAGGCAGACCGCATCGCGCAGCACCGCGCAGCCCGCGGCGTCGAGCGTCTGCTTCCTGCGCTCGATCGTGAGCCCGACCGCGCTGCCCCCGAGCTCGTCCCACGCCGGCAGCGCCTTCCCGACGATGTATTCCAAGGCCCGCGGCAGCGGCGCGCCGGGCGACCAGGTTTCCAGGGCCGCGTGGAAGGCGAGCCAGCGGACCCGCTGCTTGTCCTCCATCGGCGCGCTCTCCGCCCAGCGCCGCAGCGCGGCGAGCGTCGCTGCAGGCTTCACCTCGCGCAGCCACGGCTGGCCCTCCGGCCAGATGCGCGCGGCGTCGCCCCAGAGCGCGCCGTCCGGGGCCTCGAGATAGCGCTCGTGGTGGGCGTCGAGGAAGGCGTCGAGGCGCGGCCCGAGCTGCTTCTCCTCGGCGCCGAAGGTCGCGCGCTTGAACGCCTCGAGGAAATCGCGCCGCGTCTCCGCCCGGTCGCCGTCGCGCGCGAAAAGCCGTTGCAACACCCGGCGTCGCTCCCGCTGCGCCGCCGCCGGCTGCAGCACCTCGAAGTCGCCGGCGAGCCCGAGCTCGAATGGGAAGGCCCGCGCGATGCGCGCGAAGAAGCTGTCGAGCGTGCCGAGCCGCAGGCGGTGGAGCGTGTCGGCGACGGCGCGCAGCATCCGCCGGAAATCCGCCGCGCCCAGCTCGGGCCGCTCGATCGCCCCGGCGAGTCGCCGCGCCGCCGCGGGATGGGCGGCGGCCTCGGCAAGTTTGCGGAGGATGCCGTCGAAAAACTCGCCCGCCGCCTTGCGCGTGAAGGTCAGCGCGACGATCCGGTCGGGTGCCGCGCCGGCCGCGAGCAGCGCGATGAAGCGGTTCGTCAGCGCGTAGGTCTTGCCCGATCCCGCCGAGGCGAGGATCATGACGTGCGGCAGCCGTTTCATGGGCGCCCCTCCCACTCCACGCTCGCCGCCGCGCCGCGGTGGAAGAGCGGCGCGAACGCATCGCGCTCGGGCCGGATCGCCTCGTTCGGCGGCCAGAATTTCTCGGCCCGCACCGCGGCGAGCACGCCCCGCGCGCAGCGCAAAGCCGACTCCTGCAGCTCCGGCGTCCACTCGTCCCACAGGACGAGCCCGGTGTCGCCGATCGCCTTCGGCAGGTTGAAGTAGCCGCAGGCCACGCGCCCATCCGTCGCGATGCCGAGCCGCGGCAGCGCGTGCAGGTAGAGGGGCAACTGCAGATCGAGCCACGCGCGCGGCCGGCCGTCGGCCGGGGCCAGCGCCCAGTCGGGAGACTCGCCGTCGCGCCGCGGTGCACCGAGATGCGCCTCGGCGGGCGACTGGGCGGTGTCGCTGGTCTTGTAGTCGATGACGCGCCACGCCCCGGTGGTCTCGTGCCGGTCGAGGCGGTCGATTTTGCCCACGACCGTCCTGCCCCCGATCTCGAGGGTGAACTTCCGCTCCACATCCTGCACCACCCAGCCGGCGGCTCTCTCCCGGACCTGGACCGCCGCGGCGCGGCGCAGACGCTGGCGGGCCGACTCGAGCTGCGCCACCAGCGGCACGGTCAGCTCCCTGCCGAAACGCGCCGCAGCCACCGCCTCGAGGGTTTCCAGCAGCAGGTCGCGCAGCCGCGCTTCGTCCGTGCAATCGCGCCAGGGCGCCTCCTTCAGTTTTTCCAGCGGCGCGTGGCACAGGCGGCCGAAGTCGGAGGCGTCGAGCTCGGTCTTCTGCGCGTCGACCGCCTCCATCGCGAGGACATGGCGCAGGTAGAAACGGAACGGGCACTCGAGATAGGCGCGGAAGGCGGTGACGGACACGCGCGCCGGCGGCGGCACGCGGCGCGGGCGCAACCGCCACGCCCGTTCCCAGGCCGGCAGCGTCGCCGCGGCTTCGAGCGGCCGGAAGAGATGGGCGATCCGCGCCGGCAGTTCCTCGTCCGGGCATTGCAGCAGCAGGCGCGAAGGCTTCAGCGGATCGCCCGCCGCGGAGACTTTGCCCGCCAGCACGTCGACCCGGCCGGCGCCGCGGCGCGAGGCCACGAGCGCGTGCAGGAGGTAGGCATCGCGGGCGAAGCGCTCCCCGTTGGTCTTCAGTCCGAGGCGGGCGCGCAGGCTCTCGGGCAGGAACACGTCGCCGACCACCGCCTCCGGCACGCAGCCGTCGTTGAAACCCGCGACGGCGAGGTGCGGCGCGTCCTCCCACAGCAACTCGAGCCAGCCCTGCAGCTCGAGGGCGCCGGCGGGCTTGGCGCGTTCGTGCCGGCCCCGGCCGAACTGCTCGAGCGAGAACTCCCACCACTCCGCGCGCGACAACGCGGGGAACAGCCGCGCCGCGGCCGCGCAGGAGCGCAGCACCTCCCGCCAAGCCTCGGCCGCCGCGGCGAATTCCGCCGGGGCCGCTTCCGCCGGCAATCCGGCGAACAGCTCGCGGAGGACCCCGGCGACCGCGGCCGCGAATTCGCCGCGGTTCAGCCGCGCGCGCAGTTCCGCGCATTGCGCGAGCGCCGCGCCCACCGGCCCTTCCCCGGCGAGGCGACGCGCCCGGGCCATGTCGGCCGGCAGATGCTGCGCCCACAGCTCGTCGAGCCCGCCGAGCCAGGACGCGACGTCGAAGGCCGCGCCGACGCGGACTCGCAGCCAGCCGAGCACGGCCGGCTGCCGCGCGAGCGCGGCGACGTGCGCGAAGGAGGCCTCGCGGGAGAACGCCGCCAGCGCTTCCAGCAGGTGATAAAAGCCGCTCTGCCGCCAGGGCTCGCCGGCGGGGTCGAAGCTCGCGCACCCCGCTCGCGCGAGCGCGTTCTCGGTCAGGGGCGCGATTTCCGGATCGGCCAGGCCGAGCGCCAGCACTCCGTCCGGGGCGGGATAGGCCGCCGCGAGCCGGGCGAGCTGCCCGGCCTGCGCCGCCGCGTCGGCGCACAGCCGCACCTCGCCCGGGAAATCCGCGAACGGCGCCCCGCGGTGCGCCCAGGCCGCCGCCAGCGGCCGGCCCCAACCGTCGAAGTTCGCCGCCTCGGACTCGGGCGCGAAGACCGCCACTTCGACCGGGCCGCGGCGTGCGTGCGCGGCCAGCGCGAGCAGGGCGAGCGGGAGCGGATCGGGCACGCCGAGCACCACGATGCGATCGGCGGATCCGAGCGCCGCCGGCGCCTGGGCCGCGGCGATGCGCGCCGCCTGCGGCTCGCGCCGGCCGTGGCGCGCCAGCGCTTTCTCTTGCCGGCGGGCAAGCCCGGCGAGCTGGGTCCAACGCTCGGGCTCGGGAAAATCCTCCGGCGCGCGCGAAGCGACGTCACCGATCGTCAGCCCCGCCTCGGCCAAGGTCGCCTGCAGACGCAGGCATTCCTTCGCAAGCCTCAGCCCCCACGCAAATGAGCGCACGGGCGGCTCCACCGGGAAGACGGCGCGGAATTCTTCCGGCTCGATCGAGCGCAGCACTTCCACCCACGCGAGCGCCGCTTCGGCCGCAGTCGCCACTCCGGAGCCTTCTTCTTGCCCGAGCAAGCCGTCCGGCAGGAGCACGCGCGGCGGGAACACCGCCTGATCTTTCGTGGCCGCAAACTCCGCGAGCCCGGCGCGCAACCGCCGCCCGGCCTGGCGCGTGGGCACGACGGCCACCGTGCGCGAGAGGTCGAGCGGAGCGCCGCCGCCCCACCCTTCCGCCAGCAGCGCCACCCCCTGCGGGAGCATGGGCGCATCCCAGCTCAGAAACCGACGAACGACGCTGGGGGGGGGCGGTGCAAACACGCCAGCACTTGAGTCGGCTAACGCGGGCAGCGCAACCCACGATGCACAGGCTTTCGCAGCCGGCTTGATAAGGCTTGAAGGCCCTAACGGGTAAATCTCTTCGCAGAACGGAAAATTACCCCCTATCCGGCTTCATGCAGGCAATTTGAAACTTGAAGCAGGTCCATTCAGCCCCGGCAATCCCCTCAAGCACGGCCTAAACACGGCAGCCACCCCGGAGATGACGTTTCGCCCCCTGAAATTGCGCGGGAAACTGGGCCTGCTGCTCGCAGCGATGCTCGGGCTGTTTTTCACGGTGTTTCTCGGCCTGCGCCTCCAGGAATATCGCGAACTCACCGAGGCCCGGGCGGCGTTGCGCGCCGAAGCGGAGAGGCAGTTGGGGCGCTGGATCGAGATCGCCAACCGGCCGCTGCAGGAATTCCTCCTCGATCTCGCACCGTGGACGGAAACGCGCGATTACCTGGCCCGGCCGGATCCGGCGTGGGCGCGGAGCCAACTCGATTCCGCCCTCGCCGACCACCACCTCGAGGCCGTGTGGCTGCTCCGCGCCGACGGCCACCTGGCCTACGCGGGACAGCGGGATCACAAGGTGCAGCCTCCGCCCTTGCCGGCGCCGCCCGATCTGGCGAGGGCCACCCGCAAGGCCTCGCGCATCCAATTCTTCGCGCCGGACAGCAACGGCCTGTGGCAGTTCATGGCCGCGCCCGTGCCGGCCCCGCAGGGCGCCGCGGGCTGGCTCGTCGCCGCGCGCCGCTGGGACGAGGTTCATCTGACCCGGCTCGGAACGCTGACCGACTGCACCGTGAAATTGGAACCGCCCTCGGCGTCCGGTTCCACCGGCGCCACATGGCGCCGTGCGCTGACGGATCTGCACGGCCGGGCCGTGCAGGATGTGGTGTTCACGCCCACGGAACCGCAGCTCCCGTTCGTCGACCGCCACGGCCGGATGACCGTCCTGCTCTTCGCGGCCTTCGGCACACTGCTGCTCACGGCGCTGGTGCTCGCGGTGAACCGCTGGGTGCTCCGGCCCGTCGGACTGCTCGGCCGCAGCCTGCGCGAAAACACCCCGGCGCCCGTCGCGCCGCTGCTGGAGCACGGGGACGAGTTCCGCCCGCTCGCGCAGCTCGTGCAGGAATCCTTCGCCCGCCGCGCCGAGTTGGAGCGCGAGATAGGGGAGCGGCGCCGCGCCGAGGACGCCCTGCGCGCCAGCCAGGAGCAGCTGCGCCACTCCGTCGAGCTCCGCGCCCGTCTCGCGCGCGACCTGCACGACCATGTCATCCAGTCGATCTATGCGGCGGGCCTCGGTCTCGAGTCGGTCCGCGCCCAGATGAGCGCCGATCCCTTCGGCGCCGAGGGACGCATCCGGCACTGCATGGACAACCTGAACGAAACCATCCGCCAGGTGCGCAGCTACATCAACGACCTCGAGCCCGACGCCCACGGCCACCGCCAGCAGTTCACGGCGGCGGTGCGCGCGCTGACCAACACCATGCACCAGCTCTGGCCGGTGGAGTTCGTGCTCGATCTCGACGACACCGAGGCGGCGAAGCTCACCAACGTGGTCGAGATCCACGCGCTCCAGATCGTGCGCGAGTGCCTGAGCAACGCCCTGCGCCACGGACAGGCGACGAGGGTCGTCATCTCGCTCCAATCCGAGGACGGGCGCACGGTCCTGCGCGTGCGCGACAACGGCTGCGGGTTCGACGCCGTGCAGCGCACGGGCACGGGCCGCGGACTCGTGAATCTCACCACCCGCGCCCGCGAGATGGGCGCGACCCTCCGCATCGATTCGAAGAAAGACGCCGGCACGGCCGTCACCGTGCGCATCGGCGCCGGCCAGGAGGCAGGCCGATGAAAAACCTCCCGCGCCGCGCCTTCACCCTCGTCGAGGTCATGGTCGCCTCGGTGGTGCTGATCTTCGGCATCGTCTCCGCCCTCGGCGCGATGCAGGCGGGCCTCAAGGCCACCGACCGCGCGCGCCACCTCGCCCTCGCCACCCAGCTCCTGCAGAGCGAAATGGAGCGCATCCGCCTGAAAAGCTGGACGCAGCTCGTGGAGCTGCAGGCGGCCGGCGCCACGGCGACCTTCGCCCCCGATGCCGGCGCCGGCGCCGCCGCGGCGCGGTTCACCTGCACGCGCCAGATTTCGAATCTCAAGGCGGACATGAAGGAAATCACGCTCAACGCCGAATGGCGCGGCTACGACGGCCGTCCGCAGACCACGCGCCTCATCACGCGCTACGCGAAAAATGGACTCAATGACTACATCAGCACGGCGCACTGACCGGCCCGGCCCGGCCCGCGGCTTCACGCTCTCCGAGGTGCTGCTCGCCTCGGCGTTGAGCGCCTTCGTGCTCGCCGCCGTGATGAGCGCCTTCCTCTTTCTCGGGCGCTCCGGCCTGCGCTCAAGCAGCGTGAGCGAGATGGAGGGCCAGGTGCGCCGCGCGCTGGAAATCTTCGCCCAGGAAACGCGGCTCGCCACCGATCTGCGCTGGAACAACGCGCAGAGCATCACGCTCACCCTGCCCGCGGGCTCCCCCGCCACGCAGGTCACCTACGCCTACGACGCCGACCCGCGCAGCGCCACCCACCGGACGCTTTACCGGGTGACGGGCGACGCTTCGTCCGCGGCCCCGCGGCGCGTGCTCGTGCGCGGCGTCGCGGCGGACTTCACCTTCAGGCGCTACAAGCTCGAACAGCCCGGCGTGGGCGACAACACCGCCGCGAACGACGCCGAGACCAAGCAGATCCAGCTCGTCCTGCGCGCGGAGCGCGCGAACGCCGTCACCGCCGGCGCAAGCCAGTCCATCGCCTCCGCCCGCTACATCCTGCGCAACAAGCGCGTGAGCAACTGATGATTTCCCGTCCGCCAGCTTCCCGCCCCCTTGCCCGCCGCAACCGCCGCGGCGCCGTGCTCATCGTGGCCCTGCTCATCATGGCGGTGCTGGCGCTGGGCCTGGCCAGCTACCTCTCGCTCAACGTCAACTCCGCGCGCCAGGCGCAGCGCGGCTTCCAGCAGGCCGCGGCCTTCAACCTCGCCGAGGCGGGCGCCGAGGAGGCGCTCTGGTCCTTCAACCAGGCCAATGCCGGCTCGGCCGCCGCTTGGAACGGCTGGACCATCGCCGGCCCGGCGGCGCGCCGCACGCTCACGGGCTTCGAGCTCGGCAGCGCGACCGGCAGCGTGAAGGTCCACGTCGACAACCACGCCCCTTCCGGCAATGCGCGCCCCACCGTCGTCGCCCTCGCCGCCGTCCGCGCCCCCGGCACGCCGGAGGTGACGAAGATGGTCGAGGTCACCCTGCGCCGCCGCACGCGCTTCAGCGCGGGCCTGCTGGCGAAGGAGGCGGTCGTCTTCTCCGGCACCCGCGCCTCCGTCGACAGCTGGAGCTCCGACCCCGACAACAACCCCGCCACCGCCGCCGTGGCCTACGGCACCGACACCCGCAACGACCGCGGCAGCGTCGCCAGCGTCTCCGTCGGCACCCGCTCGGTGCTGGTCAACCAGGCCGCCGTCTGGGGCCACGTCTACACGGGCGGAGCCCAGCCCGAAGTCGGCCGCAACGGCAGCATCAGCGGCCGGGACACCCCGGCCGGGGTGAATGTCGATCCCGCGCGCGTCACCACGGACTTCACCGCGACATTCCCGGATATCACGGCGCCGGCCGACGGCACGCCGATCGCCAGCCTCGGCAGCACGCTCGGCACGGCCGGCACGGCCACGCGCTGGCGCACGTCGGGCATCACGCTCAACGGCCGCCAGACCCTCACCATCCTGGGCGACGTGACGCTCATCCTCACGGCCGGAAGCGGCGCGCGCGCGATCGACATCACCGGCAACGCCTCCCTCGTCATCCCCGACGGCTCCAGTCTCACGGTCTATGTCGAGGGCGATGTGCTCGTCGCCGGCAACGGCCTCGCCAACGGCAACGTCCGGCCGGCCACCTGCCTCATCTACGGCACCAACACCTCGCCCGCCGGCCAGTCGATGCAGATCGCCGGCAACGGGGGGCTGCGCACCGCCGTCTACGCCCCCAACGCCGACGTGAAGATCAACGGCAACGGCGACGTGATGGGGTCGGTCGTCGGCCGCTCGATCGACCTGACGGGCAATGCCGATTTCCACTACGACGAGTCGCTGCAGAACCTCGATGCGGACATGCCCTTCGGCGTCGAGCACTGGCGCGAGCTGACCACCGAAAGCGCCCGCCGCGCCAAAACCGGCCTGTTCGACGGTTGGTGACCGACCGGAGGCGCAACAAAAAGCCCCGCGGGCCGGAGCACGCGGGGCGGGTGGAAGAATGCCGCGGTCTTACTGCTTCGCGCCGAAGATGTGCTTCGCGACCTGCGCCTTGTGGTGCGAGGCCGTGTTGCGGTGGATGACGTGGCTCTTGACCGCCTTGTCCAGGGCGGAGCTGAACGCGATGGCGGCGGCGCGGGCCGCCTCGGCATCGTTCGCCTTGGCCGCGGCGGCGACCGCCTTCGCGAGGGTCTTCAGGCGGGTCTTGACGGTCTTGTTGCGCACCGCGTTACGGGCGGCTTTGCGCGCGGCTTTGATAGCGGACTTGGTATTGGCCATGGCGGAGGAAAGATGGGAAGGGCCGAAGAACCCAAAATCGCCAAAACGCGTCAAGCGCTTTCTCCAGACAGAGGGCATACGGCTGGGGAACGGCAGTCATGTGGCCGCTGGCCGGGCGATGCCCCCAGTCGATCATGACCTTGCTCCGGCCGAACACCCACACCCGCCTCATCGCCTTGCTTGGCCTGCTGACCGGGGCCTTCGGCACGGCCTTCTGGCTGCTGCACCGCTCGCATGAATCCGAGGCCTCCCGGATGCCCGAGGACCTGCGGCAAGCGCGCACCGAGCTGCTGGACGATCTCCCCGGCCTCGAGGGCGAGTCGCTGAGGAAATTGCCAACGACTCTTCCTATTGGGACGAGAGGCCGCAGTTCGTCGGCACGGCCGATCCGGATTGGGGCCGTGCCAACATCGAGGTGAGCCTGACCACGTTCCACGCCAATGCCGCAGGGGTGCTCGGGCCCGACGGTTCATCGGTCTGCCCGGCCGTGCGTGAATCGAACTCTGCTCTCAAGCTCCCTCGGCCGGTGCTGGACGCAATCTTCGCCCGTCTGCAGCGGCACGCGCTCCGGCGCGAGATCGAGGAACGCCGCCAGATCGGGGCGGCACTGCGCCAGCCCGCACGGGAGAAAGTCCACGCGCTGCAGATCGTGCGCGAGCAACGCGCTGCGCCACGGTCAGGCTTGGCGGAGCGACGTGCGGTTCCGCGCGACCGAGGCCGGTCCCGAGATGCGGATCCGCGACAACGGCCGCGGACTCGACCCCGTCGCCGCCCGCGATGCCGGCGGCCGCGGCCTGGCCAACCCCTCCTCCCGCGCCGCGGAGACTGAAGCGCGGCTGGACATTCGGGCGACTCCCGGCAATGGAACAGAGGTCGCATTGCTCTTCCCCCCCCCCGATAACCGCGATCCCATGACCGCCACCACCGTCAAACCCATCACCCTTCTGCTCGTGGACGACAGCGAACTCGTGCGCACCGGCCTCAAGACCCTGCTCGGCGCGCGCAGCGAGAAGAGCATGTTCCAGGTGGTCGGCGAGGCCGCCACCGCCGCCGGCGCCGTCACCGAGACCTTCCGGCTCAAGCCCGACGTCGTGCTGCTCGACATCCGGCTCCCCGATGGCACGGGTTTCGAGGCCTGCCGCCAGATCCTCGCCAGGGCGGGCGACACCCGCGTGCTCATCCTCACCTCGGTGATCGACGACAATCTCGTCTACGAGGCGATGAGCAGCGGCGCCCACGGCTACCTGCTGAAGGAGATCAACGCCCAAGGCCTTTCGCAGGCGATCATCGACGTGGCCGGAGGCAAGTTCATCCTCGATCCCGCCGTTACCACGCGCGTGCTCAACCTCGTGCGCAACGGCGTGCCGCAGCACGAAGGCGACAGGCTCGCGCAGCTCTCCGCGCAGGAGCGCCGTGTGCTCGCACTGGTCGCCGAGGGCAAGACCAACAAGGAGGTCGCCGAACAGATGGGGCTCAGCGACAAGACGGTGAAGAACTACCTCAGCAACATCTTCGAGAAGCTGCAGATCAGCCGCCGCTCGCAAGCCGCTGTGCTCTACGCCGAAAGCCGGACCCCGGGGCAGACCAAACGGCCCTGACTCCTAGGGCCGAATTTGCGAGGCGAGCTGCTGTTCCGCCCGCCACCCCGTGACGGGTAAAGTGGGAGCGTGACTCCCGCCCCCCGCCCCCTCAATTCGCGTGGCCGCCGCCAGCGCGGCTTCACGATGCTGGAGACGATGATGGCCAGCTTCGTCATGGCTCTCGGTATCTCGACCTCGATCATCGCCATGCAACAGGGCTACAGGTTCCTCGACGTGGCCCGCGGCACCACACTCGCCTCGCAGATCATCCAGAGCGAAATCGAACGCATCCGGATGATGAGTTGGAGCAATGTTACGACGATGTCCGCGGCAACGGACACCGTCGCGCCAATCCCCGCCGGCAGTCCGGCAGGCGTCGAAGTCTTCGACGGCAACACGTATTTCTCCAGCGTCTCCGGCCTGACCGGAGACTACACCATCACGCGCACCACAAGGCTGGATCCCACACGATCCTCGGATGTGGCGTTCATCACCATCTCTGTGCAATGGCGCTCCTACGATGGGCGCAGCCAGACGCGCAGCTTCCAGATGAAATACATGAAAAACGGCCTCTATGACTACTACTACACTCTCGCCCGTCCCTGAACGCCACCTCGGGCAGTCTGGATTCACGCTCGTCGAAGTCCTCATCAGTTCCGGACTCGCCGCGTTCATCCTCACCGGCGTGATGACCTGTTTCTTGTTCCTCGGCCGCAGTGGCGCGAACATTCAAAATTACAACGACATGGAGGCTCAATCCCGTCGCGGACTCGAGCAATTCGCCCAAGACGTGCGCCAAGCCAGCGCGATTACTTGGAACAGCTCCACCGACGTCACGCTCACGGTCGACGGTGCGAGCATCCAGTGGGCCTTCGACTCCGCGTCGGGCAAGCTCTACCGCCGCACCTCCACGGCGACCCGAGAGATTATCACCGGCATCACCTCCTTCACCTACAAAGCCTATACCATCAACGGCACCGAGATCACCGACTTCAGCAGCGCCACAGCGCTGACCAACGCGGGCAAATCCACAAAACAGCTTCAGGTTTCACTCGAAGCCACGCGCACGAGCCGCACGGTGGCCCGCGCCACCAACCTCGTGCTGTCCGCCCGCTACATCTTGCGCAACAAGCGCGTCACCGCCTGACCGCCTCCCACGATGAACTCCCGCTTCCACCCTCTGCCGCGAACAGGCAGCGCCGAACGCGGCTCACTTCTGATCGTGGCGATGATCCTTAGCGCCATCATCGGCATCTCCATCGTCAGCTACATCAATGTCGGTCGCAGCAGCCTGACGATGTCAAACCGCTCTCTCTACAACAACGGCGCCATGAACCTCGCCGAGAACGGCCTCGAGGAGGCCATGTATTCGATCAACAAATTGGTGGCTGACCCGAGCTACTCTTTCACCTCCGACGGCTGGACCGCTGTCGGCACCAGCGACATGCGGCGCAAATGGACCGGCACTGCCTTCGACCAGAACGCCACCGGAGAAGTGCGGGTCTACATCTACAATTACACTGTGGCCCCCCGCATCATCGCCCGCTCCCTGGTGTCCTTGGGCGGCCAGGCCAGCTCGGCGGTGGAGAAATGGATAGAGGTGCAGCTGCGCAAGACCTCGAAATTCGCCAACGGCCTCGTCGCCAAGGACAGCATCCGCTTCAGCGGCAACAACGCCTCAGTCGACTCATGGAACTCTAAACTTTACCCCAGCACCACCACGGACACCGATGGCGACGGCACCGTGGATGCGTTGGACACGGACGCGAATGGCGATGGTGTGGCCGATGCCAGCATTCCTTACAGTTCCGGTGTGCGGCGCGACAACGGTTCGGTCGGCAGCGTTTCTGTCTCGGTTGATGCCGTGCTGGTGCAGAATGCCGACATCTGGGGCTACGCCGCCACCGGCGGAGCCTTGCCCACGGTCGGCAGCAACGGCTTGGTCGGCCCCTTCGGCACAGCCACCGGCACGATGGACATGTCGCGTGTTTCGACGGATTTCTCCGCAAGCTTCGATCCAGTCACAGCCCCCACGACGGGCAGCAACATCGCTTCCATCGCCAGCAGTGATCTGCCCATGACTCTCGGGACTGCCGGAACCACCAATGTTTACCGCCTTCCGTCCATCACGGGCACCGGCGGTGCTGCAAATGTGCTGACGATCCAGGGCAACACCACCCTCGTCCTGACCGCCGCCCCCGGCACTACCGCAATCCAGTTTACAGGCAATGCGGGTATCGCCATCGCCACCGGAGCGAATCTGACAATTTATGTCGAAGGCGATGTCAACATCGGGGGCAACGGTGTGGCCAATGGCGGAACGACGGCTGCAACCTCCAACCCACCGTCCAATTTCCAGATTTGGGGCACCCGGACTTCGGGCACTCAGAATGTCTCGATCGCTGGCAACGGGGTCTTAAGTGCCATCGCCTATGTGCCCAACGGCAATCTCTCGATCAATGGCAACGGCGACGTCATGGGATCCTTCGTGGCGGACGACATCACTGTCACGGGCAATGCTTCGTTCCACTATGACGAATCGCTCGGTAATTTCGGCGGTAACAACCCCTACCGCGTCTCCCGCTGGAACGAACTGTCCGAAGCCACCGCCCGGGCCACTTACAGCTCGGTGATGAACTTCTGATCAGCCGCCCACCCTGCGAAAATGGCGCGGGGCGCGCCGCTCGTCGCCGCGCGCCCCGCATGGTTGGTTGAACTAGTTTCGGCGCCGTAAGCCGGATTCTGTCCAGCGCGCCCGAAAGCGCGCCTGACCTTCATTTCTCTCACATCCGCCCGAGAGCGGACCTGTTCGCCGCAGTCTCCGACGAAGTCGGAGCGTAGGCG
>PNKG01000035.1 GCA_013822585.1 Opitutus sp. | reverse complement strand
CTCCCCGCGAATGTCGAAGTCTTCGACACCACCTTGCGCGACGGTGCCCAGACCGAGGGCATCTCCTATTCGCTCGAGGACAAGATTCGCATCGCGGAGAAACTCGACGAACTCGGCGTGACGTTCATCGAAGGCGGCTGGCCCGGCTCGAACCCGAAGGACGCCGCGTTCTTCGACGCCGCGCGCACCCGCCCGTGGCGGCACGCGAAGATCGTCGCCTTCGGCGCCACGCGCCGCGCGGGCCTCGCCCCGGCCGACGATCCGAGTGTGCAGGCGCTCGTCGCCGCGGGCACCGAGGTCTGCTGCATCTTCGGCAAGTCGTCGGTCATGCAGGTCGAGGAGGTGCTCCGGACCACGCTCGACGAGAACCTCCGCATGATCGAGGAGACCGTCGCCTACCTGCGCGCGCAGGGCAAACGCGTGATCTACGACGGCGAACACTTCTTCGACGCCTTCGACGCCCACCCCGACTACGCCCTCGCGACCTTCGCCGCCGCCCAGCGCGGCGGCGCCGAGACGCTCGTGCTCTGCGACACGAACGGCGGCCATCTCCCGTGGCAGGTCGAGGCGACCGTCCGCGCCGTGCGGGCGCATTTCGGCCCGGCACAGCGCCTCGGCGTGCACACCCACGACGACACCGGCTGCGCCGTGGCCAACACCGTCGCCGGCGTCCTCGCCGGCGCGGCGCACGTGCAGGGCACCGTCAACGGCTACGGCGAGCGCTGCGGCAACGCCAACCTCTGCGTCGTCGTGCCCAATCTCGAATTGAAGCTCGGCGTGCGCGCCCTGCCGCCCGGCGCGCTGCCGCGCCTCAACGAAGTCGCGCACTTCGTCGCCGAGGTCGCCAATCTTGCCCCGAACGAGCACATGGCCTACATCGGCCGCAGCGCCTTCGCCCACAAGGCCGGCGTCCACGTCTCCGCCATGTTGCGCCATCCCGACGCCTACCAGCACATCGATCCGAAAGAGGTCGGCAACGAGATGCGCGTCGTCGTCAGCGAACTCTCCGGCCGCGCCAACCTCGTCTCCAAGGCCGCGCACTTCGGCCTCGCCGGGCTCGACGCGCAGACGAGCGCCAAGGTCGTCGAGGACATCAAGGCGTTGGAGAACGAAGGCTTTTCGTTCGAGGCCGCCGAGGCGAGCGTCGCGTTGCTCGTGCGCCGGCGCAGCGCCGACTACGTCTCGCCGTTCGCGCTCGTCGACTATCGCGTGATGGTCAGCCGTCACGACGAGAAGCGTTTCGTCGAGGCGACGATCAAGTTGCTGGTCGAAGGGCAGGAGACGCACATCGCCGCCAGCGGCGACGGTCCCGTGCACGCCTTCGACCGCGCGCTGCGCAAGGCGCTCGAGCCGCACTTCCCCGCGGTGAAGGGCATCCACCTCGCCGACTACAAGGTCCGCATCCTCAACGGCAGCGCCGGCACGGCGGCCATCACGCGCGTGCTGATCGACTGGCACACGGCGAACACGCGTTGGAGCACGGTCGGCGCCGGCCCCAACATCCTCGAGGCCACCTGGCTCGCCCTCGCCGACGGCTACGAGTTCGGCCTCGCCGGCGTGTCCGCGAAAGCGGAGGCCGCGCGATGAAGGCTTGGCGTGGATCTTCCCTGGAGGGCCGAGCTCCGCGAGGCCGCGAATACGTTCTGCCCCGCTCGCGGCCTCGCGGGAGCTCGGCCCTCCACCAAGCATAACGCCGGCCTCAGCCAGTTGGATTGCATTTTCATGTCCGCTCCGAAATCACTCTTTGAAAAAGTCTGGGACGCCCACGCCGTCCGTCGGCTGGCCAACGGCCAGACGCAGCTGCTCATCGGCACGCACCTGATCCACGAGGTCACGTCACCGCAGGCCTTCGGCATGTTGCGCGACCTCGGCCTCAAGGTCCTCATGCCGCACCGCACCTTCGCCACGGTCGACCACATCGTGCCGACCGACCAGCTCGTCGAGCCCTACGCCGACCCGCTGGCGCAGGCCATGATGGACGAACTGCGGAGGAACTGCGCGCAGGCCGGCATCACCTTCTTTGACCGCGCCAGCGGCAAACAAGGCATCGTGCACATCGTCGGTCCCGAGCAGGGCATCACGCAGCCCGGCACGACCATCGCCTGCGGCGACTCGCACACCAGCACGCACGGCGCGTTCGGCGCGATCGCGTTCGGCATCGGCACCTCGCAGGTGCGCGACGTGCTCGCCACCCAGACGATGGCACTGGGCAAACTGAAGGTCCGCCGCATCGAGGTGAACGGCCGGCTCCGCCCCGGCGTCTACGCCAAGGACGTCATCCTCCACATCATCCGCACCCTCGGCGTCAACGGCGGCACCGGCTACGCCTACGAGTATGCCGGCAGCGTGTTCGACGGCTTCTCGATGGAGGAGCGCATGACCGTCTGCAACATGTCCATCGAGGGCGGCGCGCGCGTCGGCTACGTCAACCCCGACGACACCACCTTCGCCTACCTCCAGGGCCGGCCGTATGCGCCGCAGGGCGCCGCGTGGGACGCGGCCGTCATGCGCTGGCGGGCGTTCGCGTCCGACCCGGGCTGCCGCTACGACGACGTCGTGCGGATCGACGCGGCCGACATCGCGCCGACCGTCACCTGGGGCATCAATCCCGGTCAGGGCATCTCCATCGCCGAAAACGTGCCCGATCCCGCCCGGGCCTCCACGGCCGACGAGAAGGCGGGCATCGAGGAGGCGCTCGCCTACATGAAGCTCAAGCCCGGCGCGCCGATCAAGGGCACGAGGATCGACGTCGCGTTCCTCGGCTCGTGCACCAACGGCCGCCTCTCCGACTTCCGCGAGGTCGCGAAATACCTCAGGGGCCGCCGCGTCGCGCCGGGCGTGAAGGCCATCGCCGTCCCCGGCTCGCAGATTGTCGCGTTGCAGTGCGAAAAGGAGGGCCTCGACAAGGTGCTCACCGAGGCCGGCTTCGAGTGGCGCGGCGCGGGCTGCTCGATGTGCCTCGCGATGAACCCCGACAAGCTCGTCGGCGACCAGCTCTGCGCCAGCTCGTCGAACCGCAACTTCAAGGGTCGCCAGGGCTCCGTCACCGGCCGCACGGTGTTGATGAGCCCGCTCATGGTCGCCGCCGCCGCTGTCACCGGCGCCGTCGCGGACGCCAGGGAGGTTTTCGCAGTCAGCTGACCGCGAAAACCTCCGGTTGAAGTGGAAAGTTGAAGTTTAAGTGCCCGGGCAACTTCCGCTTCTCCTCAACGGCATCTCACCGAATCTTAAACTCTCAACTTGAACCAGCCTCATGGCTCTCGCCCAAATCACCTCCGTCACCGGCCGCGCCGTCCCCGTGCCCGGCAATGACATCGATACCGACCGCATCATCCCGGCGCGCTTCATGAAGTGCGTCACCTTCGACGGCCTCGGCGAGTTCCTCTTCCACGACGTCCGCCACAACCCCGACGGCTCCAAGGCCGCGCACCCGCTCAACGAACCGCGCTTCGCCGGAGCGACGATTCTCCTCTCCGGCGCCAACTTCGGCTGCGGCTCCTCCCGCGAGCATGCGCCGCAGGCGATCCAGAAATACGGCTTCCGGGCCGTCATCGCGGAGAACTTCGCCGAGATCTTCTTCGGCAACAGCACGACGCTCGGCATCCCGTGCGTCAGCGCCGCGCGCGCCGACCTCGCGCAACTCACCGCGTTCGTCGAGGCCGACCCGCAGGCCGCGCTCACCATCGACCTCGGGAAACTTGAGGTGCGCTTCGGCGGCCGCAGCATCGCCATCACGCAGCGCGACAGCGCGCGCGACGCGCTGATCAACGGCCGCTGGGACGCCATCGGCGAGCTGCTCGACGGCATCCCCGCCGTGAAGGAAACCGCCGCCCGCCTGCCGTATCTGCTCACATGAGCGCCCCCTCCTTCACGTGGGTAGAGCGAACCGTCCCGCTGAGCCGCGGCGCGGCGAGGACGCCTCGCCCTACCTGCAGGGGTGCAGTCTTGCTGCGCCCTTTCAGCGAGCGCGGCATCAATCGGGCGCGGCAAGTCTGCGCCCCTGCACTCTGACCATCCATGAACGCCCATATCGCTCTCACTCCCGGTGACGGCATCGGCCCCGAAGTCGTCGACGAGGCACGCCGCACGCTCGAGGCCGTGGCCGCGAAGTTCGGCCACAGCTTCGCCTTCACCGAGCATCTCCTCGGCGGCTGCGCCATCGACCGGCACGGCACCGCCCTGCCGGCCGATACGCTCGCCGCCGCGCGGGAGGCCGACGCCGTGCTGCTCGGTGCCGTGGGCGGCCCCAAATGGGACGACCCGCAGGCCAAGGTCCGCCCGGAGCAGGGCCTCCTCGCCATCCGCAAGGAGCTCGGCCTCTACGCCAATCTCCGCCCGGTGCGCCCGCATCCCGCGCTCGCCGCGCTCTCGCCGCTCAAGCCCGAACGGGTGGCCGGCGTCGACTTCGTCGTCGTGCGCGAGCTGACCGGCGGCCTCTACTTCGGCACGCCGAAGGGCCGCGAGCAGACGCCGCAGGGCGAGCGCGCCGTCGACACGCTCGTCTACACCGAGGGCGAGGTCCGTCGCATCGTGCGCCTGGCGTTCCAGCTCGCGCAGCAGCGCCGCAAGCTCGTCACGTCCGTCGACAAGGCCAACGTCCTCGAGTCGTCGCGCCTCTGGCGCAAGGTGGCCCTCGGGGTCGCGAAGGAATTCCCCGACGTGAAGCTCGAGCACCAGCTCGTCGATTCCTGCGCCATGCGCCTCATCACGCACGCCCCGTCGTTCGACGTGATCGTGACCGAGAACATGTTCGGTGACATCCTCACCGACGAAGCCGCCGTGCTCGCCGGCTCGCTCGGTCTGTTGCCCAGCGCTTCGCTCGGCGAGAGCCGCCGCGGGCTCTACGAGCCGATCCACGGCTCCGCGCCCGACATCGCGGGCAAGGGCATCGCCAATCCCACCGGCACGATCCTCTCCGCCGCGCTGCTGCTGCGCCACTCGCTCGGCCTCGAGACCGAGGCGCGCGCCATCGAAGCCGCGGTGCAGGCCGCGCTCGATGCCGGGCAGTTCACCGCCGACCTCGGCCCGAAGGCCCCGCTCAGCACGGTGCAGATGGGCGCGGCGATCCGCGAGCGGCTGGGGTGAGGGACCACGAAACACACGAAAAGTCCGGGGCTACAGAAGGCACAATAGGCGCAGAAGCGTGGCGCGCACTTTTGCGCGTTCTGTGCCTTTTTTGGCTGCTTGATCAAGCCGCTCGGTGCCGGTTTTTCCGGTCACGGATTCCACGGATGGATTCGGATTAGCCGAATCCGTGGCATCCGTCGTCATCCGTTCCATCCGTGGTCAACGAGAATGCCGCTCGCGGCATGGTGCACGCTGCGAAAGTCTGAGGCGAAGTCGGATGCTCTGCGTTTCATCACAGAGATCGCTGCGGCAGACCGGAGGACACGGAGCGCGCTGCCCGTTCGGGGCCGGCAGCGGTCTCTTCGGCCTCTGCGATCGCTCTGTGCTCTCAGTGACTTGGCTTGGGCGTTCTTCGGGAGGGCGCGCGCTGGACTCATCGGGGCGTAATACCAAGTTCCCGTAGCAATCGGACTATGGATTGCAGCCGCGCGAGGTAGGGCGCAACCGCTGGACGCGCCGAAATGACGTTCGCGGTCGGCCCGGCGGCGACGAGTGCGAAGCCTCGGCGATCCGACCCTATCGGCGCTGCCGCGCCAAAGTCCAAATCACCAGGCTCCTTGGTATGACACGGCGCGTTAAGCCTGGATTCCGCGATTGTCTGGAGTGTGGGAGGGGCTTCACGCCCCGACATCGGCTGCATCCTCCGCGCACGGGAAAGTCGCGGCGTAAAGCCGCTCCCATATTCGGAGCGGCCCTCTCCAATCGCGGAATCCAGGTTAAGGATAACGCGCCCTGCCTACGGCCATTCGGCTTCCACCCGTGCCGTGAGATGAGATCGCTTTCCGGTGGCGGTGCCATGGAGCAACAAGGGCGCGGCTACCGCCGCGCCGCGATCATCGAATCGCTTCCGCTGCGTTTCAGCGCGGCCGTAGACGCGCCCTTCAAGTCGGTGAGCCGCGACTTCAGCGCCCAGCTTCGCAGCGAACAGGACGGAGATTGGGCCACGGAAGGCGCAAAAGTCGCAGAAGGGTGCCGCCGTCTTTTGCGCCTTCTGTGTTTTTTGTGGCTGATCGATCCGGCCGGCTGAGGCCGGTCCTCCTTCAGAATTTCGTCCCGAGGTAGTGCGGGAGCATCTTGCGCCACCAGGGCCAGTCGTGGTTCACGTCGGGGCCCCAGAGGTCGATCTCGTGCGGGATGCCCTTGCTGGCGAGGATGCGGCCGATGTCGGTCGACGAGCTGGGCTTCTCGTAGCTGCCCTGGCCGCTGACGAAATGGATGTGCTTCTTCGCGCGGAGGAGGCCGAGGAGGTGCTCGTCGTTGAGGTTGGGCAGGTAGTCCATCGGCGAGTTGAAGTAGACGTCCTCGTCCCAGTAGCCGTCGGTGTAGTCCTTCAGGTCGTAGCAGCCGCTCATGGCGATGCAGCCGTCGATGAGGTCGGGGCGGCGGAAGAGGGTGTTGGCGCCGTGCAGGGCGCCGAAGGAGGCGCCGGTGGTGATGATCGGGACCGGGCCTTGGCAGTGGGTGCGGATGAAGGGCACGACCTCCTCGCTGACGTAGCCGTTGAACTGCTGGTGCCGGATCGCCTTGTGGCGCGGGTGCATCCGGTTGTTCAGCCAGCTCTCGTTGTTGATGGAATTGATCGAGAAGACCTTCACCTTGCCCGCGTCGATGAAGGGCGCGATCGCGTCGATCACGCCGAAGCGCTCGTATTCGAGGTAGTCCGCCGCGGCGGTGGGGAACATCAGCAGCGCGAAGCCGTAGTGGCCGTAGACAGCCGCTTCCATGTTCTTGTCGAGGCGCGGGCTGTGCCAATGGTGGATTTCGCGTTGCATGGGGGCGGCGGAGAATCCACGGACGCAAGCCGAAGCCGCTGCCCCACGCAACACCGCAGGTGCGCACGGCGCGAGGTGGGAGAAGCTTTATGCCCCGACAAGGGGCTCGCGCGGCGCTTGGGTCGGGGGGCGTAAAGCTGCTCCCACCTCACCTCTGTTGAAGAAGTGCCGTGGCGAACTATGGGATGACGCCGCCAAGGTGGCCCGCGGCCTCCGGGAGCGGACTATCCGAACTCGGTCGCGCGATTGCGCTCAGGCGCCCTTGTCGGCGGGCGGCACGATGATGATGCCGCACTTGGCGCGCTTCATCACCCCGCTGGCCGTGCTGCCGACGAGGAAGTCGTAGAGCTTCCCGTGGCCGTGCGAGCCCATGATGATGTAGTCGGCCTTCACGCGCGCGGCCTCCTCGCGGATCATCGTCACGGGCGGGCCGTGGGCCACCTTGGCCTCGCAGGCGATGCCGGCCTGGCGGAACAGCTCCACGTAGCCCTCGAGCTTGGCTTGGGCGGCCTTCTGGCCGGCGGCCATGGCTTCCTGCAGCACCTCCACGGGCAGCGCGAACTCACTGGTCACGACCGGCGGCTGCACGACATGGATCAGATTCACCCTGCCCTCGAAGGCCCGGGCGAAGGTCACGGCGGTGTCGATCACCTCGTCGGTCACCGCGGAGAAGTCCACTGGGACGAGGAACGTTTTCATGCCACCAGTATGCTCCGATCCGCCGAATCCGCACCGCAAATGTTGCGGCGTGCTGCGCAGGGCTTGGAACGCAGGGCGGCTTCGGATTTGCCAATGCCGCGGCCGACCCGATGCTGGGAGCGCTCCCCCCGTCCCATGCCGCACACCCACGCCTGGAAATTCTTCCGCACGGGCGGACTCGACCAAGTCGCCCTCGAGACCGCCGCCGATCTCCGCCACCTCGACCAGCTCGATCCCAAGCTCTGGGTCGCCCTCAGTTGCCCGGTCAAGGGCCTCGAGCTCGACGAGAGGACCCTGGCGCTGATCGACACCGACGGCGACGGCCGCATCCGCGTCCCGGAGCTGCTTGCGGCGGTGAAGTGGGCCGTCGCGCGCCTCAAGGACCCCGCCGTGCTGCTTCAGGGGTCCGCCGACCTGCCGCTGGCCGCGATCGACGACGCCTCGGCCGAGGGCCGCGCCGTGCTCGCCTCGGCCCGCCAAATCCTCGCCCGCCTCGGCAAAAAGGACGCGGCCGCCATCGGCGTGGCCGACGCCGCGAACACCGCCGCGATCTTCGCCGCCAGCCCGCTGAACGGCGACGGCGTCATCACGCCCGAGGCGACCGCCGACGCGAATCTGCAGGTGTTGATCAAGGACATCCTCGCCACCGTCGGCGGCGCGGCCGACCGCATGGGCGTGCAGGGCGTGACCGGCGGCCACGTGGAGGAATTCTTCGGCGAACTCGCCGCCTTCACGACCTGGAGCGAGCAGGGCGCGGCCCAGGACGTGCTCGCGCTCGGCGGCGCCACCGCCGGGGCGCACGCCGCCATCTCGGCCGTGCGCGCCAAGGTCGACGACTACTTCGCGCGCTGCCGCCTTGCCGCCTTCGATCCCCGCGCGCTGGCCGCCCTCAACCGCTCGGAGACGGAGTATCTCGCCGTCGCCGCGCAGGACCTGAAGATCACCGCCGAGGAGGTCGCCGGCTTCCCGCTGGCCATGATCGCCGCCGGCAAGCCGCTGTCGCTGGCCGAGGGCCTGAATCCCGCCTGGGCCGGCCGGATCGCCGCGCTGCGCGATGCCGCCGTCGTGCCCGCGTTCGGCACCGGCAAGACCGCGCTGACCGAGGCGGATTGGGCCGTGCTGAAGGACAGGGTTGCCGCCTACGGCGTCTGGACCGCGGGCAAGGCCGGCGCCAGCGCCGAGCCGCTCGGCATGGCGCGGGCGAAGGAGATCCTCGCCGGCGAGGGCAAGGCCGCCCTCGGCGCCCTGATCGCCGAGGACCGGAAGCTCGAACCCGAGTTCAAGGCGCTCGGCGACGTGGAGCGGCTGGCGCGCTACAACCGCGATCTGCGCGCACTGCTGCACAATTTCGTCAATTTCGCGGACTTCTATTCGCGCGACAGGTGGGCCGTCTTCCAAGCCGGCACGCTCTACCTCGACAGCCGCAGCACGGAGCTGTGCGTGCGCGTCGATGGCGCCAACCCGCTCGCCGCGATGAGCAAAACCTACATCGCCTACTGCGCCTGCACGCGCGGCGGCATGGCGATGGCCATCGCCGCGTGCTTCACCCAGGGCGACAGCGACTACCTCTTCGTCGGCCGCCACGGCGTGTTCTACGACCGCGCGGGCCGGGACTGGGACGCGGTCGTCACCAGCATCGTCGACAACCCGATCAGCATCGGCCAGGCGTTCTGGTCGCCCTACAAGAAGTTCATCCGGATGATCGAGGAGCAGGTCGCCAAGCGGGCGGGCGCGGCGGAGGCGGCATCGACCGGCCGGCTCGCCGCCGCGGCGGAAAAGACGGCCAACGCCGACAAGGCCAAGCCGGCCGAGCCGAAGAAATTCGACCTCGCGCTCATCACCGGCATCGGCGTCGCCTTGGGCTCCATCGCGACGTTCCTCGGCGTGATCCTCACGAAGTTCATGGATCTGCCGGCGTGGAAGATGCCGCTCGTCCTCGTCGCGATCATGCTCGTGATCTCGCTGCCCTCGATGGCCATCGCCTGGCTCAAGCTCCGCCAGCGCACCCTCGGCCCCGTGCTCGAGGGCAACGGCTGGGCGGTGAACGGCCGCGTGAAGATCAACATCCCCTTCGGCTCCGCGCTGACCGAGATGGCCCGCAAGCCCGCCGGCGCGCGCCTGTCGCTCGAGGATCCCTACGAAGACAAGGAGGCCGCGCGCCGCAAGCAGCGCCTGATTTTCTGGGGCGTCGTCCTCGGGCTCGCCGCCGTGGCCGGCTGGGTCCGCTGGGACGCCCTGCAACACACCGACGGGCACGGCAAGGCGCGCTACTTCTGGATGGAACGGGCCGCGCCGGCTGCCCCCGCCGAGGCGCCGGAATGATTGGTCGCGCCTGGGGGAGGCCGCGGTGCGAGGCGCAAGGTCGCCCGAAAGGTCCGACGGCCTGTTGCGGGGCAGGCAGCGACCCTGCTCGCGCCGGAGTGCGGGCGCGGGCAAGCCCGCTGCCTGCGCGGAGACCGCCGGTTGAGCAGGCAGCCGCTACTTCAAGACCGGGATGAGGCTGGCGTGGTCGTCGGTCCAGAGCACGGTCTCGGCCGTGGCGCCGGACGGCTCGTCCATCGCGTTCCGGATGGCTTCGGGCGCGAGGCGCTGCGGGTCGCGCGTGAGCAGGCACCAGGTCGAGCGGTAGAGCCACCATTCCTCTTCCTTCGGGTTGTGCGAGAGGATGGCGAGGTGCAGGTTGAAGCGCCGGGCGAGCCCCTCGATCGCGGGGCGCAGGTCGAGGTGGCGGTTGGAGATGTGGATGGCGATGATGCCGTCGGGCTTGAGGTGCTGCAGGTAGAGCTGCATCGCCTCGGCGGTCAGCAGGTGGATCGGGATGGCGTCGCTGCTGAACGCATCGAGCGCCAGCACGTCGAAGTCCTGCCGGGCGTCGTGCGCGAGTTCGTTCTCCAGCGAGAGGCGGGCGTCGCCGAGCACGATCTTCACGTCCGCGGCGCTGTTGGCGAGAAAGGAGAAACGCTCGCGCGCCAGCTCGAGCACGGCGGGGTTGATCTCGTAGATGCGGAGCTTGTCGCCGGGCATGCCGAGGGCGGAGACCGTGCCGGTGCCGAGGCCGACAAGGCCGAGGTTGCGCCCGCCGCTGGTCGGCTCGGTGAGGCCGATCGCGAGGCCGACACCGCTTTCCGCGCCGTAGTAGGAGGTGAGCCAGTTGCGGTAGGGCTCGCTGGCGAACTGCAGGCCGTGCGTCGTCACGCCGTGGCTGAGCAGGTGGTTGTGCGAGATCGAGCCCGGCTCGCCGTAGGAGCGGACCTTGAGCGTGCCGTAGAAATTGCGCGAGGCCGCGACGAGGTTCGAGTCGCCGCGGGTGGCGTTGATGAAGAAGATCGCGCCCAGCATCGCGGTCAGCACGAGCGGCAGGAGGGCGAAACGCGGCTTCCATTCCGCGGCCCTGCCGAGCGAGCCGCGGAGCGACCAGAGGAGGACGAGCAGCACGCCCGCGGCCCACAGGGGGTGTTCGCCGTAGAAGCCGCGGAACGCCGTCCAATAGCCTTCGGCGCAATCGCCGAGCCCGGCCCCGTCCTTCTGCGCCGGCATGACGATGAGCGGCAGCAGCACGGTCGCGAGGAGGACACCCGCCCCCATGCCCAGGGCGGTGTCGCGCTGGCGTTGCAACAGGCACAGGGCCGCCACCAGGTAGGCCAGCACCCAGAGCCCGAGGGGAAGCTCATGATAGTCGTTGAACAGCAGGGGGGCGGCCACGGCGACGAAGAGGCCGCCGAGCGCGCCGCCGAGCGAGAGCGATAGGTAGAAGCCCGTGAGGTGCTTCGGCGGCGGCCGGAGACGATACACCTCGCCGTGGCAGATCATGCAGGCGACGAACAACGCGGCGTTGTAGCCCACGATCTGCCGCAGGATCGGCGCGTGCGCGTCCGCGGTCAGCAGATAGGCGGCCATCGTCCCGGTCGGCACGAACGCGGCGGCGAAATACCCGCGGCGATACCAGCGCGGCGAGTCGAAGCAGAGGATGAAACTCAGCAGGTAGAGCGCGAGCGGCAGCACCCAGAGGAACGGGATCACCGCCACGTCGGTGCAGAGCTTGCTCGTCGTGGCGACGAGCAGCACCGAGGCGACGGCGGGGAGCGCGAGCCAGAAGAACTTCCGCGACCAGTCCGGCGGCGCCTCCTCCGCCCCGGCCGTCCCCTCGGAAAATACCGTATTACGGCATTTATCCCCGGGGGCGGCGGGGGCGAGCCGGCGGATGCGCCAGGCGCAGACTCCGCAAAGCACGGCGAAGACAAGAAGCGCCGCGGACCAGACCCAGGCCTGCGTCGTGCGTGAGAGGAGCGGTTCGATGGCGAACGGATAACCGACCAGGGCCAGCAAGGAGCCGATGTTGGACAACGCATAGAGCCGGTAAGGAGAACGGGTCGGATGGGCGAGGTGGAACCAGCGTTGCAGCAGCGGGCCCGTGGCGGAAAGAAGGAGGTAGGGCAGGCCGAGCGTGGCGGTGAGCAACAGGAGGATGCGGGTCGTCGGCTCGTCGGCCGGGCCGGGCTTCCAGTCGGCGCCGGGGACGATGGGCAGCCAGGCCAGCGCGAGCCCGAGCAGGACGAGGTGCGCCGTCGCCTGCGTGCGCGGGGACAGGCGCGTGGACGTGTAGTGCGCGTAAGCGTAGCCGCCGAGCAGCAGCGTCTGGAAGAACAGCAGGCAGGTCGTCCACACCCCGGGACTGCCGCCGAACCAGGGCAGGATGAACTTGCCGATCAGCGGCTGGACGAGGAAGAGCAGGAACGCGCCGAGGAAGATCGTGAGGGCGTAGAGGGGCATTGCGGCGGGGCGGAGCGCGGCAGCCGGCGGCGCGCCGCCGCGATCATTTCGTGATGTAGAACGGATTCGGCAGCTTGAAGGTCCGCTCGGCGTAGCCGCCGTCGAGATCGCTCTGCTGGTCGCCGATGTTGGCGATGATCGCGTAGCCGTCCGTGGCGATCTTCCTCCGCATCGCGGTTTTGAACGACTGGGTCGTGTCCTGATAATCGTTGGGTTTAAAGAAGAGCCCGGCGTAGTCGCCGTAGCCGGCGGCGTGGAGGTTCTTCACCGTGCCCGGCTCGTCGCGCTCGCGGCGGCCGGTCATGAAGAAGACGGCGACGCCGTGTGCGCGGGCAGCGCGGAATACGTCGAGCAGCGGGGCGATGGCCGGACCGTCGGCGGCGGCGACCCACTGGTCCCAGAGCGCGGGCACGTAGCCGAAATCCATTTCGCGCATGTGGTGGAGGTTGGAAAGGGTGGTTTCGTCGATGTCGAGGACGAGGGCCAGCTTGCCGCCCTGCACGGCGCGCTGCCCGATCCAAGCCTTCGCCTCGGTGGCGACACGGGCGAGCCCGGCCTCGTAGCGGCCGTCGTCGATGTAGGCCTTGAGGTCCTGCTTGAGCAGGAAGAGATTGAGCGGTTCGGCAGGAGCGGCGGCGGAGCGGACCGGGGCGCGCGAGGCGGGGGCGACGCAGCCGGCGAGCGCGAGGACGAGGCCGGCAAACAGCCACGGCCGGGCATGATGATGGAGCATCCCGCCACAGTGCGGGGGTGCGGGGAAAATTCAACCGGTTTGCGGCGCCATCCCGCGGCGGGGCGCACACCGGATCGGGCTGTTTCTCCGGCAGAATTCTTCCTCGGCCGACAGAGGGTGGGACGGCCTGTGTCCGACCCTCCGGGATAGAGTGCCGGGCATAACCTCCCCTCCACCCATGAACACGATCTCCCTCCGCACGCCCCTCGTCGAATGCCGTTCCGCCCTCTCGCTCCTCGGTCTCCGCACCCGCGAGGATTACGACGAACTGGTCCACGCCGGCAGCGACTGCGAGTTCCGCCTCACGCTCGCCGCCAAGCCGCACGGCCAGCAGGTGAAGTGCTTCATCTCCGTCGCCGAGTCGCGCCTGCTGGCGAGCGGCATCGAGCTCTTCCACGAGCTCGCCGTCGAGGGGCATCCGGTGGTCGCCTACGGCGCGGGCCGGGGCGGCGTGTCGTTCGGGTTCGAGTGGCATCACCCGTCCGGCGCCGACTGGCGGATTTCCGCGCAGCGGGTCGAGCTGCTCATGCAGCGCGTGGCGGTCGCGCCCGGGCCGAAACCCGCGCCGGTGCGCCGCCGCCTGCCGGCCGGACGCAAGCCCTCGATGTTCTCCGAACTCGTCCCCGCCACGCTGCGTCCGGTGGCGGCGTGAGGGAAGCCCGGTTGCAGCCGGATCAGTTCGATTGTTGCACGCCAATCTCGGCCGCCAGCACGGACGGGATTGGGCCGGCTGAAGCCGGCCCTACTTGGCGGCGCGCTTGCGCGGGGCGGCGTAGCGGGCGGCGGTGGTGGCGGCGCGTTGGCGGACGAGGTTGCGCAGCTCCTGCGGGGCGACGACCTCCGCGTCGCCGCCCCAGCCGAGGATCCAGCGGACGATTTCGTCGAGGCCGCCGAGTTGCACCGAGAATTCCACGCCGCCGTCCGGAAGGTCGCGCGTCTCCTGCGATTCGTGCCAGCAGCGCTCGCGGATCTGGTCGGCCACCGCCGCGTTGAAACGCACGATCACGCGGTAATCGCCCGTGCCGACGAAGGCGCCGAAGGCCTTGCCGAAGAATTTCTCGGGCGAGAAGTCGGCCGGGCGCTGGAAAGTCTTCTCGGCGACGGCGAGGGATTTCATGCGCGCGAGGGCGAAGGTGCGGAGCGAGCCGCGGACGAGGTCGTGGCCGACGAGATACCAGGCGTTGTCGCGGTTGGCGAGGTGGTAGGGTTGCACGCGGCGGCGCTCGGCGGTGCGGCTGCCGCCGGGCTTGCGGTAGTCGAAGGCGACTTCGCGCGACCCGTGCATGGCGCGGGAGAGTTTCTCGAAGAGCTGGAGGTCGGAGCGGCCGAGGCCGGCGTGGTGGAACGAGATGTTGCCCATCGTGCCGGTGGGCGAGAAGCTGATGCGGTCGTTGAGGCCGGCGGAGAGTTTGTCGAACGCGGCGGCGAGCTGCGCGTGGTAGGGCGTGCCCTGGTATTGCTCGAGGGCCTTGCGGGCGACGAGCAGCGCGAGCAACTCGCCCTCGCTGATCTGCACGGTGGGGAAATTTTTGACCGGATAGGCGTAGCGCCAGGTGAAGGTCTGCGGGTCGTATTCGCAGGGCAGGTCGAGCTGGTCGCGCATGAACGCGAGGTCGCGCATGATGGTCTTGGGGGAGACCTCGAGGTGCTCGGCGAGCTTGGTGCAGTTGGTCTGCCGGCCGTCCTGCAGGGTCTCGTGGATGCGGAGCATCCGGGCGAGGGGCGGGCGGGAGGAGGGCAGGGCGGCAGCGGGCATGGCGCAGGACAACACTCAGCGGGTTCGCGCCGAAAGCGCAAGGGCGGGGCGCCGCTCGTTCAGCCGCCGTTCGCGCGCAGCGGGGCGACGGCGCGCTCGTAGGCGGCGTGCAACCTGAAGGTCTGGTGGGCGGCGAATTTCTGGCCGAGCTGCGCCGCGAGGTAGAGCACGAGCGCGATGACCGCCATTGTCCCGGTGACGTAGAAAGCCCACGGCGTTTGGCCGATGAAGAGCTGCGCGCCTCCGTAAATCCCCGAGAGCGTGCCGAGCATGCCGGTGCCGAGGTAGCCGTAGAGGAAGATGGACCACACCTCGATCTCGGGGCCGTAGGTGCCTTCGATCAGCGTGCCGCCCTCGGGCCAGTCGTAGAGGCTGAGCATGAGCCGCGGCGACCAGTAGCGCCGGTCCTTCTCGGCGATGTGGATGCCGATGAACTCCGCGAACGGCCGCAATTCGAAGCGGTCCGCCGGCTCCTGGGCGAGCGAGGCGAGGATGGCCTGCCTGGCGGCGGCGCGCTGCAGCGGCACGATTTCGCGGAAACGCGGACGGACGCGGAAACTGCTGAGCGGGACGTCGGTGCTCACTCGGGCGGGGCGGGGTTGCCCGAGCAAGGCAGACGCCGTCCGCTCGCGCAAGTCCGGCGAAGGCGCGCTCAGAGCGTCTTCATGTCGATCACGAAGCGGTATTTCACGTCGCTCCGCAGCATCCGCTCGTAGGCCTCGTTGATCTGGTCCATGCGGATGAGTTCGATGTCGGAGGTGATGCCGTGCTGGCCGCAGAAATCGAGCATCTCCTGCGTCTCGGGCAGGCCGCCGATGAGCGAGCCGGAGAGCGAGCGGCGGCGCAGGAGGAGCGGGAACGCCGCAACCGGCAGCGGCTTCTCCGGCGCGCCGACGAGCGTCAGGTTGCCGTCGCGCTTGAGCAGGTTGAGGCAGGCGTTGAGGTCGTGCTGGGCGGAGACGGCGTCGAGGATGAAGTCGAAGCTGCCCGCGTGCGCGGCCATTTGCTTCTCGTCCTTGGAAACGACCACCTCGTGCGCGCCGAGGCGCTGGGCGTCCGCCGCCTTGCCGGGCGTGGTGGTGAACAGCACGACGTGCGCGCCGAAGGCGCGGGCGAACTTGACCGCCATGTGGCCGAGGCCGCCGAGGCCGACGACGCCGACCTTGTGGCCGGGCCCGACCTTCCAGTGGCGCAGCGGCGAATACGTGGTGATGCCGGCGCAAAGCAGCGGTGCGGCGGCGGCGAGGTCGAGATTGGCCGGCATGCGCAGCACGAAATCCTCGGTGACCACGATCTCTTGCGAATAGCCGCCGAGCGTGGGCGCGTTGAGGTGCTTGTCCCAGCCGCCGTAGGTGCCGCCGGTGAGACCTTGGTCGCAATACTGTTCGAGGCCTGCGCGGCAGCTCGGGCAGGCGCGGCAGGAGTCGACGAGGCAGCCGACGCCGACGGTGTCGCCGACCTTGAACTTCTTCACGCCGGCCCCGACGGCCGTCACCGTGCCGACGATCTCGTGGCCCGGCACGGCGGGGTAGTGGGTGAAGCCCCACTCGTTGCGCGCGAAGTGGAGGTCGGAGTGGCAGACGCCGCAGTAGCGGATCGCGATCTGGACGTCGGTGGCGAGCGGCTGGCGGCGCTCGATGACGGCGGCGGCGAGCGGCGCGGCGGCCGCGGGCGTGGCGAAGGCTTTGACGGAGTAGCAGGCGGGCTTCGACATGGGATAGCAGGGATTGTCGGGAAGCTAGCGAGCGGAGCCTGAACTGCAACTGCGGGGTGGCGCGGACGGCTTCGCGCTTTGCTTCGGCGCGGTCCGGGAGTAGATTCACGCCAGTCGGCTCCGGGCGTCGCCCGTGCGGCGCCCGGTCCATTCCTTCAATCTTCAACCAGGAGGAGTTATGCCAGGAGCCCAAGTGAAAGCGTATCTGGATAGCCGCGGGATCAAATACGTGAGCGTGCGGCATTCGCCGGCCTACACGGCCGCCGAGGTGGCGGAACTGGCCCATGTGGCGGGCCGCGACTTCGCCAAAACGGTCGTGGTGATGATCGAGAACGGGATGGCGATGGTCGTGCTGCCCGCCAGCCGCCGCGTGCTGCTCGCCGACCTGCGCGAGATGCTCGAGACGACGCACGTGCGCCTCGCCAGCGAGGCGGAGTTCAAGGACCGGTTCCCGGACTGCGAACTCGGCGCGATGCCGCCGTTCGGCCATCTCTACGGCATGAAGGTCTACGTCAGCGCGCTGCTGGCGGAGGAGAAGGAGATCGCCTTCAACGCCGGCACGCACACCGAGGTGATCAAGATGAGCTACGCCGACTTCGCCGAACTGGTGCAGCCGACGGTGCTCGACTTCGTGACGACCTGAGCGGCGCGGGCTCCGTGTTGACCGGGTCCGGCAAGCGGCCGGCGGTCCGGGCACCGTCATGACCGACGGCGGTGGGCCGTTGGACGGCGGAGCTGTGGGTATTTTCGCTTCAGCTCCACCCGGGGGCGCAGCTACAAATGAGTCATGCAATACCGTTCGCTCGGGAAAACCGGCTTGAGGGTCAGCGCCGTCGGCTTTGGCGGTTGGCAGCTGGGCAATCCGCTCTGGGGCGGCCCGGACGCAGGCGAGTCGCTGCGCCTGGTGCAGGCGGCGCTCGACGGCGGCTGCAATTTCTTCGACACGGCGCCGGGCTACGGCGGCGGTGCGAGCGAGCGGCTGCTCGGGCAGGCGCTGCGCGGCCGGCGCGAGGCTGCAGTCATCTGCACCAAGTTCGGGCACACCGCCGAGGGCGAGGAGGACTTTTCGGCCGCGAACCTGCGTCCGGCGCTCGAGGCCAGCTTGAGGCGATTGCAGACCGACTGCGTGGACGTGCTCCTGCTGCACAACCCGCCGGCCGAACGGCTCGACGGCGCGCGGGCGGCCGACCTCTACGCGGAGCTCGGGGCGTTGAGGGCCGAGGGGAAGCTGCGCGTGTTCGGCGCCTCGGTGGACTGGTCGGGCGAGTTGCGCGCGCTTTGCCGAGGCACGCCGAGCGGCGCGGCCGAGGTGTTGTTCAACGCGTTCCATCAGGAGCCGCGGCGCGCCTTCCCCGATGCTGCGGACGTTGGGCTCGGGTTGATCGCCAAGGTGCCGCTCGACTCGGGGTGGCTGAGCGGGAAATACGACGAGCGCAGCCGGTTCGCCGGCATCCGCGACCGGTGGACGCCTGACGTCGTCGCCCGCCGCGCCGCGCTCGTGCGCGAGCTGCGCGCGTTGCTGCCGGCGGGGCTGTCCCTGTCGTGCGCGGCGCTGCGCTTCGTGCTCGCGCACCCCGAGATCTCCACGGTCATCCCCGGCGCCAAGGACGCCGCCCAGCTCGGGATGAATCTCGCCGCGGCGTCGGAGCCGCTCGCGCCGGCGGTGGTCGCGGCGATCCGCGAGCTTTGGCAGCGGGAAATAGCCGGCAACGCGCTGCCGTGGTGAGTCGCAGGGGGTGGGGCGGGTGTCAGCGGTCAGCCTTTGGTTTGCATCCGGCACGGGGGAATCGGCCGGGAAGGCGCGCCGGATTCTTCCGCTTCAACTCAGGTTGTGGCCGGATCGTCCGCAGGGCACCGGGGCCGGTCACTCCTTCGGGGCCACGCTCGAGGCGTGACCATCCGCGCGCTCACGCGCTCCGTCCCAGAGTCCGCAACAATCGCCGGACGAGTCGTGGCTCATGCCGGCGCTTTAAT
>PNKG01000034.1 GCA_013822585.1 Opitutus sp. | reverse complement strand
ACGAGCGACTCGCCGTCGAGCTCCGGCCGGCCGGCGAGGCCCATCATGAGCGGCACGGAGGGTCCGTAGATGTCGCAGTCCATCAGGCCGACCCGGCCCGGGCGGCCGCGGGCCTCCAGCACCTGGGCCAGCGCGCAGGCGAGATTGACCGCGAAGGTCGACTTGCCCACGCCGCCCTTGCCCGAGGCGATGGCGACGGAGTGCTTCAGGCCGGTCGGCGCCGTGCCGCCGCCGAGGTTGGCCTGGCCGGGCTGCGGCGGGGCCTTGGCGGCGGAGACGGCGAGCTCGATGATCACGTCCGTCACGCCCGGCTGGGCGCGCAGGCACTTCTCGATCTCGGCCTTCAACCTCGTGGGAATCTTCGGATCGGAAGTCGTGATCGCGGCCGAGACCTTGGCCGTGCCGGCATCGAAGGCCACGCCGCGCACCAGCCCGAACGACACGATGTCGCGGCTGAAGCCGGGATATTTCACTTGCTTGAGCGCTTCCTTGAGGGTCTCGGAGTTCACGATGGACGGTGACGATGAAATGGCTTGGAAAACGGGAGGAGTTGAAGTTGTTCCTAGTGGGTCCGGAGTAAAACCAAAACCTGTCCGTTTTCCGGCCAGTAATTCCAGTCGCTTTCTCATGCAGAAAACTTTCACGCTCCTGCTCGCGCTCGCTCTCGGAGCCGCGGCTTCCTTCGCCCAGCGCGACATCGGCACCGTCGAGACCGTGTCCAGCTCCGACACCTTCGCGGTCGTCATCGACTCCTCCAGCCCCGAGCTGCTCGGCCTCGCGCGCACCGCCTTCAACGCCCATGGCCGTTACCGGCTCGTTGCCAGCGGCGGCGCCTTCCAGATCACCTTCAACGCCGCCGGCGCCAACCAAGTCGCGGTCTCCATCGCGCGCGGCGGCAATGTCGTCCACGCCGAGACCGTCACCGGCACGAGCCCGCGCCACGCCCTGCTGCGCGCAGCCGATGTCGCCGTCACGCGCACGAGCGGCTCGCCGGGCATCTTCGCCGGCCGCCTCGCCTTCGTCTCCGACCGCGGCGGCCAGCAGACCATCCTGACCGGCGACCTCTTCTTCGGCGAGGTGCAGAGCCACCCGGTGCAGGGCAAGAACATCGTCGGACCCCGCTGGTCCCCCGACGGATCCAAGATCATCTTCACCAGCTACCGCAACGGCTTCCCCGACATCTACACCCTCAACCTCCGCAGCCGCACGCTCGAGACCTTCGTCAGCCTCAAGGGCACGAACAGCGGCGCACGCTACAGCCCGGACGGCGACCGCGTCGCGATGGTCCTCTCCGGCGAGGGCAACCCCGAGATCTATGTCGGCAACAACCGGGGCCGCCAGATCAAGCGCCTGACCAACAACCAGTCCGTCGAGGCCTCGCCCGCGTGGTCGCCTGACGGCTCGCGGCTCGTCTTCACGTCCGATGCCGCGGGCGGCCCGCAGCTGCATCTCATGTCCGCTGCCGGCGGCGCGATGCAACGCCTCGCCACCAACGTCTCGCGCTACTGCGCCGAACCCGATTGGAGCCGCGCCGACCCGAAGAAAATCGTTTTCACCGCCGGAGTCGGCAAGGGCTACCAGAGCGCCGTCTACGACATGGGCTCCGGCAACGCCAAGATCGTGACCAAGGCCCCCATGGACGCCGTCGAGCCGGTCTGGTGCGCCGACGGCCGCCACATCGTCGTCACCTTCCGCAACGCCACCGCGCGCGCCCTCTGGCTCGTTGACACCGACTCCGGCAAGGCCACGCGCCTCAGCCCGCCGGCCCTCGGCAACGCTTGGAACGCGAGCTACCTCGCGCCGTAACTTCACTCCGGTGACCACCGCGCCCCATTCCGCTGCACGCCCGCCGCCTCGCGCGGCAGCGCGGGCAGGGCGCTCTCTCCGAGCGCGCCGCCCTGACCTCACGCGCGGCGCGGGCTCTTCACGATGAACCTCCTCTTCCTCGGCGACATCGTCGGACGCCCGGGCCGTGAAGCCGTCGCCACGCTCGTGCCGAAACTCCGCGCCGAACGCGGCCTCGATTTTGTCGTCGCCAACGGCGAGAACGCCGCCGCCGGCGCGGGCATCACCGGCTCGATCGCAAAAAGCCTGCTCGACTACGGCGTCGATGTCGTGACGCTCGGCGACCACGTCTGGGACCAGAATGGGTGGGAGAACGAGATCGGCACCTTCGAGCGCGTCTGCCGGCCGGCGAACCTGCCGCCGTCCTGCCCGGGCCGCGATCATGTGATCGTGGGGAAAAGCGGCTTCCGTCTGCTCGTGTTCACCGTGCTCGGACGGAACTTCATGGGCCCGAAGGTCGACTGTCCCTTCGCCACGGCCGACCGCCTGCTCGCCAACCACGCCGGCAACTTCGACGGCGCGCTCGTGGAAATCCACGCCGAGGCGACCTCGGAGAAGCAGGCGCTGGGCTGGCACCTCGACGGCCGCGCCACCGCCGTGCTCGGCACGCACACCCACGTCGCCACCGCCGACACCTCGCTCCTGAAGAAGCAGACCGCCTTCCAGTGCGACGTCGGCATGACCGGGCCGCACGATTCCGTGCTCGGTCGCGAGATCGAGCCGGTCATCCGGCGCTTCCTCGACGGCATGCCCCGGCGCTTCGACGTGGCCGCCGGCGACGTGCGCCTGTCGGGCGCCCTGGTGGAATTCGAGCCGACCGGCCGCGCCACGCGGATCGAGTGGCTGCATCTGCGCGCATGAAATTCTCCCAACCCGCCGCCGACGTCCACATCCCCGACGGTTCGCCCGCCGCCGCCGCGCTCGCGCGCACGACGCACCTCTGCATCGCCGCGCACCAGGACGACATCGAGATCATGGCCCACAGCGCCATCGCCGAGTGCCACGGCCGCGCCGACCTCGGCTTCACCGGCGTCGTCGTGACCGATGGCGGCGGCAGCCCGCGCGCCGGAAAGTTCACCGCGATGACCGACGACGAGATGAAGCTCGTCCGCCGCGACGAGCAGCGCCGCGCCGCCGATCTCGGCCGCTACGCCGCGCAAATCCAGCTCGCCCACCCGAGCAGCGTGGTGAAGGACGCGAAGGCCGGCATCGTGGTCGATGATCTGTCCCGGCTGCTGACCGCCATGTCGCCTCGCGCCGTCTACCTGCACAACCCGGCCGACAAGCACGACACTCACATCGCCGTCTTCCTGCGCTGCCTGGCCGCCCTGCGCGCGTTGCCCGAGGCTCGGCGACCGGCCCGCGTCCTCGGCTGCGAGGTGTGGCGCAACCTCGACTGGCTGCTCGATGCCGACAAGGCCGTGCTCGACGACTCCGCGCGCTCCGAACTCGCCGCGGAGCTCATCGGCGCGTTCCAGTCGCAGATCGCCGGCGGCAAGCGCTACGACCTCGCCATCGCCGGTCGGCGGCTGGCCAACGCCACCTTCTTCACCTCGCACGCCACCGACCGGGCCACCGCGCTCACCTGGGCGATGGATTTGACGCCACTCGTGCGTGATCCGCAGCTCGACGTCGAGCAGTTCACCCTCGGCCACATCGACCGCCTGCGCGCCGACGTCGCCGCGCGCCTGCGGAAATATTCCTGAGGCCCCCGGCTCTCACTCCCATGGTCAAAAGCACCGGCATCTACACGGGCGGTTACAACTGCGAACTCACCCACGGCCCCTCGGGCCAGAGGGTTGAAACCGACGCCCCGAAGGACAACCACGGCCGCGGCGCCGCGTTCTCGCCCACCGACCTGTTCTGCGCCGCGCTCGGCTCCTGCATGGTGACGACCATGGCCATCGCGGCCAAGAACCGCCTCGGCTTCGACATCGCGGGTGTGAAGTGGGAAGTGACCAAGGAGATGTCGGCCGACGCCCCGCGCCGCATCGTGCGTATCGCCTCGCAGGTCTGGATGCCGATCCCGAAGTCACGCGACCCCGAGGGCGTCCTCGAGCGGGCCGCCTTGACCTGCCCGGTGAAGAAAAGCCTCGCGCCCGAAGTCGACACCCCCGTGGTCTTTCACTGGCCGACGGAGTAACCCCCCCCGCGCCGCTCCGGTGTCCTGGACTTGTAACCTAATAGGTTACATTTGTCCGCTCACGTCGCTCGCGACCGCGCGGTTTGTAACCTATTGGGTTACATCTGCCGCGCCGGCGGACGGTCGGGGCGATGGTTTCCCTCGGAGGTCCCCCGGGGGTCAGGGGGCGAGGCGGTAAGGCCCATTGAAAATCAGCTCCACGTCGTCGACATGGATGCGGACCTTGATCCGACCGGAAAGGGCGTCGCCCGGTAGCGCCCGGCCGGCGACCTTGCGGGGCTTATTCCTGTGGTTCAGCGCATCGCCGGTGAATTCGATCGTCTCACCCCGGGCCAGCCGCTCCCAGTCGGCGGCGGCGACGGTGATCGTGATGCGGCCCGTCTCGCTCCAGAAGAACCAGGGAAACACCTTCGCCTCGTAGGTCGCGGTGAAACGCTCGCCCTCGCGCCGGAACTCGCCCGTGCCGAGCGTGACGCTGCCGATGTAGATCGCGGTCTTCATCGGCGGCACGTGCACCCGGGACAAGCCGTTCTCCGCCGCCAGTGCGGCGCCGGACAGGAACAGCGCGAGGACGAAACGCAGCATCGCCGCGCACAATGGTCCGCACCCGGGGCGGCCGGCAAACGCGAAGTGCCTCCGTCCGGCCCCAAAATCTCGTTGCCTCCCCCGGCGGCGGGACGTTGCTTCGCTCTCCTATGGCCAAGAAAGCGCAAGCCACCTGGGGCGGCCGGTTCTCCGCCGGCCCCGCCGAACTCATGCTCCGGTTCAGCGAGTCGGTCTCCTTCGATGCGCGGCTCGCGCCGTTCGACATCCAAGGCAGCAAGGGCCACAGCGCCATGCTCGCCCACGTCGGCATCATCACGCGCAAGGAGCGCGACGCCATCCACGCCGGCCTCGATGCCATCCTCGCCGAAATCCAGGCGGGCCAGTTCACCTGGAGCACGCAGCTCGAGGACGTGCACATGAACATCGAGCAGGCGCTGACCAAGCGCGTGCCCGCCGCCGCCAAGCTCCACACCGCCCGCAGCCGCAACGACCAGGTCGCGACCGACATGCGCCTCTACTTCAAGGCCGCGTGCACCGACCTCGTCCAGCGCCTCGATGCCGCGCAGCGCGCCATCCTCGCCGTGGCCGGGACCCACGCCGACATCCTCATTCCCGGCTACACCCACCTGCAGCGCGCGCAGCCGGTGTTCTTCGCGCACCACCTCTTCGCCTACCTCGAGATGCTGCAGCGCGACGCCGAGCGCTTCGCCGTCGTGCAGGACCACGCCAACTGGTGCCCGCTCGGCTCCGGCGCCATCGCCGGCACCACGCTGCCCATCGACCGCGAGTTCTCCGCCAAGGCGCTCGGTTTCGTCGATGCGCGGGGCCGCCCGCGCGTGACGCAGAACAGCATGGATGCCGTCAGCGACCGCGACCTCCACATCGAGTTCGCCTCGGCCTGCGCGCTCGTCGGCGTGCACCTCTCGCGCATCGCCGAGGACCTCATCCTCTGGGCCTCGCAGGAATTCAAGTTCGTCGAGCTGCCCGACGCCTTCTGCACCGGCTCGAGCCTGATGCCGCAGAAGAAGAACCCCGACTCGATGGAGCTCACCCGCGGCAAGTCCGCGCGCCTGCAGGGCAACCTGCACACGCTCCTCACCCTCGCGAAGGGCCTGCCGCTGACCTACAACCGCGACCTGCAGGAGGACAAGCCGCCGGTCTTCGACTCGCACGACCAGACCGCCATCCTGCTCGACGTCCTCGCCGGCACCTTCGCCGGCATGACGGTCCGCCGCGAGCGCTGCGCCGCGGCCGTGGGCGACCCCGCGCTGCTCGCCACCGACCTCGCCGACTACCTCGTGCGCGCCGGCGTGCCGTTCCGCGAGGCGCACCATGCCGTGGGCGCCCTCGTGCGCCTCGCCGAGGAGAACAAGGTGCTGCTCGACCAGCTTTCCCACGACGACGTGAGCAAGGTGCACCCGAAGTTCGGCCCCGACTGGGCCGACTGCTTCGACCTGCCCAAGGCCATGGCCCGGCGCCGCGGCGCCGGCATGCCCGGACCGGCCCAGCTCAAGCGCCAGTTCGCCCGCTGGAAGAAATTGCTCGGATAACCGCGGAAACGCGGCCCTCCCGCCATGCCCCGCATCCGCGTCCTCTCCGACCGAGTCGCCAACCAGATCGCGGCGGGCGAGGTCATCGAGCGTCCGGCCGCGGTGGTCAAGGAGCTGGTCGAGAACTCCCTCGACGCCGGCGCGACGCGCATCGAGGTCGAGTTCCGCCACGGCGGCCGCAGCCACCTGCGCGTCGAGGACAATGGCTGCGGCATGTCCAAGGACGACGCGCTGCTCTCCCTTGAGCGGCACGCCACGAGCAAGATCACCGAAACGGCCGACCTCGACGCGCTCGGCACCTTCGGCTTCCGCGGCGAGGCGCTGCCTTCGATCGCCAGCATCGCGAAGTTCGAGCTGCAGACCCGCCCCGCCGGTCAGGCCACGGGCACCGAAGTGCTGGTGAACGGCGGCAAACTCGTCCACGTCCGCGAATGCGGGGTGGCCCCCGGCACACGCATCACGGTTGCGCACCTCTTCGGCGCCGTGCCCGCACGGCGGAAGTTCCTCAAGAGCGACGCCACGGAATCCGCCCACATCATCCAGACCGTGCGGCTCTACGCGCTCGCCTGCCCGCAGACGGCCTTCACGCTCATCGAGGACGGGCGCGTGCTCTTCCAGTCGCCGGTCTGCGCCACGCTGGAGGAGCGCGTGGCCGAAATCTTCGGCCGGCAGTTCGCGGCGGACTTGCTGCCGGTCGACGCTTCCGAGGCCGGCCTGCAATTGGGCGGGCTCATCGGCAAGCCCGGCGTCTCGCGCGCCTCGCGGCACGAGATGATCGCCTTCGTCAACCGCCGCCCGGTCGACAGCCGCACGCTGAACTACGCCCTGATCGAATCCTATGCCACGTCGCTCCCGAAGGGCCGTTATCCCGTGGCCGTGCTTTTCCTCGGGATGAACCCCGCGGCGGTCGACGTGAACGTCCATCCGGCCAAGCGCGAGGTGCGCTTCCGCAGCGAAGGGGAGGTGAGGGGCTTCGTCATCCGCACCGTGTTGCAGCGGCTCCGCCAGTCCGGGGCGCCGGCTGCCGCGCCGGAGACCATGAACTCGGAGAGCGGAAGACGGCACGCGCCGATCCCGCCGCCGGGCATCGCGCAGCCATTCCCGTGGCGGGCGAGTCAGCCGCCGTCGAGCGTGGCGCCCGCTCCGGCCGTTCAACCCCCGCGCCCGGAGGTCGCGGGCCGCCTCGCGGCACCCGTTGCGCCGCCGATCGCGAATCGAGATTCGGAAAGCGACAATCCCACCGGCGCTCCGCCTTCCGCGTTCAGCGTTCCGCACGGCGCGGCCACGCCGCGCCTGCCCGGCTGGCGCTTCCTCGGCACGGCGCACGGGGACTTCGCGCTTTTCGAGTCGCCGGCGGGGGTGGTCGTGCTCGACCGGCGCGCGGCCCACGAGCGCGTGTGGTTCGAGCGACTGCAGGCGCAATTCGCCCGCGGCGAGATCGCGAGCCAGCGCCTGCTCTTCGCCGTGCCGGTGGAGCTCGATCCCGTCGGCAGCGCGCTGCTGCTGGACCGCTTGGATTTTCTGCGGCGCCACGGTCTCGACGTGGCAGAGTTTGGCCGGAACTTCTTCCGCATCGAGGCCATACCCGCCTGGCTCGAGCCCGAGGCGGCGGACGTCTTCCTGCGCGACGTGCTCGCACTCGCGCGCGACGGGCGGCTCGACGAAAGAACCCCGCGCCTCGCCGAGGAGGAGCTGGCGCGGCTCGCCGCGCAGAAGGCCGTGCGGCTGCCCGAGGCGACCAGCGAGGCCGACGCGCTCGCCCTTGCCGGCCGGCTCTTCGCCTGCGCGCAGCCGCACACGAGCCCGGCGGGCCGGCCGACGCATTTCGAGCTCAGTCGGGGAGAACTGGCGAAGCGGTTCCAGCGCTGAATCTCCGGGAAAAATCTTCGCGCGGGCGGACTTTTCTTAGCCCGGTGCGGGGAATTTGCATCTTCGGGTGTCAAAAGAGGAATCGCGCCTTGCCGCGCCGTGGACCGGGTTCTTGGATTGCGGTCTCATGCCCGCTTTCCCGTCGCCGAAATCCAAGGCCCAGAACGGCACGCGCAAAACCCTCAGCGCCGAAGCCGCCGCCATCCAGTCCTCCATCCTGCATTACCTGAAATACAAGATGGGGCGCGACTCCGAATCGGCCACGCCCCGCGACTGGTGGATCGCCACCGCCACCGCCGTGCGCGACCGCATGATCGAGCGCGGC
Source organism: Opitutus sp. (assembly GCA_013822585.1). Lineage (GTDB taxonomy): Bacteria > Verrucomicrobiota > Verrucomicrobiia > Opitutales > Opitutaceae > Didemnitutus. Next base: position 10,678 of record PNKG01000034.1, on the reverse strand, counting down.
CTCGAGACTTACAAGGCCCACCGCCAGGGCAACGTCCGCCGCGTCTACTACCTCTCGCTCGAATACCTCATCGGCCGCCTGATGCTGAACAACGTCATCAACCTCGGCCTGCACGAGGCGATCGGCGAGGCGCTGGAGGACGTCGGCCAGAATTTCGACCGGATCCGCGCGCAGGAGGAGGACATGGGCCTCGGCAACGGCGGCCTCGGCCGCCTCGCCGCCTGCTATCTCGATTCGCTCTCGACGATGGATCTGCCCGCGGTCGGCTACGGCATCCATTACGAGTTCGGCCTCTTCCGGCAGGAATTCGTCAACGGCCACCAGATCGAGCACCCCGACAACTGGCTGATCTACGGCGCGCCGTGGGAGCTCGTGCGGCCGGAATTCACGCAGCCGGTGCGGCTCTTCGGGCGCTGCGAACAGGTCTTCGACGACCAGGGCAACTTCACCTGGCGCTGGGTCGACACGAAGACGATCCTCGGCTTTCCCTACGACATCCCCGTCGCCGGCTACGGCACGACCACGGTCAACATCCTCCGCCTCTGGGCCTCCAAGGCCACCGAGGATTTCGACCTCAAGGTCTTCAACGAGGGCGGCTACATCGAGGCCGTGCGCGAGAAGGCCTACGGCGAGACCATCTCCAAGGTCCTTTATCCGAACGACAAGACCGAGACCGGCAGGGAGCTGCGCCTCGTCCAGCAATACTTTTTCGTCACTTGCTCGCTGCGCGACATCATCCGCCGGCACTTCTCCAACCCGGTGAACGGCTGGGACAATTTCGCCGACAAACAGTGCATCCAGCTCAACGACACGCATCCGGCCCTCGCCATTGTCGAGCTGCTCCGCATCCTCCTCGACGAGGAAGGCATGGTCTTCGACCGCGCGTGGGACATCGTCACGCACGTCTTCGCCTACACGAATCACACGCTGATGCCCGAGGCGCTCGAAAAGTGGAGCATCCCGCTCTTCCAGCGCGTGCTCCCCCGCCACCTGCGGCTCGTCTTCCAGGTCAACGACCACCTCATGCGCCTCTGCGAGGAGAAGTGGCCGGGCGACCACGAGAAGAAGCGCGTCGTCTCGCTCATCGAGGAGGGCGGCGCCAAGGCCGTCCGCATGGCCAACCTCTCCGTTGTCGGCTCCTTCGCCGTCAACGGCGTGGCCGAGCTGCACACCCGCCTGCTCCGCGCGCATCTCTTCCCGGAGTTCGACGACCTTTACCCGGGCAAGTTCGTCAACGTCACCAACGGCATCACGCCGCGCCGCTGGCTCCGCGCCTGCAACCCCCGGCTCTCCGCCCTCATCACCGCCCGCATCGGCGACGGCTGGCCGCGCGACCTCGACCAGCTGAAGAAACTCGAGAAATGGGCCGACGACCCGGGGTTCCAGGACGAGTTCATGGCCATCAAGCGCCAGAACAAGGTCGACCTCAGCGCCATCATCAAGCGCGAGTGCGGCGTCGAGGTCTCGCCCGACGCGCTCTTCGACGTGCAGATCAAGCGCCTGCACGAATACAAGCGCCAGCACCTGAACCTGCTCCATATCGTCGCGCTCTACCGCCGCCTCGTGCAGAACCCGCAGCTCGATGTCGTGCCGCGCGTCTTCGTCTTCGCCGCCAAGGCCGCGCCGGGCTACGACCTCGCCAAGGCCATCATCAAGTCGATCAACGCCGTGGCCGCGCACGTGAACAACGACCCGCGCGTCAACGGCCGGCTGAAGATCGCCTTCCTCCCCAACTACCGCGTCTCGCTCGCCGCGCGCATCATCCCCGCGGCCGACCTCTCCGAGCAGATCTCCACCGCCGGCAAGGAGGCCTCCGGCACCGGCAACATGAAGCTCGCCCTCAATGGCGCCCTGACCATCGGCACGCTCGACGGCGCCAATGTCGAAATCCGCGAGGAAGTCGGCGACGACAACATCTTCATCTTCGGCCAGACCGTCGAGGAGGTCGAGGCCCTCCGCGCCGAGGGCTACAGCCCGCGGAGCCATTACGAGCAGGACGAGGAGCTCCGCGCCGTGCTCGACTGGCTCGGCTCCGACTACTTCGTCAAGGGCGAGCCCACCAACCTGCCCGCCATGGTCCGCGCCAGCCTGCTGGAGGGCGGCGACCCGTTCATGGTCCTGGCCGACTTCCGCTCCTACTCCGACGCGCAACTGAAGGTCGACGCCGCCTACCGCGACAAGCGCCGCTGGGCGAAGATGGCCATCCTCAACACCGCGCGCGTCGGCAAGTTCTCCAGCGACCGCTCCATCCGCGACTACGCCGACAAAATCTGGAAGCTCCGGCGCGTGGCCGTCGACTGAGCCCGGCCCCGGCGCCCCTATGTCACCCTTCGCCCTTGCGGCGCGGGGCGGGGGGTGTCCGAATTTTCCGCCCTATGCCGGCCAGCCCGCACCGCCTCGTCCTCAAGTTCGGCTCCGGGATTCTCACCAATCCCCGGGGCAACACGCTCGACCGCGCCCAGTTCACCCGCCTGAGCGGCGAGGTGGCCGCGCTCGTCCGCGCCGGCCACGAGTGCCTCATCGTCTCCAGCGGCGCCGTCGCCGCCGGCATGTCGGCCCTCGGCTTGGCGGAGCGCCCGCAGGCCCTCGCCGCGCGCCAGGCCTGCGCCGCCGTCGGCCAGTCGCGCCTGATGGAACTCTACGCCAAGATGTTTTCCCGCCACCGGCTGCACGTCGCCCAGCTGCTGCTCACGCACGGCGACCTCGACAGCCGCACGCGCCACGAGAACGCCCGCAACACGCTCCAGCAGCTCTTCGCCCGCCGCAACGTCGTGCCCGTGATCAACGAGAACGACTCCGTGGCCGTGGAGGAACTCAACTTCGGCGACAACGACCGCCTTTCCGCCGAGGTCGCGCTGCTCACCGGCGCCGACCGGCTTTTCCTCCTCACCAGCGTCGACGGCGTGCTCGACCCCGAGGGCCACGTCGTCCCCGAGGTGCGCGACATCAAGACCGCGTCCGGGCTCGTCCGCCCCGACAAGGGCCGCCTCTCCGTCGGCGGCATGACCACCAAGCTGCAGGCCGCCGCCATCGCCTCCGCCGGCGGCGTGCGCGTGCAAATCCTCAACGGCCGCCGGCCCGGCCTGCTCGCCGCCGCCCTCGCCGGCAAGAAGGTCGGCACCGTCTTCCGCGCGCACCGCACGTGACCGCGCGCCGGAATGCAGGTCGGGGGTTATCCCCGACTCGAACGTGGCGGTCGGGCGTCAAGCCCGACCAGCACCCCGATTCTTCGCTTCGCTCGAAGAGGCACCTGTGCAAGGGTGAAGGCGTTCCCCGTGTCTGACCTTCGCGCAACCCTTCACTCCCTCGGCGCCCGCGCCCGCGCCGCCGCGCGGGCACTCGCGCTGGTCCCGGCCGCGGAGAAAAACCGCGCGCTGCACGCCGTCGCCGGGGAGCTGCACGCCGCGGAAGCGGCCATTCTCGCGGCCAACGCGGCCGACGTCTCCGCCGGCCGCGCCGCCGGGTCGGGTGCGGCGATGCTCGACCGCCTGGCGCTCGATTCCGCGCGCCTCGCGGCGATGGCCGAGGGCGTCCGCGCCGTGGCGGCCCTGCCCGATCCCGTGGGCCGCACCCTGCGCGAGTGGACGCACCCCAACGGCCTGCGCTTCGCCAAAGTCGGCGTGCCGATCGGCGTCATCGGCTTCATCTACGAGTCGCGCCCCAACGTGACGGTCGATGCCGCCGCCTTGTGCCTGAAGTCCGGCAACGCCGTCATCCTCCGCGGCGGCGCGGAGTCGCTCGGCTCGAACCTCGCCCTCGCCGCGGCCGTCGCCCGGGGCCTGGCTCGCGCCGGCCTGCCGGCCGACGCCGTGCAACTCGTGCCCACGGCCGACCGCGAGGCCGTCCGCCACCTCTGCGAACTCGGGGGGTTCGTCGACCTGCTCATCCCGCGGGGCGGACGCGGCTTGATCGAAACCGTCGTCGCCCACGCGCGCATGCCGGTGATCAAGCATTACGACGGCCTCTGCGCCCTCTATGTCGACGCTGCGGCGGACCTCGCGATGGCCGAGCGGATCGCGCTCAACGCCAAGTGCCAGCGCCCCGGCGTGTGCAACGCGATCGAGACCCTGCTCGTGCACCGGGCCGTCGCGCCGCAGTTCCTCGCCTCGGCCGGCCGCGCGCTGCGCGAGCGCGGCGTGCAATTGCGGGCCGCGCCCCGGGCCCTGGCCCTGCTCGGCGGCGCACAGCCGGGTGTGGCGGCGGCGGCGGAGCAGGATTTCCGCACCGAGTTCCTCGACCTCATCCTCGCGGTGAAGATCGTGGATTCGCTCGACGAGGCCGTCGCCCACATCGCGGAGCACGGTTCGCGCCACAGCGACGCCATCGTCACGGGCGACGCGGCCGCGGCGGAGAAGTTCCTGGCGACGGTCGACAGCGCCGCCGTCTACTGGAACGCCAGCACGCGCTTCACCGACGGCGCGGAGTTCGGCTTCGGCGCGGAGATCGGCATCAGCACCGACCGCCTGCACGCCCGCGGCCCGATGGCGCTCGAGGAATTGACGACCTACAAATACGTCGCGCGCGGCGCGGGCCAGGTGCGCTGAACCCGGCGTTGGCCGCCGCCACGGCGCGCGGGTGCGCGGCCCCCGGGAGACGCGGGGATGGCGGGGATTCCGGGATTATCGTGATTGAATTCGCCAGCGGTTCCGGCAGCGTCCTCCGCCCATGGACCGTCTCCATGGCCTGCTCGGCGTCGCCCTCATCCTCGGCATCGCGTTCGCGTTCTCCAACAACCGCCGCCGGGTCAACTACCGGCTCGTCGTCAGCGGCATCGCGCTGCAGATCGCGATCGCGCTGCTGATCTTCAAGGTCGGGCCGGTGGCCCGGTTCTTCCAGCTCCTCGGGCACGGCATGGGCCGGCTCGAACAGTTCGCGCGCGAGGGCGTGTCGTTCGTCGTCGGCGGCATCGGCGTCGACCAGGGCGGCAAGATCGGCAACTACGTCACGGGCGGCTTCGTCTTCGCCTTCAACGTCACCTCGACCATCATCCTCGTCTGCGCCCTGGTGGCGGTGCTCTACCATTTCGGCATCATGCAGCGGGTGGTCGCGGTCATCGCGCGCGCGATGAACTTCGTCATGCGCGTCAGCGGCGCGGAGTCGCTGAGCAACGTCGCCAGCGCCTTCGTCGGCCAGGTCGAGGCGCAGGTCATGATCCGCCCCTATCTTGCCGGCATGACCAACAGCGAGCTGCTCGCCTCCATGAGCGGCTCGCTCGCCTGCATCGCGGGCGGCATCCTCGTCGTCTACGCCAACATGGGTGCCGCCGCCGGCATGGACCTCGCGCCCAAGCTCATCACCGCCTCCCTCATGGCCGCGCCGGGCGCGCTGGTCATCGCCAAGATCGTCTTCCCCGAGACGCAGGAGAGCCAGACCCTGGGCACCGTCAAACTCGAGGTGAAGAGCGACTACTCCAACGTCATCGACGCCGTCTCCCACGGCGCCAGCGACGGCATGAGGATCGCCCTCAACGTCATCGCCATGCTCATCGGCTTCATCGCCGTCATCGCCTGCCTCGACTGGCTGCTCCTCTCGGCCGGCCACCTCTTCAACCCCGACTTCCACCTCACGCTCAACTGGATCTTCGGGAAGCTGTTCTACCCGATGGCGTGGGCGATGGGCGTGCCCTCGGCCGACATCAACAACGTCGCCACGCTCCTCGGCCAGAAGCTCACGATCAACGAATTCGTCGCCTTCCAGAACCTGACCAACCAGAGCGTGCCCATCGTGACGGAGAAAGGCCTGCTCATCCTCAGCATCGCCATCTGCGGCTTCGCGAACTTCTCCAGCGTCGGCATGCAGATCGGCGGCATCGGCGCGCTCGTGCCCGAGCGCCGCACCGACCTCGCCAAGCTCGGCCTGAAGGCGCTGCTCTGCGGCACGCTCGCCTCGTATCTCTCCGCCACCATCGCCGGCATCGTGATCTGAGGGGCCGCCCCGCGTAAAGGGAGGGTGAACTCCCGGCTTCCCGCACGGGAAGCGCGATAATTCGCGGCCGCGCGAAACTTGCCGCCCGCGGCCGGCGTCTCTCCCGGCAAGACTTTTCATGCGATGACGGCGACTTTCTTCGACTGGTTCATGCTGATCGGCGCGGCTTGCTCGGGCTTGGCGGTGGCAGTCACCTGCGTGGTCGGACTCGTGGTGTGGCTGGCGGGCGGCGACCGGCGGGGGCGCAACTGACGCCGCTCCGCGCTTGGCGGACGAGCCGCGGCCGGCCTAGGCTGCGGGCATGGATGTGCAGCAACGCCTCGCGCGCCACCTCGGGCAGATACCGGCAACGACCGGCGCGATCTTCGTCGCCCCGAACGCCACCGTGCTCGGGGCCGTGACCCTCGGCCCGCACAGCAGCGTCTGGTATGGCTGCGTGCTGCGCGGCGACATCAACTCCATCGAGGTGGGGGAGGGGACCAACATCCAGGACCTCACGATGGTCCACCTCGCCGACGACCACGGGGTGAAGATCGGGCGGCATTGCACCATCGGCCACAGCGCCATCATCCACGCCTGCACGATCGGCGACGAGTGCCTCATCGGCATGGGCGCGACGATCCTCGACGGCGCCGTGATCGGCGACCAGTGCCTCGTCGGCGCGAACGCGCTCGTCACGCAGGGCTTCGTCGCGCCCCCCGGCTCGATGATCCTCGGCTCGCCGGCCAAGCTCGTGCGCCCGCTGACGCCGGAGGAACGTGCCGGCATCGGCCGATGGGCGCTGAAATACATCGAGGTGGCCCGGGCCCACGCCGCCCTCGCCAGGCGTTAGGCGGCGCGACGCCTGGGCGAATCCCTGTCGGCAAATCCCGCGGGCGGCGACTAATTGGATAGAGTGAATCCTGCCACCACCGACCCGGAGACGATCTTCCTGACCTGGTTCCGCGACCATCGCGGCATCCTGTTCAAGATTGCGCGTTCCTTCGCGGCCTCGGCGGCGGACCAGGACGAGCTTTTCCAAGAGATGCTGTTCCAGCTCTGGCGCTCGGCCGCCCGCTTCCGCGGCGAGTCGAAGGCGTCGACCTGGGTCTACCGCGTGTGTTTCCACACCGCGCAGACCTGGCGTCGCGGCGAGGAGCGGCGGGAATATTGGAAGGGCGCCTTGGCGGCCGAACCAGCCCCGGAGGCGCCATCGTCCGTCGCGTGCGAGCGGAGCGAGGCGCTCGGAGCGCTCTACCGCGCCGTGCGCGGGTTGCCCGAGGCCGAGCGCACGCTGGTGCTGTTGCTCCTCGACGGCCAGTCCTATCGCGAGATCGCGGAGGTCACCGGTCTCACTGAAAATCACGTCGGCGTGGCGTTGAGCCGCGCCCGCAAGAAGCTGGCTGCGGCCATGCAGGAGGTGCGTCGTGAACTTTGAAGAACTGCAACAACTCTGGGGCACACAGCCCGCCGCGAGCCGCCACTCCGACGAGGCGGCGATGCTGCGCGCGCTGCGGACTGACAGCCAGGATTTCGACCGCCGGATCGCGCGCCGGAATCTCCGGGAGTTGCTGGCCGGCCTCGTGCTGCTGGGCTTCCTCGCTCTTCATGCCCGTCCGACCCCCGCGACGGCTTGGGCGCACTGGCTTTCCCTCGCCCTCGTGGCCGGCGTCAGCGCGGTCTTCGTTGGCGTGCATTTCGCCCTCGAGCGCCAGCGCCGCCGCGCCGGCGGCAGCATCGCGGCGCAGCTCGCGTGGTCGCTGCGCCACGTGCGCGCCCAGATCCTTCTCCTCCGCACCGTCGCCCTGTGGTATCTGGCGCCGTTGGCGGTCGCGATGGTGCTGCACAATTATTCGCGCCAAGGCGCGTTGCACTGGGTCGACGGACTGGTCTTTGCCGGACTCACCGCATTCTGCGTTCTTGTCTACTGGCTCAACCGGATGGCCGTCGCGCGAACGCTCCGGCCGCGGCTCGACCAGTTGCTCGCCGCGCAAGCGCGCTGGCGCGAGGTGACGCGAACCGAGGAGCCTGCTCCTTAATCGTTCGCCCCGGGCCAGACATCCGCGGCAACCGGCCTCGCTCCCATGATTCTATTCCCATGAAAACTCGCTCGAAGCTCCTGCTTCCGTCACTCGCGCTCGGTCTGTTGCCGGCGTTGGAGGCCGCGCCGGCTGTCGCCGATCCCGCCGCCGCGCTGAAGGCCGCCCTCGGTTCCCAACCCGGCGGCATCGCCGTCGCCTGGGTCGAGCCCGACGGCGTTGTGTTCCACCAAGCCGGTCAGTTTGCTCCCGACGATTCGAGGCCGGTCACGGCCGATACGCTCTTTGAAATCGGTTCCGTGACGAAGGTCTACACCTCCCTGCTGCTCGCCGAGGGCGAGTTGCAGGGTAAGGTTCGCCGCGACGACCCGGCGGCGAAGCATCTGTTCCCGGCCGACGATCCGGTGCAGGAAGCACTCCGCGGCATCACCCTGCTCTCGCTTTCCACGCACAGCTCTGGCCTGCCGCGCCTGCCGGGTAATCACATTGAGGCCAACTCGCCGCATCCCTACGCCGAATACGGCGACGATCGCCTGCACGCGGCGCTGCGCCTCCACGGCCCGGCGGCGCCGGCGGGCCGCGCCACGGCGTATTCGAATTTCGGGGCCGCCCTGCTCGGCGCCGCGGTGGCGCGCGCGTGGGGCGAAAACTACGGCGCGGCGCTGCGACAGCGCGTGCTCGCGCCGCTCGGACTGGAACACACCTTGCTCAACCTGACCGGCACGACGCTGCCGGCCGACGCGGCGCCGGGTTTCGCGCGCGCGCAGGCGGCTCCGCGCTGGACGTTCCGCGCGATGGCGCCGGCCGGCGCGCTGGTCTCCACGGCGCGCGACCAGGCGCTGTTTCTCCAGGCGTGCCTCGGTTTGCGCGAGACGCCGCTGCGCGCGGCGATCGACGAGTCGATCAAACCGCTGCGCGACATGGAGGCCATAGGCACGAAAATCGGGCTGGCGTGGCTCATCATGCAGGCGGACGGGCGCCGCGTGATCTTCCACAACGGCGGGACGGCCGGCTTCCGCGCCTTCGTCGCTTTTTCACCGGAGCGGAAGACCGGTGTCGTCGTGCTGGCTTCCAATTCGGCCGTGAACACCGACAAGCTCGGTTTCGAGCTGCTGGGGGCGAAGCCGCCCGCGCCGGCGGCGGGCACGCTGGCCCGGACGGACGCGGAACCGTTTCTCGGCAGCTATACGCACGACCATGCGCCAGCGGTATCGATGGTCGTCACGTTTCGTCGCGGCAGTCTCTTCGTGCAACTCACGGCGCAGCCGGCGCTGCGGCTCGAGGCGCAAGGCAAGGATCATTTCCGCGTGGTCGACGTGCTGGCCGAGATCTCGTTCGAGCGCGCCGACGACGGGACTGTCGCGGCCCTCATACTGCACCAGAGCGGAATCGCCCAGCGCTTCGGCCGCACCAAGGAGATCGCGCTCCCGCCGGGAGAGCTCGGTGAACTGGCCGGCGAATATGCGCTCGGCCCCGTCACGGTGACGATGAGTGCCGAGGGCGGGCGGCTCTTCACGCAGCTCACGGGGCAGCCGCGTTTCGAGGCGTTCGCGCGCGACCGCGATGTGTTCTTCCTGAAAGTGGTGAACGCCGAACTGCACTTCCAGCGCGACGCGGCCGGCAAGGTCACCGCGCTTGTGTTGCGGCAAAACGGCCGCGACCAGACCGCGGCGCGCAAGTAAGGCGCACGCGGCACTGGACGGGTGGGGCGGCGCGGAGCGGAATCCGCGCCCTACCTTTGGCGCTCCAGCACGCTGAACGTGTAGCGGTAGGCCGCGTCGGCGCTGTCCTTGCGCCAGGTCTCGCGCCAGGGCAGCTGGCGCCATTCGGGGAACCACGTGTCGCCCGGCACGTCGGCGTGCACGAGCGTCAGCAGCAGGCGGTCGCAGAGCGGCAGCGTCTCCTCGTAGATGCGTTGGCCGCCGCAGATCATGATCTCGCCCGGCAGCGATTGCGCGATCGCGAGCGCTTGCGGCACGTCGGCGGCGACGTGCACGCCGGGCTGGGCGAGGGCGCGGTTTGAAGAAATGACGACCGGCACGCGGCCGTCCTGGCGCACGCGCGGCCAGGTTTCGTAGCAGATCCGGCCGAGCACCACGGTGGTGCCGGCGGTCTTTTCGTGGAACCACGCCTTGTCCTCCGGGATGTCGAACGGCAGGCGTCCGGCGCGGCCGATGACGCGGTTGGCGGCGCAGGCGACGATGAGGTTGAGCGGCTTGGGCATCGGAGCGGCCGAGTAACCGGAGCGCCGCCGGGCAGGGCAAGCGTATTGCTGCAATTAGGCCGCGTGATAGCCCAGCGCCGACGGCCCGGTTGGCCGCAGCGCTCTTGTCATAAACCGGAGCGACGGTATCCCGGAGCGCATGATTATCGGAGTCCCCAAGGAAATTAAGATCGGAGAAAAGCGCGTCTCCATGACCCCCAGCCTCTGCCGCCGCGTCACCTCGCTCGGCGCCAAGGTCCTGATGGAAAAGCACGCGGGCCTGACGGCCGGTTTCACCGACGACGAATACAAGGCCGCGGGCGCGACCTTCGCCGCTGCCGCCGAGAAGGTGTGGAAGAGCGCCGACCTGATTCTGAAGGTCAAGGAGCCGCTCGAAGCCGAGTTCGACCTCATGCAGCAGGGGCAGACGATCTTCACCTACCTGCACCTCGCCGCCGGCCCGGCGCTGGCGAAGCAGCTTTGCAAGAAGGGCATCCTCGGCATCGCCTACGAAACGGTGGAGAGCAGCGAT
>PNKG01000033.1 GCA_013822585.1 Opitutus sp. | reverse complement strand
AGCGCCGAGCCGATCGTGAAGATCCCGACCGGCGGCGGCAGCCTGCCGCTGATCATCATCGAGGAGGAACTCGGCGCGAAGATCATCACGGTGCCCGCGGTGAACTACGACAACAACCAGCACGCCGAGAACGAGAACGTCCGCCTCGACTGCCTCTGGGAAGGCATCGAGACCTTCGCGGCGCTGATGCGGCTGGAGTGAGCGTTTCCCCGGCGCCCGGAGTTCACGAGCACGGCCGCAGGGGAGACGTTTCCGCGGCGGTGGGCTCCGGGCGGGAGTGGCTGCGATGAACGGCGTGTTCAACCGAGCCCGGCCGGACTGTTCAGGTCAGCCCGAGCCAGCGGGCGAGGGTGCGGACGGGTCCGGCGACTTTGTGTCCGCGCTTCACGGAGCGTCGCATCACGCGCAGGCGGCGCGCAGCGCGGTCGGCCTTCGGGTCGACATGGCCGACGATGTCCGTGCCGGCGAGGATCGGCAGCGCGTAGTAGCCGCGCACGCGCTTGGCGGGCGGGGTGTAGACTTCCCAAGTGTAGTCGGATCCCCAAAGCGCGGCGGTGATGCGGCGGTCGTAGATGAGCGGGTCCAGCGGGGCGAGGAGGAGGAGCGGAAGAGTTGGGAGTTGAGGGTTGAGAGTTGAGAGTTCGAGCAACGGCAGGTCGGAGCGGAGGCAGTAGAGTGGCGGGCAGCCGTCGACGGCGATGGGTTGCACGAGGTCGGCGACGAGCGGGAGCTCGGTGCGTTTGAGCGGAGTCAGCCGGCGCTGCCGGAGCTTGAGCAGGGTTTCCCAGCGGGCGGTCTCGCGTGCGGCCGGCTCGGGCCGGGCCAGCACGGTCGCGGGCAGCACGCGTTCGGGCAGATCATAATAGCGGCGGTTGGTCTCGTTGCGGCGGGCGATGAGCAGCCGGCCGTGGAAGAAGAGCTTCTGCAGCGTCGCCTTCGCGAGGGTGGCCGAGCCCCAGACGGCCCGGGAGCGGCCGGTGCCGGCGAAGTCCTCGGAGCACAGGGGGCCGCGCGCGGTGATCTCGGCCAGCAGGCGTCCGCCGAGCTGCTGTTGTTTCGGGCTGAGGCGGCCCGACCACGCGCCGCTGCGGCGGGTGCGCGCCCGCATCTGCGCGAGGAGATGCGGCCAGGCATCGAGCGTGAGCGCGACGAGCGTGTGGGCGGTCGGCAAGTGATGCTCGAAGGCCGTGCGCTCCGCGGCTGGCTTGGGCGCGGAATTTTCCCCGTGCAGGTGACGCATGAGGTCGCCCTCGCGGTAGCCGGCGACGCGGTTGCGGAGGATGAGGTCGTGCATACGCCCGCAGACGTTGATCGGGTCGATCTGCACGTAGCCGTGGTGGGCGAGGGCGGTGGCGATGTCCGGCGCCGGCGCATCGAGCAGCAGCGCGCGACGCAGGAAGCGGCGGGCGTCGGTGACGGAGAGTCGGAGCGGGGCGGGCGGCACGCGGCGAGGAAGCGGTTTCGGCGGGCGAGGTGCAAGCCAAGGACGGTTGCAGCAGGCTGCGCCGCTCGACGGCACAGATGCAAATGAAAGCCGCGTCCCGAGGGGCGCGGCGGGGAAGGGCAGCCGATGTGGACCGGTTATTTCTTCGGCATCTGCGCCTGCAGGTCCTTCAGGCGCTTGTCGAGCTCGTTCATCTGCGAGACGAGGCGCTCCTCGGCCTTCTTGCGGTCGGTGCTGTTGACGATGCTCAGGTTGGCGGCGTCGCGCACGACATTGGCGGGGAGGGTGAGGAGGCGGGTGAGAAGGCCCTGATCCTTGAAGCTGCTGAGGTAGAGCGCGGTGATCTCGTGCGAGAGTTTCATCGAATCCTGCGCGATGGCCTGCGCGGACATGAGGTTGTTGTTCAACTCCTGGTTGCGGGCCATCTCGGCGGTGAGGACGCCGCTGATCTGGTCGGAGATCCGCTGGCTATACTGGTTGATGGATTCGCGGGTGAGATTCTGGTCCTTGGACATCTCGGCGAGGATCGGGGAGATGCGCTCGGCCATGCGGGCGGAAACCTTGTCGACCTGCTCGTTCTGGAGCTTCTCGGCCTCCTCGGGGGTCTTCGGCACCTGGCCGTAGGGCGTGATCTTCTGGGCGATCGCCTCCGCGAGTTGGTTCATCTTCTCAGTGTTGAGTTTCTGCACCTCCTCGTCGGTCATGAAGACGTCGGCGGCGCGCTTGGCGATGGCGTCCTTGAGGAGTTGGTTGACCGACTCGATGTGACGGCGGGTCTCCTCGGCCGACGCTTTGAGCTCGGCTTGGGTTTGTTCCCGCAGGGCATTCATCTCGGCCTGCTGGCGGTTGGAGAGGTCCTGCACGGTCTTCTGGTGGAACCAGAAAATCGCGCCGCCTACGAGGATTGCGGTCAGGATCACCGCGGGGATTTGTTCCTTAAGTTTTTGCCACATGTGTGTGTCGGGGTTGAGAAAACTGCTGACAGTTAGACACGCTGTGAGTTCAAAAGCAATTCCGCCCTAGCGGGATGATTTTTGTAAAAAACGACAGCCGATGAGCTTAAATCGCTACGAACAGACCCTCTTCGATTACTGGGAGCGCGCGCCCGAGGAGCGGCGGCATTGGCAGACGAAGACGATGGATGCGGTCAAGGCCCGTCCGCAGCCAGGCGAGGCGGCCCGCTCGCTTGAGCGCGAACTGTGGGACTATTTCGTCGAGCGCAGCGGCCATGTGCGAGCGTTGCGCGATATCAATGCCGGAGGCCTGCGTCGAGTGAGCCTGCAAAACCTGGCCGAACTCATGCTGCGCCTCTGGGGACCGCCGCCCAAGCCCAAGCGCCCCGGCAATCCGGCCGGCGATGCTCGCGGGCCGGCCTAACTGTTTGGCGGACGCGGATTCGCGAGCGTGACGATGGTCGCGCCCCAGCCGCCGGAGGTCTCGTCACCCAGCCGGAAGGCCGCCACGGAAGGCATGCGCCGCAGGCAGGCATGCACGGTCTCGCGCAGCGTGCCCGTGCCCTTGCCGTGCACGACACGCACTTCGCCGAGCCCCGCGCGGAGGCATTCGGCGAAATAATCCTCGAGCAGCGGCGCAACCTCGGCGGGCCGGAACGTGTGCAGGTCCAATTCGCCTGTGATCGGGATGCGCACCGGCTCGGGCTCACCTGGATCGGTCATCGTTTCACTCAAGCGGAACCCGCCCGCGTCGCAAAAAGAAAACCCGCCCCCCATGGGGCGGGTTGGACACACACACACTAAATTTTGAGTTCAGGAACGGACCTGCGTCACGGACGCCGGTTGGGCGGCCACCGCGCGGTTCTTTTCCGGCTGCGCCTGCCTGGCGACCTTGCCGAGCGACGGAAGCTCGGTGTGGATCGGCGGGGCGACGTTCGCCTGGGCGCGGAGTTCGGAGAGGCCGGCCTCGATGGCCTTCTCAGCTGCCGTGAGGCGCGGGGCCGAGACCTTGTAGGCTGGAAGCGTGTAGACGCCGTCGGCGTTGCGGTAATTGTGCTGCACCGCGGCGGACGCGGCGACGGTGAGGCTGAGGCTCACGAGGGAGAGGACGAAAGTGATCTTTTTCATGTTCGTATCGGTTTCTGCCACCACTACACGCAGTCGATGTGCCAAGTTGCAGCGCGTGCCGTAAGTGCCTGCTTCACCGGACGAATGCGGTGTTTGCCGGGTCGATCGGCCCAAGCGCGCACGCCCGGAATCGTCACGGCAGCGGCATCGCCGATTCCCACGCGTGGGAAAATTCGGGGTGTCATGCATGACCATGACCTTTGGCGGCGCCTGCGGCGTCGCCTGAGCGCGGGAATCACCGCGCAATGTCCGCACATCACCACCGGAACCCCATGCTTGAAGTCACCTCCGTCACCAAACGCTACGGCACGATCACCGCGCTCGACGGCATTTCGCTCCACATCCCGCGCGGAGAGTTCTTCGGGCTGCTCGGACCCAACGGCGCGGGCAAGAGCACGCTCATGTCCCTCGTCGCCGGCCTGCGCGCGCCGGATGCGGGGGGCATCCGGGTCGACGGGGTTTCACGCGAGGCCGGCGGCGGCGCGGCGGTGCACGCGCTGGGGTTCGCGCCGCAGAGCATCGCGCTCTACGAGGAGCTCACGGCGGAGGAAAATCTCGGCGTCTTCGGCCGGCTCTGCGGGCTCGCGGGTTCCGCCCTGCGCGCGCGAATCGACGAGTGCCTCGCCGCCGTGCAGCTCAACGACCGGCGTAAACACCCTGTGAAGACCTATTCCGGCGGCATGCAGCGGCGGCTGAACCTCGCGGCCGCCCTGCTGCACTCGCCGAAGCTCCTGCTCTGCGACGAGCCGACCGTCGGCGTCGACCCGCAGTCGCGCAACGCCATCTTCGACCTCCTCCAGCGGCTGAACCGCGAGGGGCTTACGGTGATCTACTCCACGCACTACATGGAGGAGGCCACGCGGCTGTGCTCGCGCATCGGCATCATCGACCACGGCCGGATCCTCGCCCTGGGATCGCTCGACCAACTCATCGCCCGTCTGCCCTCGACCGAGGTCGTGACCTTCGCGCGCAACGGCGCCGCGTCCGCCGCGGTGGCCGCGTTGGCGTGGTTCGGCACGTTGCGCGAGCAGGCCGACTCCTGCGAGTTGCACCTCGCGCCCGGCGTGCGGCTGGCGGAGTTCTTCGCCGCCGCGCAGTCCGCCGGTTTCCCCGACCGTGCCTTCCAGCTGAAGCGCCCGACGCTCGAGGATCTCTTTCTTCACCTCACCGGCAAAACCCTTCGCGAATAAACGCCATGCGCCTGCTGCTCACTCTTCTCCGCAAGGACTTTCTCAACTTCCGCAAGGATCGCGTCGCCGTCGGCCTCACCTTCCTCGTGCCGGTCGTGTTGATCTACATCTTCGGCCAGGTCTTCGGCGTCACCCGCAAGGCCGCCGGCCCGGTCGGCATCCCGCTTGCCGTGGTCAACGAGAGCCGCGCGCCCGAGATCGCCACGCTGGTCGCCGCGCTGAAGAAGGAGGCGGCTTTCCGCGTGATCGAGGCGCAGCGCGACGCGCAGGGCGCGGAGCAACCGCTGACCGAGGAAGTCGTGCGCGCGGGGTTCAGGAACGACCGCTACCGTTTCGCATTGGTGTTCCCCGCCGATGCGACGGGAGACGCGAGTTTCGGCCTGCGCCTGAAGTTCCTTACGAACCCGCGCAACGAGATCGAGACGCAGACCGTCACCGGCCTCCTGCAAAAGACCATCTACACCGCCGCGCCCTCGCTGCTCATGCAGTCGCTGCGCAAGCAGGCCGCCGAGGCCATCGGCGCGGCGAGCACGGACAGGTTTTACGGCGAGATGGCCGGCGCGGTGAGCCGCGCCTTCGGTTTCGACGAGGCGAACATCCGCGAGTCCATGGCCAAGGGCGAACTGCCCGGGCTGGGCGGGGCCGGCAAGGGCGGGGCCGGCGATGCGGGCCGCTTCATGGACCGCGTGATCAAGATCGAGCAGGAGCAGCTCGCCGGCGCGCAGGTGAGGAACGCCGGGGCGACGCGCGTGGTCGGCGGCTGGGCGATGATGTTCCTGCTGTTTTCGGTCAGCGGCATGGCGACCTCGCTGTTTGAGGAGAAGAAGGCGGGGCTCTTCCTGCGCCTGCTCTCCACGCCGGTGCGCCGCGCGCACCTGCTCGGGAGCAAGTATCTCTTCGCCATCCTCACCGGCCTCGTGCAGCTCGTCGCGCTGTTCTTCGCCGGACGGCTGATGTTCGGCATCGATGTGACTTCGAACTTCGCGAACCTCGTCGCGATCTGCCTCGCGGCCTCGGTGGCGTGCACGGCCTTCGGCATGCTGCTCGCGGCGGTCACGCGCACCGCCGCGGCGGCCCAGGGGCTCGCGACGCTGCTCATCCTCACCATGAGCTCGATCGGCGGCGCGTGGTTCCCGGTGTCGTTCATGCCGGAGTTCATCCAGCACCTGAGCAAACTCACCGTCGTCTACTGGGCGATGGAGGGCTTCGCGCAGGTGCTGTGGAACGGGTGCACTTTCGTCGAGTTGCTGCCGACGCTCGGCATGCTGCTCGGGATGGCGGCCGTGCTGATCGGAGTCAGCCTCTGGCGTTTCCAGCGCGGGACGGTTTTCGAGTGAGGCCTCAGCGGGCTCCTCCCCTTTTCTGTGGGTCGGGTGCCCTCACCCGACAACGCGAAAGACGGTCCGCGGGTGAGGGCACCCCGCCCACATTGGCAGACTTGGTGGACGGGGGCGTGCGTGAGCGATGGAAGCAAGTTGTGCCGGGTGGTTCGGTCTGAGAAACAGGTGCTTGGCGTTACGGCATTGTCGCGGGCCGCATCAGCCGGTGCGCGGGTTCCCCCTGCGCGCGAGTCAGGACTTGCTCTCTTCCGGCGGTGTGTCCGGAGCCTCCCGCTGACGGCCGGGTGGGTAGGGCGGGAAGGTGCGGGCCGGAGGCGGGGCGACTTCCGGCTGGGGGGAGGCGCGTCTGGCCTCCTCGGAGGGTTCGGGCTTTCCCTCCATCGCGTGGCGGATCTCCGCCTCGACGCCGCCGGCGGCCTTCCGGAACTCCTTCACGGAACGGCCGAGCCCGCGCGCCAAGTCCGGCAGGCGATTGGCGCCGAAAAGGAGCAGGATGATGAAGAGGATCATCATCAGCTCGGGGCCGCCGATGCCTTCGATGAACGCGAGCGGGGGAATCATGATGGGATTGGACTTGGCCGGACCGGGAAAGTAACGGGCAAAAAAGGCTCAGCCGTGCAGGACCTCGACGAGGAATTTCTGGGTCTGGCCCGGGCCGACCTGATGCAGGCCGTGTTTCGTCTCGAAGGCGTTGGGTGCGCCCATCCACGGCTCGACGCAATAGAAAGGCGCCTTGTCGTCCTGCGTCCACGTGACGACGCAGGCGTCTTGCGCCGCGGTGTTGCTGAAGCCCGTGCGGAAGCGGAGGCGCGATCCGGTGGGGCGTTCGACGACTTGGAATTCGTGTCCGCGCAGGCTGGTGAAGACCGTGTCGACCAACGCGGGATTATCGAGCGACTCGCGCGGTTGCAGCCGCGGACCGTCGACGAGCTGGCCGGTCTCGTTGCGCCGCAGCGTGCGGCCGGCGGGGATCTCGGCGTAGTAGTCCTTGCGCTTGAGTCCGTCGCTCCACGGCAGGGTGAAATAGAAATGGTGTCCGCCACACCACGGGATGGGCGACTGGCCGTTGTTGGTCAGCTCCAGTTCGACGTGGAAGCCGTTTTTCTCGAAACGGTAGCTGACGACGAAGTCGTAGTCGAAGGGGTAGGCGTGCTTTGCCTCCTCGCCGGGCATGAAGAGCGCGGAGAAGCCGCCTTCGTCGAGCCGCGTGAGCCGGAAATCGCCCTGGCGCGCGATGCCGTGCAGGGGCATCGGGCGGCGCTCGAGGCCGTTGAAGCACCAGGTGCCTTCCTCCCCGCGGTCGTAGGTGCGCCCGGCAAACGGAAAGAGGATCGGGTTGCCGCCGCGGATCTGGGCGAGGTTGCCGAGCGAATCGACTTCGGGCCAATGCAGCAGGTCGCGCACGGAGCCGTCGCCCAGCGTGACGTTCCAGTTCATGAGGCGCGCGCCCTTTTCGGGCAGCGCGAGAAAAGCCGAGGGTCCCGCCTGCCAGCGCAGAATCGTTTGCCCGAGATACGGGATGCGTTCCATGCCGGTGATGTAGGCGAAATTTCCCGGCACACCAACTTAAAGTGGGCCGGCCCGCGTCACGGGAGCGCGATCTTGAAACGCGCGGCGGGTTTATAAGTTCCGGATGCTTGCAGCGACCGGCGGCAGCGGTATGGTGTGGCCGTGAATCTACGATTGCTGGCATGCTGGATCGGCGCGGCCGCCGCTCCGTGGCTGATGGCGCAGGAGGCCGCCGCCCCGAAGGCGGAGCCCCCCGCGCCGGCCCGGCGCGGGGTGGCCTACGTCATTCCCGTCCGCGAAGAGATCGCCAAGCCGACGCTCTACATCATCCGGCGCGGCCTGAAGGAGGCGATCGAGCAGAAGGCCGACCTCGTGGTGTTCGACATGAAGACCCCGGGCGGCGCGCTCGACGTGACCTTCGACATCATGGAAGCGCTGGGCAAATTCCCGGGCCGCACCGCGACCTTCGTCGACGACCAGGCGCTCTCCGCCGGCGCGTTCATCTCGGCGACGACGGAGGAGATCTGGTTCGCCCCCAAGGGCAAGATCGGCGCCGCCGCCCCGGTCAACGCCACCGGCCAGGACATCGACAAGACGATGCGGCAGAAACTGGTCAGCTTCCTCCGCGCCGAGGTGCGCGCCATCTCCGAGGGCAAGGGTCTGCGCGGGCAGGTGGTCTCGGCGATGATCGACGAGGATTTTGAACTCAAGGTCGGCGACACCGTGCTCAAGCCGAAGGGCGAACTGCTCACCCTCACCGCCAGCGAGGCGATGAAACCCTACGGCGAACCGCCCGCGCCCTTGCTCGGCGCCGGCATCGCCAAGGACGTCGACGATCTCCTCGCGCAGAAATTCGGTGCGGGCAATTACGAGGTGCGGCAGTTCCGCGTCACGTGGTCCGAATCGCTGGCGCAATACCTCACCGCGCTCGCGCCGGTGCTGATGGGGCTCGGCATGCTCGCGCTGTTTCTCGAATACAAGACGCCGGGCTTCGGCTGGCCGGGCATTGCCGGCATCGTGCTGCTCGCGATCGTCTTTTTCGGCCACTACGTCGCGGGGCTTTCGGGTCATGAACCGGCGCTGCTGTTCGGATTGGGCCTGCTGCTGCTCACCGTCGAAATCCTCTTTTTCCCCGGCGTCGTGCTGCCCGCGGTGCTGGGAGTCGCGCTGATGCTGGGGTCGCTGCTCTGGGCGATGGCCGACATCTGGCCCAACCAGCGCTTTGAGATCACGGGCGACTTGTTCGTCCGCCCGGCCATCAATCTCGGTCTCGCGCTCGCGCTGACCGCCGTGCTGGCTGCGGCACTCATCCGCTACCTGCCCAAGACCTGGTTCTGGGACCGGCTGGTGCTGGGGGCCGCCGTGTCCGCCACGGCGGGCGGCGCTGCGCCGGCTGCCGCCGCGAACGATCCGCTCATCGGCGCGGAAGGCGTGGCCGTGACGGCGATGTTTCCGAGCGGCGAAGTCGAAATCGGCGGCCGGCGTTACCAGGCGCAGGTTGAGCTCGGCCACCTCGCCGCGGGCGAGCGCGTCGTGGTGAAGAGTCGCACGGGCTTCAGCCTTGTCGTGGAAAGGAAAATCACATGACCGGAATCATCCTGCTGTTCTCGCTGGGGCTCGTGCTGTTCTTCTTCGAGGTCTTCGTGCCCGGTGCCGTCCTCGGCATCCTCGGCGGCATTCTGATGGCGATCGGCTGCGGTATCGCGTTCCATGAATTCGGCCTCAACGGCGGCGCCCTCGCCTCCGCGCTGGCGATCTTCCTCGTCGGCCTCATGCTCTACGTCGAATTGATCCTTCTGCCCAAGACGCGCTTCGGGAAACGGCTGTTTCTCGACACGGCGGTCTCCGCCACCAGCCAGCCGCCCCCGGCGCAGATTGCCGACGTCGTCGGCCAGGCCGGCGAGGCGCTCACGACGCTCGCCCCGGGCGGCTTCGTGCTCGTCGCCGGCCGCAAATACGAGGCCGCGTCCCAGAGCGGCTTGCTGCCCAAGGGCGCCGCGGTCAAGGTGACCGGGCTCGATAATTTCCGCCTCCTCGTTTCCAAACCATGAACCTGACCATCGTCCTCATCATCGTCCTTGGTGTCGCCGGACTCATCCTCTTCGGCATCATCATCTCGTTCTTCAGCGTCTGGCTGCGCGCCCGCCTCGCGGGAGCCCCGGTCAGCATGATCAACCTCATCGCCATGCGCCTGCGGCAGGTGCCCTACAGTCTCGTGACCGATGCGCGCATCACGGCGCGCAAGGCCGGCATCGACATCTCGGTCGATGAGATCGAGGCGCACTTCCTCGCCGGCGGTAACGTCATCCCGACCATCCAGGCGCTCATCGCGGCCGAGAAGGCGGGCATCTCGCTCAACTGGAACCGCGCCTGCGCAATCGACCTCGCGACCAAGGGCTCGGGCAAGAGCGTAGTCGAGGCCGTGCGCACGTCGGTCGATCCCAAGGTCATCGACTGCCCGAATCCCGAGGCTGGCCGCACCACCATCGACGGCGTCGCGAAGGACGGCATTCAGGTGAAGGTGAAGGCGCGCGTCACCGTGCGCACCAATCTCGACCGCTTCGTCGGCGGCGCCAAGGAGGACACCATCATCGCCCGCGTGGGCGAGGGCATCGTCACCACCATCGGTTCCTCCGAGACCTACAAGGTCGTGCTCGAGTCGCCGGACAGCATCTCCAAGACCGTGCTGCAGCGCGGCCTCGACGTCGGCACGGCCTTCGAGATCCTCTCGATCGACATCGCGGACGTGGACGTCGGCGAGAACGTCGGCGCCAAGCTCCAGGAAGCCCAGGCCGAGGCGAACAAGAACATGGCGCAGGCCCAGGCGGAAATCCGCCGCGCCGCCGCCGTCGCGCTCGAGCAGGAAATGAAGGCCCGCGTGCAGGAGATGCAGGCGAAGGTCGTCGAAGCCCAGGCGCAGGTGCCGATGGCGATGGCCGAGGCGTTCCGCGCCGGGAAGCTCGGCGTCATGGACTACTACAGGATGGAGAACGTGCAGGCCGACACCGCCATGCGCGGCTCGATCGCCCATCCGGAGGGCAAGAAGTAAGCCGCCGTTCCGCCGCCGATGAAGATCATCGAGTGGATCTCCGACAACCTGTTCACGCTCGTGATCGTCGCGGGCGTGCTGGCGCAGCTGCTGAAAGCCATCCGCGGCCAGAAGGACCGCGGGGCGGGTGACACCGCCGCGCCGGAGCAGACCAGGGAATTCGAGTTCGAGGATCCCGAGCTGGCCGAGCGCACGCGCAAGATCCGCGAGGACATCCGGCGCAAGATCGCCGAGCGCCGGCGCGGCGGCGAGCCGCCCGTGAGGGAGGAGGATTCCGCGCCGCAGCCCGCCGCCTACGAGGAGCCGCCGCCCATCGTGCGCGAGGTCGCGGTGGAGCATCGGCCGGAGCCGGTGCACACCTACGCGACGCGCGTGGAGACGCAGCGCGCCGCCGAGATTCTCGAGCAGCAGGCCGCGCTGGCCGAACAGATGCGCGAGCTGGAGCTGAGGAAGGCCGCCGCCGCCCGCCGCACGGAATTCGAGCACGCCACCGCGGACAGGCAGACCGCCACGAAGGTCGCGGCTCGCGGCGCCGTGCTGGAGGATTTGCGCAGCCCGCAGGCGCTACGCCGCGCCTTCGTTCTCCGCGAGGTGCTCGGCCCGCCGGTCGCCCTGCGCTGAACTTTCCCGCCAATAACAAAGGCCGGCTGGTGCCGGCCTTTTTAATGTCCCGCGGTCGGGCGGCTCAGTCGAGCTTGAAGCGGCCGTAGTTGCCGTTGGGGAACGGCGGGATTTCCATCGCGCGGCCGTTGACCTCCATGCGGAGCTTGGTGCGGTCCTCGACCGTGATACGGAAGACGCCGGTCTTGCGGAAGGAGCGGGCCTCGCCGCGGGAGAGCGTGCCATCGAAGATGATGCTCTCGTCGGCCTCGCGCACGACCTTGACGCGTGTGGCGTCGAGGGCGGTGAAGGTGACGGTCTGGGCCGTGGCGGCGACCTCGGCCGGTGCCTGTTTCGGCGGGATGGCTGGGGCGGAGGATTCGGTGGCGGCCTGCTTGGGCGTGGGGCGGGCCCCGGAGCCGCCGCTGAAGAGGTTCACGACGATGAGCACGATCAGGAGCAGCACGACGGCACCGCCGCCGTAGATCAGATATTTCAGCACGACCGGGTCGATGCCGTTGCCGCTGCGGGGGGCGGAGGAGTCGCCGCCTTCGCCGCCGATCTCGACGCGGCCGTAATTCTCGCGGGTCTCCCGCCGCGGGGCGCGGCCCTGGTCGACCATCATCGAGTCGAATTCCGCGACGACGCGCTGTGGGTCGAGCTCGAGGTAGCGCGCGTAGTTGCGCATGAAGCCGCGCACGTAAAGCGGGGGCAGGTCGAAGTCGAAGGAGTTGGCCTCGAACTTCTGCAGGTAATCACTCCGGATCTTCGTGGCCTCCGCGGCTTCGCGGACGGAGATGCCCTTGCGCTTGCGCGCCTCCTCAAGTCGTTCGCCGAGCGTCTGCATGGGGTGTCCTTATCTGGGATTGAGGCGGATTTGAAAGCCTAAAGCCGAGGCTCACGGCTCGTAGGTGTCCAAATCGACGAGAATTTCACGCGGGCTCGAGCCGTTCTCGGGGCCGACGATGCCCTTGTCCTCCATCAGGTCCATGATGCGGGCGGCGCGGTTGTAGCCGATGCGGAGGCGGCGCTGCATCATCGAGGTGGAGGCGCGGCGGGTGGACTTGAGCACCTCGAAGGCTTGGCGGAACAACTCGTCGTCGTCGCCCAAATCGCCCTCCTCGCCGCCGTCGTCGGCATCCTCGTCGTCCTCGCGCGCGGCGCGGTCGATCTGCTGTTGGACGGACTGGGCGTATTGGGGCGGGCCGTTTTTCTTGAGGAAGTCGACGATGGCGGCGATTTCCTCATCGGCGACGAACGCGCCCTGCGCGCGCACGATGCGCGAGGTGCCGGGCGGGGTGAAGAGCATGTCGCCGCGGCCGATGAGGGTCTCGGCGCCCTTGCCGTCGAGGATGGTGCGGGAGTCGACCTGGGAGGCGACCTGGAAGGCGATGCGCGAGGGGAGGTTGGCCTTGATGACGCCGGTGATGACGTTCACCGACGGGCGCTGCGTGGCGATGATGAGGTGGATGCCGGCGGCGCGGGCCAGCTGGGCGAGGCGGGCGATGCTGGTCTCGATCTCGGCCGGGGCGATCATCATGAGGTCGGCCAGCTCGTCGACGATGGCGACGATGTAGGGGAGGCGGTCGGGGATCTCAATGTCGTCGGGGGCGACGCCGGCGAGCTCGGGCTGGAGTTCCGGCGGCGGTTCGGCGGGCGGCTCCTTCCTGCGGTTGTTGAAGCCGGTGATGTTGCGGACGTTGACCTTGGCGAAGATCTGGTAGCGCTGTTCCATCTCACCCAGCAGCCACTTGAGGGCGGCCGGCACCTTCTTCGGCTCGGTGACGACCGGGATGAGCATGTGCGGCAGCGCGTTGAAGACCTTCAGCTCGACGACCTTCGGGTCGACCATGATGAGCCGCACGTCCTTCGGGCTCTTTGCGTAGAGGATGGAGGCGACGATGGAGTTGATGCAGACCGATTTGCCCGAGCCCGTCGCGCCGGCGATGAGCAGGTGGGGCATCTTGGTCAGGTCGGAGACGAGGGGTTTGCCGGAGACGTCCTTGCCGAGGGCGATGGGCAGCTCGGCCTTGGCGTGGGCCCAGTCCTCGCTCTCGAGGATCTCGCGCATGCCGACGGGCGTGGGCTTCTGGTTGGGCACCTCGACGCCGACCGCGGCCTTGCCGGGGATGGGGGCGAGGATGCGCACGGACTGGGCGCGCATGCCGAGGGCGATGTTCTTGTCGAGGCCCGAGATTTTCTCGACGCGCACGCCGGGGGCGGGGACGACCTCGTAGCGCGTGATGACCGGGCCGACGTGGATTTCGCCGAGGGAGACCTCGACGCCGAACTCGCTGAGGATGCGCAGGAGGTTCTCGGCGTTCTGGCGGTGTTCCTCCTCGGAGTCGGCGGCGGAGATCTTCACCTGCTCCTTGAGGAGGTTGAGGGGAGGGAATTCGTAATTCTGGTCGTCGCTCTGCGGGAGTGTGACCTTGGCCTTCCTGGTCTCCTCGGGTTTGACGATGTTGAGCTCGATCTTGCCCGCGGCGGCGACGGCAAGCGGCTTGGTGTCGGTGGCGGTGGGGGCGGGCTTGGCGGGTTTGGCCGGGGTGGGGGCGGGAGGCGGGGGCTCGACGGGCTTCGGCGTTTCGGCCAGCGGGTCTTCGGCCTTGGGGACGACGATCCTCTTGTTCGCCGCGAGCGGTGCGGCGGCGGGACCGGGGCGGGCGGGCGGAGTGGGGGCCGCGGCGGCTGCGGCCTTTTGCTTGGCGGCCTCCTCGCGCTGCTTCTTCCGCTCTTCGGCTTGGGCGGCGGCGAGGGCGGCGCGCTTCCTGCGCCATTCGGCGAAGTGGTGCACCAGCTTCTCGAACTCCGCGGTGATGTCGCGCGTGAAGATGAAGAGCAAGCCCGTGAGGTAGATCGCGCCCATCACGAAGCCCGTGCCGAAGACGCCGAGGCTGTCCTTCAACACGGCGTCGTAGAAGAAACGGCCCGAGTAGCCGCCGGGTCCCTGCGTGTAGATGTCGCGGTCGAGGAAGATGGTCTCCTGCATCGCGAGCAGAGTGGAGCCGGTGACGATGCAGCAGATCATCGCGATCAGGCGCGTGCCGGTGAGGTGCCGCGCGCGGCGCACGTAGGTGTAGGACATCCAGAGCAGGAAGACCGGCGCCAGCCAGGCGATGCCGCCGAGCAGGGCGAAGTTGGCGAAGGACAGGTCGGCGCCGACCGCGCCGACGAGGTTGGGGCCGGCGCCGGTGCGCACCGGCACATGCTTGAGCGCGCCGTTGACGACCTCGGACTTCGCGCCCTGTTGCATGTAGGCCGTCTGGCTCGGGTGGTAATCGATCATCGCCACCAGGACGAGCACGCCGAGCAGGAAGCAAATCACAGCCCCCGGCCAATTTGGCCGATAGCGCGGGCCCTCGAACGAAGGCTCGCTGTCCTTGGAATTTGAACTCGCGGCTTTGGCCATTTAAGTGCCTTTAGAGACGTGTAGCGTGATCGGGGGTCAATGTAAATTCCCCGTTCAGCCGCCCGCGCCTGCCACGTTTGGAGTCCATGTCGTTTTTCCAATTCATCCCGCTCTATCAGGAACGCGTCTGGGGCGGTCGGGCCCTCGCCGACCGGCTGGGTCGTGCGCTGCCCGGCAGCGGCCCCGTCGGCGAGAGCTGGGAGATCGTCGACCGTCCCGAGGCGCAGTCGGTGGTCGTCCCCGGGGGACGGCACGAAGGCCTGACCTTGCGGGAACTGATCGCCACGCGCGCCCCCGAGATCATGGGGCCGCACTGGTCGCCGGAGCGTCGTTTCCCCATCCTCGTCAAATGGCTGGATTGCCGCGAGCGCCTCAGCCTGCAGGTGCATCCTCCGGCCAGCATCGCCGCGGCGCTCGGCGGCGAGCCCAAGACGGAGAACTGGTTCATCGCCCACGCCGAACCCGGCGCCGCCGTCCTCGCCGGCCTGCAACCCGGCGTGGATGCCGCGCGCTTCCGCGCCGCCCTCGCGGACAACAGCGCGGAGTCCCTCGTGCTGCGGCACGAGACCCGGACGGGAGACTCCATCCTGATCCGCAGCGGCGTCATGCACGCTATCGACGGCGGCAACCTCATCCTCGAAATCCAGCAGAACTCCGACACCACCTACCGGTGCTACGATTGGGGCCGGATGGGGACCGACGGCCGCCCGCGCCAATTGCACCTCGAGCAATCTCTCGCCTGTCTCTCCGCCAACACCGCGCCGACTCCGCCGATCGTGCGCTCGGCCGGCAGCGACGCCGTGCTGGCCGATTGCGCGGAGTTCCGGCTGCGCCGCGTGCGGCTCGCCGCGGACGAGACGCTGCACTTCCGCGCGCGGGAACAGCCGCGCATCCTGTCGGTCCTGAGCGGAAGACTTGCCATCGATGGCGGCCGCCCGCTGGGCCGCGGCGACAATATCCTCCTGCCTTACGCGGAAGACTTCGCCTTCACTGCAACGGACGGATGCGCCGTGCTCGTCACCGAGAACTTCGACCGCTCCTGAAATGAAAGCCACGCATTCCTCCTGTGCGCGCCGCGGTTTCTCCGCGTTCAAGCTCCTGCTCGGCCTCGCCGCCTGTTGCCTGGGACTCGCGGCGGTGTGGATTCTGGTTCTGCCGTCGGTCGTGGTGTCGGCCATCCACGCGAAGACCGGGTTCGCGGTGAAACTCGACTCGCTCGCGGTGAATCCCTTCGCCGCCAAGGTCCGTCTGCGCGGCCTGGTGTTGCAGAATCCCGCCGGCTGGCCCGAAGGCGCCTTTGTCGACCTGCGCGAGTTCCGCGCCGACGCCGACCTGTTCCCGCTGCTCGGGGGCAAACTGATGGCCGACGAGGTGGTGGTCGACATCGCCCAAGTCACGCTCGTGCGCAACAAGCAGGGCGAATTGAACGCCGTCGTCTTCAAGGACGCGCTCGCGGGGGGGAAGAAGCCGGAAACCGCGCCCGCCGCCAAACCCGGCGCGCCCGCCGGCCAGGACGGGTTTCTCATCCGCCGCCTCAATCTGAGGTTCGACCGGCTCGTCCACGCGGACCACAGCGGCCGTTCGCCGAGCGTGAAGGTTTACGACTTGCACCTCGAGCGCGAGTTGCGGGACGTCGACAGCTTCGCGGACCTCGTCAGCCCGTTCAAGGGCGC
This sequence comes from Opitutus sp., assembly GCA_013822585.1. Classification (GTDB taxonomy): domain Bacteria; phylum Verrucomicrobiota; class Verrucomicrobiia; order Opitutales; family Opitutaceae; genus Didemnitutus. The sequence goes on along the minus strand of PNKG01000033.1, from coordinate 2,909 downwards.
GGCGCTCGGGGTGGTCAGCGATGCGCTCGGCGGCATGTTCAGCGGCGCTTCCGGGCTCCTGCAAAACGCCCGCGGCCTGCTGAGGGAGGGCGGCGACTTGCTCAAGGACGCCGGCAAGAGGGCCGGCGACACCGTGAAAGACCTGATGCAGCAGCTTGAAAAGAAGAAGCCGTAAGGTATTTTCCGGCCCTTCCGCATGAGCGACACCAGCCAGACCGACACCCCGAAGACCAACGGCGCGCCGCCCGCGCCCGAGCCGCCCGCCACCGCCCCGGCGACGCCGGCCTTGGCGGAGCAGCTCGCCGCGGCCCGCGCCGAGGCGACCGCCGCCCACGAGCGCTATCTGCGCGCCGTGGCCGACATGGAGAACTTCCGCAAGCGCACCCTGCGCGAGAAGGACGAACTGCGGCAGTTCGCCGCCGCCGGCGTGGTCGAGGACCTCATCCCGATCTTGGACAACCTCAGCCTCGGCCTCGCCGCGGCGAAGCAGCAAGGCGGCGACGGCAAGTCGATCGCCGATGGCGTCGCGATGGTGCTCGAGCAGTTCAAGGGCACGCTCGCCCGCCACGGTCTCAAGGACATCAACCCCGCGGGCGCGGCCTTCGATCCGCACCAGCACGAATGCATCGCGCACCAGCCCGACGACAAGGTGCCCGAGGAAAAGGTCGTTTCAGTCGTGCGCCTCGGCTACCTGCTCAACGGCCGCCTGCTGCGCCCGGCCTCGGTCATCGTGTCGAGCGGCCCGGCCAAGCCGGAGACCAAGGCCTGACCATGGCTTCGACCCGGAAGGAAGATTATTACGAACTGCTCGGCGTCGCGAAAAACGCCTCGGACGAGGACTTGAAGAAGGCCTACCGCAAGAAAGCGGTGCAGTATCATCCGGACAAGAATCCGGGCAACAAGGAGGCCGAGGAGATGTTCAAGAAGGTCTCCGAAGCCTACGAGGTGCTGAAGGACCCGCAGAAGCGGGCGGCCTACGACCAGTTCGGCCACGCCGCCTTCCAGCAGGGCGGGGCGGCCGGCCCGCGCGGCAGCTACGCTGGCGGCGGCTTCCACGATCCCTTCGACATTTTCCGCGAAGTCTTCGGGCAGGGCGGGGGCCGAGGCGGCATCTTCGACGAATTTTTCGGCGGCGGAGGCAACGGCGGCGCGGCCCGCGGCTCCGACCTGCGCTACGACATCGAAATCTCACTCGAGGAGGCCGCGCACGGCGTGGAGAAGGAGATATCCTTCCGCCGCCTCGGGGCCTGCGCGCACTGCGACGGCACCGGCGCCGAGCCCGGCTCGAAACGCACGACCTGCCCGACCTGCCGCGGCGCGGGCCAGGTGACGACGTCGCGCGGCTTCTTCCACGTCCGCCAGGTCTGCCCGACCTGCCACGGCAGCGGCGCCCGGTTCGAGCGCGCCTGCGCCAAGTGCGAGGGCGAGGGCCGCCTGCAGGAGACGGCGAAGATCAACGTCCGCATCCCGCCCGGCGTCGACACCGGCTCGAAGCTCCGCTCCACCGGCAACGGCGAGGCCGGCGCGATGGGCGGCGACACCGGCGATCTCTACATCGTCGTGCACGTGAAGGAGCACGAGGTGTTCGAACGCCAGGGCGACGACCTCTTCACCGAGATCCCGATCAAGTTCACCCTCGCGACCCTCGGCGGCACCATCCAGGTGCCGACCCTGCAGGGCAAGGCGACCCTCAAGATCCCCGCCGGCACGCAATCCGGCACGACCTTCCGCCTCAAGGGCCGCGGCATGCCGCACCTGCGCGGCGGCGCGCACGGCGACCAGCTCATCCGCGTGCACGTCGAGGTGCCGACCTCGCTTTCGAGCGAGCAGCGCAAGAAACTCGAAGACTTCGCCCAAGCCTGCGGCGATGCCGACGAGCCGGTGGCGCGCAGCTTCTTCGAAAAAGCGAAGAAGTTCTTCTGAACCGCGCCGCAATCGCGCCGATGATTTACGCCGCACCTCGGCGCGGCGTTTTTCTTGGCGGCGGCAAGGACTGCCGGGCTCGGCAAAGATTGCCGGGAACCTCCGGAAAGGTGGGGCGGGGAGCGCCAAGCACGGACGCGAAAGTTTTTAATTCGTTGGAAACCCGCGGCTAATCCGGGCGGCAAAATCGTTGGCATCGGCGTTGCTTTTCGGCGGCCTGAATGAACATCGGGCTTTACCAAAGCGCTTCCGCGCTCTCCGCCCTCGAGCGCTGGCAGGACGCCGTCTCGCAGAACATCACCTCTGCGCAGACCACGGGCTTCCGCAAACGCACGGTTCAGTTCTCCACCGAGGCCGCCGGCAAGTGGAACATCAACCCTTACGCCAAGAATGCCGGCCCCGAGAACGAGCACGCGGTGCTCTTCACCCACGTCACCACCGGCATCAATTTCCTCACGGGCGAGACCCAGCCCACCCGCCGCGAACTCGACGTCGCCATCCAAGGCGACGGCTTCTTCGAGATGAACGGCCCCGACGGCCAGAAACTCTACACCCGCAGCGGCGAGTTCCGCGTCACGCCCGAGCGCGTCCTCGTCGGCGCGGGCGGCCTCGAGGTCATGACCGAGGGCGGCTCGTCCATCACCATGCTGCCCGGCGGCGGCGCGATCACGATCAACCGCGATGGCACGATTTTCCAAGGTGCCACCGCGCTCGGCAAGCTGGCCATCCACAAGTTCACCAATCCCGGCGCGCTCATCCCGACCGCCGCCGGCATGTTCATCGAGGGCGCGGGCGCCGGCCGCGAGCCGGTCGACGAGCCCGAGCTGATGCAGGGCTACCTCGAGCAGAGCAACGTCCAGCCGCTCCGCGAGATGGTCGACCTCGTCCTCATCTCCCGCGCCTACGACGCCAACCAGAAGATCATCACCACCGCCGACAAGCAGATGGAAAAGACCCTCGAGGCGCTCGGCTGAACGATCCGCCGC
>PNKG01000032.1 GCA_013822585.1 Opitutus sp. | reverse complement strand
AGTTCGCGGTAGAGGCGGCGGTCGCGGGAGCCGAGGGCGCGGTTGCGGCCGAGCAGGTCCTTGATGCGGCGGGGCAGGGCGCTGTCGCGCTCGACGTGAGGGAGCACCTGCGCGAGGAGCGCGAGGCAGGTGCGTTGCTGGTTGGCGGCGATGCGCGGGTTCATCGGATCGGATTTCCCGAAACCGGAGGGGGCGGGCGGCTCAGAATTGCAGCAGTTCCACCTCGAGATTGAAGGCGAAGGAGCTCTCGCGGCGAGGGCCCTGGAGGAAGGAGGCCTCGTATTTCACCGCCCAAGTCTGGCCGAGCCGCTGCCAGACGCCATAGGTCTGCTCGTTGAAGCGCGAGCGTTTCACGTCGTAGCGCCAGCGGCCGACGACGTCGAAGACCTCGTTCAGGCGCTGCCGGTAATCGAGGGCGTATTGCTTGTAGTCGTTGCGCAGGGAGTGCGAGCCGAGCCGGACCGACCACCAGTCCTGGTCGGTGATCTCGAGGGCGTAGTTCAATTCCTGGTTGGTGGAGGTCTGCGGCGTGAAGCGCTGGTAGACCTCGAAGCGGAGCCACGGGGCGGGCGTCACGGTCAATTCCGCATGGATGTCCGACAGCGGCCGGCGGCCGGCGCGGCCGGAGAAACGGTAGTCCGCAGCGAGGGTGAGCGTGGCGAGATCGCGCGAGCCGTAGGAGGGCTCGCGGGTTTGCAGCGTCTGGTTGAGGCTCAGGCGAAGCGTGTCGAGGCGGTCGAGATCGTCGATGTTGCGCTGGTCGGCGATGGAGAGCGGCGGGAGATAGGTGGCGAAGGCGCGGCGGTCGATGCGCGGGATGTAGGCGCGGCCATCGGAGGCCTTGGGCGCGTAGCGATAGGACAGGCCCGGCTCGACGAGGTGGCGGAGCCCGTCGATTTCCCAGATGCCGTTCCTGTAGTCGAATGTCCCGCTGGCGCGCAGGCGGGCGTCGAAGCCGGCTTCGCCGATCGCGCGGGTGTAGGCGTTCTTGCCGCCGCGCGCGTCGGCGTAGTGGGTGATGCGTCCGCCGGCGACGGGAGTGAACGTGAGCCACGGGGCCGGGGTCATCGGCCGCTCCAGTCCGTAGTAGGCGTCGAAGCGCGCCGAGCGCTGCCGGGGGGCGGTGAGGTAGGCGTCTTCCTCGAGGACGGCGAAGCTGGCGTTCAGGCGCTGATACGAGCCGGCTGGTGCCCCGGAGGGCAGGAGGTCGAAGCGGATTTCGGGCAGGCGCTCCTGCACGCGATGGTAGCGGTTGGGGTGGAAGCGGGCGAAGGCGCTGAGCAGGAAGTTGTCGCCCGCGTAGACCGCCTGGAAGAACGAGTCGGGCTGCTGGACCGGGAAAAAGGACTTGGGCCGGAAGTCGCGCAGCACCTCGGAGTCGCTCCAATAGTTGAACTGGCCGTCGAGCGAGAGGTGTTCGCCGATCTGCTGGCGGTGCCACCATTCGAGATAGCTGCGTTCCTCGGGCACAGTCCGGCCGAGGATGTCGGTCAGTTTTTCGCCACGGTCGTTGATGTAGCCGCTGGAGAGATTGCCGCGGACGAAACCGTCGGGGCCTTCGCGCCGGTAGGCCGCGGCGGGGCCGGCCATGAAGCCGCGGGCGCTGTAGAGGCCGAAGTCGGCGCCGAGGCGGACGCCCCGGGCGACGGGCACGCGGAGGCTGGTCTCGCCGATGACGCCGAGATTGCGCCGGTAGCCGAGTTTGGCGGTGAAGTAGGAGATGAGCTCGGTGGTGAGGTCGTGCTCGAAGTGCGGGAGCTTGAAGAAGTGCCCGCCGAGCAGGCCGAGTTGGAGGCCCTCGCCGGCGACGATGCGGCCGCGCCGGTAGGTGACGCGCCGGGCCTTGATCGACGGGGCGTAGGCGGCGTCTTCGCGGAAGAAGAGGGTGGCGTTCGTGAAGACGAGCTCGTCGAAGGTGCCCTCGACCGACTCGCCGGCGAGGTAGATCGGAAACTGGCCGACGCGCATGTTCCGGACCTTGAGCGTGCCGGTGGTGAGGTTGTAGGCGCCCGCGTCGGCCACCAAGCGGCGGCCGGCCTGGGTGAGGATGAAGCGGCCGCGGGCGGTGACGGAATTCGCATGGGGGTCGTAGCGGATCTCGTCGGCGGTGAGGATGAGGTCGCCGTAGACGAGCCGGGCGTCGCCGCGGAGCACGAGCTGGCGGGTGGTGTCGTCGTAGATCGTCTCGCGGCCGGTGGCGTCGGGGAGGCGGGCGGGCGGCGCGGGCTGGGCGCGCAGCAGCGCGGCCGGCAGGAGGGCGGCGCACAGCAGGGCGGTGGAAAGGCGGCTCAGGCGACGAACCATGACAGGTGAACTGCCGGTTGGTGCACCGCGGGGCAATGCCGATTTGCGCTAGACGGTGCGGGCGGCTTGGCCAACAGTCGCTGGCGTGATCATCCCCTCGCACGAGCTGGCCGCGTTCCTCGAGAATCGTCAGGGCAACCCGCACGGCTGGCTGGGCATGCATCCCGCCTCGCTCGGCCGGAGGAAGGGGGTGGTGGTGCGGGCCTTCCTCCGGGGCGCGGTGAAATGCGAGTGTGTCGAGCCCGATGCGCCGGGCCAGCCCGCCCACCCGATGGAGCAACTCGCGCCGGAAGGGTTCTTCGAGGGATTCATCGCCAGGAGGAAGGAAGTCTTCCGCCATCAACTGCGCTACCAGACCGCGTGGGGCGAGGTCCACCAAGTCTACAACGCCTACTCCTTCCTGCCGACGCTGGGCGCGCAGGACCTCTATCTTTTCAACGAGGGCAACGAACACCGCATCTACGAAAAACTCGGCGCCCATGTGCGGAAGCTCGGCGAGGTGCCCGGCGTGTCCTTCGCGGTCTGGGCGCCTGCGGCCTCGCGCGTCTCGCTCGCCGGCAACTTCAACGGCTGGGACACGCGCTACCATCCGATGCGGCCCCTCGGGGCCTCGGGCGTCTGGGAGCTCTTCGTGCCGGGCCTCGGGGAGGGTGAACTCTACAAGTTCGCCATCTGGGACCAGCAGGGCCGGCTGCGGATGAAGACCGACCCGTATGGGACTTATTTCGAGGCGCCGCCGAACAACGCCTCCATCGTCTGTTCGACTGACAAGCACGCCTGGCAGGACGGGGATTGGATGGCGAGACGGGCGGCGCAGGCCGGGAAGGTCGACCGGCCGTTGTCGATCTACGAGGTCCATCTCGGCTCATGGCGGCGCAAGATCGAGGATGGCGACCGTCCGCTGACCTACCGCGAACTCGCTCCCGCCCTGGGGGACTACGTGACCCAGATGGGGTTCACGCATGTCGAGGTGATGCCGGTCTCGGAGCATCCCTACACGGGGTCCTGGGGCTACCAGGTGAGCGGCTACTTCGCGCCGACGCACCGGCACGGCACGCCCGAGGATTTCCAGTTCTTCGTCGACCACCTGCACCAGCGCGGCATCGGCGTGATCCTCGACTGGGTGCCGGCGCACTTCCCCCGCGACAGTTTCGCGCTGGCGCAGTTCGACGGCACGCACCTCTACGAGCACGAGGATCCGCGGCTCGGCGCGCACATGGACTGGGGCACGCTGATCTTCAACTACGGCCGCCACGAGGTCCGGTGTTTCCTCATCGCCAGCGCGCTCTCGTGGCTCGAACGCTACCACATCGACGGCCTGCGCGTGGACGCGGTGGCCTCGATGCTCTACCTCGATTACTCCCGCAAGGCCGGCGAGTGGATACCCAACCGCTACGGCGGGCGCGAGAACCTGGAGGCGATCTCGTTTCTCCGGCAGGCGAACGACCTCGTGCACCACTACTATCCCGGCGTGATGACCATCGCGGAGGAGTCGACGGCGTTTCCCCTCGTGAGCCGGCCCACCCGGGACGGCGGCCTGGGCTTCGACTACAAGTGGAACATGGGGCTGATGCACGACACGCTCCACTACTTCCAAAAGGACCCGATCCACCGCAAGTGGGCCCACGACAAGCTGACCTTCGGCATGGTCTACCAGTATTCCGAGAACTTCATCTCGGTCTACTCCCACGACGAGGTCGTGCATCTGAAGGCCTCGATGCTCGGCAAGATGGGGGCGGGCTCCGCCAACGACAAGGCCGCCAATCTCCGCGCGCTCTACAGCCTGATCTGGACCTATCCCGGCAAGAAACTGCTCTTCATGGGCGGCGAATTCGGCCAGTGGCGCGAATGGAGCCACGACGCCAGCCTCGACTGGCACCTGCTCGACCAGCCCGAGCACCGCGGCATCCAGGCGCTCGTCCGCGACCTCAACCGCCTCTACACCGGCGAGGCGGCGCTCTCGGCCGGCGATTTCAACCCCGCCTCGTTCCGCTGGGTGAACCCGAACGACGGCGACAATTCCATGCTCAGCTTCCTGCGGATGGACCCGGCGGGCCGGACGGCCTACCTCGTGGTCGGCAACTTCACGCCGGTCACCCGCACGGGCTACCGGGTCGGCGTGCCGCACGCCGGGCATTGGAGCGAGGTGCTCAATTCCGACGCGACGGTCTACGGCGGCGGCGGCACCGGCAATTACGGCGGGCAGGACTCGGACGACTCGCCGGCGGACGGCTGCGAGCATTCGCTCGAACTCACGCTGCCGGGGTTGAGCACGATCGTGCTGCGCTGGTCTGCCGCCGGGCCCGAGTGAGCCTGGATACCGTGATTGCCTGAAGTGCGGGAGGGGCTTTGCGCCCCGACCTCGGCCGCCTCTTCCGCGCCCGGGAGAGTCGCGGCGCAAAGCCGCTCCCACATGCGGAACCGTCCTCTCCAAACGCGGAAGCCGGGATGAGCGGAGGCGGGCGAGGCGGGCTCAGCTCTTCCCCTCGAGGAAATAGGTCTGCATCTCGCCGACGTTCTTGAGCCGCACCTTGCCGCAGGGCGCCAGTTGGAATTCCGGGCCGAGCAGCGCGCGGGTGCGCTCGCTGACCTGGATCTTGCCGGGTTGGCCCTGGGATTCCATGCGGCTGGCGACGTTCACGGTGTCGCCCCAGAGGTCGTAGGAGAACTTGCGGGTGCCGATGATGCCGGCGACGACGGGTCCCGAGTTCAGGCCGATGCGGCTCTCCCATGCGAGGCTGTAGCGGCGGTTGAAAACCCGCAGCGCCTCGCGCATTTCCAGGGCGGCCGTGGCGCAGGCGGCCGCGTGATCCTCGCGGGCGACGGGCACGCCGCCGACGAGCATGTAGGCGTCGCCGATCGTCTTGATCTTCTCGAGCAGCAGATGCTCGGCGATGCGGTCGAAGGCGGAAAAGAGATCGTTCAGGAGCTGCACCGTGCGCGCCGGCGAATGGCTGGCGCTGAAGCTCGAAAATCCGACGATGTCGGCGAACAGCACCGTGGCGGCCGGGAAGCTGTCGACGATGGTGCTCTCGCCCTGCTTGAGCCGGTCGGCGATGGCGTGGGGCAGGACGTTGAGGAGGAGCCGGTCGGACTTGGCGCGCTCGCGGCTGATCTGCTCGGCGTGCAATTTCTCGCGGGCGTGGAGGCGCCGGCGCTCGAGGGCGGCGTTGATGCGGGCGCGCAGCACGACCGGGTTGAAGGGTTTCGGCACGAAGTCCACGGCGCCCACCTCGATGCAGCGCACGGTGCTTTCCACCTCGTCGAGTGCCGTGATCATGATGACCGGGATGTCGCGCAGCGCCGGTTCGGAGCGCATGATCTGCAGGGTCTGGAGGCCGTCGAGTTCGGGCATGACGAGGTCGAGCAGCACGAGTTCGGCAGGCTCCTTGCGCAGGCGGTCGATGGCCTCGCGGCCGTTGGCGGCCTGGGCGACCTCGTAGCCGAGCTTCTGGAGGCGGCGCGAGAGCATGTCGCGGCTGCCGGATTCGTCGTCGACGACGAGGAGCTTGCCCGTGGCGGTGGTCGGCGGGGGCTGGAAGTAGTCGCCGAGGCTGGAGGGCCGGCCGAAGCCGGGGATCGAGTAGGTGCTGCCGCCGGATTGGGCGCCGCGTTCGCCGAGGCTGGGGCTGAGAAAAAGCTGGTGGAGGGTTTCCGCGGCCTGGCGGATGCGGCTCAAGTCGGCCGACAGCTCGGTGCTCGCCCTGGCCTCGGGCGTGTCGAGGCAGAGTTCGGCGTAGCCGATGACGGAGTTGAGCGGGGCGCGCATCTCGACGAGCAGGGCGTTGAGGTCGACGACGCCGGCCTCGATCTTCCAGGCGGCGAGGCCCTCGTTGACGACGGCGAGCAGGTGGCCGGCCGCCACATGGATGCGGCGCAGGTCCTGGTTGAGCTGGGTGTCCTGCTGGTTGGGCCGGTTTTCGAGCAGCATCTCGCTGTAGCCGATGATCTGGTTCAGCGGCGTCCGCAGCGAGTGGCGCATGCGACCGATGGCGCTCAGGTCGCGGGACTGCACCGCGCGCCAGAAGGGCGTCAGCGACTCGGCTTCCGTCGGGCCGGACGCTTTTCCTGGGCGGGGATCGCTCATGCGGGCGGCGGGCCCTCCGCGCGCTTCTTGAGCTGCTCCTCGATCTTCATGAGCAGGCGGGCGAGTTCGACGGGCTTGGTGTCGAAGTCGTTTGCGCCGGCATCGAAGGCCTTCTGGCGGTCGCTTTCCATCGCATGAGCGGTGAGGGCGATGATCGGGACGGGAGCAGTGGCGGGATCGGCCTTGAGCTCCTTGATCGCGGTCCAGCCGTCCTTCACGGGGAGGCTGATGTCCATGAGGATGAGGTCGGGCGCCTCGGACTTGCCCTTGGCGACGCCTTCGGCGCCGTCGACGGCGAGGGCGAGCTGGTAGCCGCGTTTTTCGAGGCGACGCGAGAGCATGTCGCGGTTCATTTCGTTGTCTTCGACGAGCAGGATCTTGGGCATGGCGAATTCAGGTCTTGGGTTGGCCGCTCAGATGGGACTTCACGGCTTGTTGGACGAGGGAGATCAGCTCCTCGCGAGAGTAATTGCCTTTTTGGAAGATGCCAGCGGTGACGCCGGTGAGGCGTTCGCGGACGTCCTGGGTGATGTCCATCGAGGTGAACACGAAGATCGGCAGGCGTCGCCATGGCTCGGACACCTGGACCGCCTCGATGAACTGGAATCCGTTCATGATGGGCATTTTCAGGTCGAGCACGACGGCGGCCGGGACGGCCTGCTGGAGGATGTGGAGGGCGATCTGGCCGTTGGCCGCGGTGCGGACGCGCCAGCCCTCGCGGGCGAGGATGCGCGCCATCATATCGCGGGTCGGCGGGTCGTCCTCGACCAGGAGCACGTCGAAGGGCGAGTTGTCGGCCGCCGGCATCGGGAGGGTCTGGGGGAAGGGCGGCACGGTGTTCATGGGCACCTTGGCCGGGTCGACGGTGACGAGGCGGTGCTCGATCTGCTGCACCTGCAGGGGCAGGCGGACGGTGAAGGTCGTGCCGACGTTGACGGTGCTCTCGACGGTGATGTCGCCGCCCATCATGCGCGCGAACTGGCGCGAGATGGCGAGGCCGAGGCCGGTGCCGCCGAACTGTTTCGTGGTGGAGGCGTCGGCCTGGCTGAAGGCCTTGAAGAGTTTCCTCAGCTGCTCCGGAGTCATGCCGATGCCGGTGTCGGACACCTTCATGAGCACGTGCTGGCCGTCGGTGTCGCGCTGCACGGCGAGGGTGATGCCGCCCTTTTCGGTGAACTTGCTGGCGTTGCTCAACAGGTTGAAGAGCATCTGCCGCACCTTGGTCGAGTCGGCCTGCATGTCGCCGACATGGGGCGCGATTTCGATGTAGAGGGTGTTGGATTTCTTGGCGACGAGGGGCTGGCCCATCGTGGCGACCTCCTTGACGAGGTGGGCGATGTCGAAGGTCTCGATGTAGAGCTCCATCTTGCCCGCCTCGATCTTGGAGATGTCGAGCACGTCGTTGATCAGGCCGAGGAGGTAGCGGGCGGCGGTGAGGATCTTGTCGAGGTCGGCGGCGGTGGATTTGTCCTCCGAATCCTGGGCGTCCTCCAGGAGGATTTCGCTGTAGCCGATGATGGCGTTGAGCGGGGTGCGCAGCTCGTGGCTCATCTTGGCGAGGAACGCGCTTTTGGCCGTGTTGGCCTCCTCGGCGGACTTGACGGCGGTGGCGAGTTCGCGGGTGCGCTCGGCGACGCGGGCCTCCAGGCTGTGGTTGATTTCCTCCAGCTCGAGGTTCATGCGGTGGATGGCCTCGCGGGCGTCCTCGGCGTTGGCGCGGGCCTTCTTCATCTCCGAGGTGCGCTGGCTGGTGGTGGCGAGCAGGTCGTTGAAGGCGGCGACGAGCGCGCCGATTTCGCCGCCGGCATGGATGTCGAGACGGATGTCGTAGTTGCCCTCGCAGGAGATGCGGTCGGCAGCGGCGGCGAGGCGGGTGACCGGCCCGGAGATGGTGCTTTGCAGCCAGTAACCGGCGCCGAGAGAGATCAGCATCGAGAGCAGAAAGATGATCGCGGAGCCGCGCAGGAGGTTCTCGGTGCGGTCCTTGTCCTCCTGGGTCAGGAGCGCCTTGAGGTAGAGGGTGCCGACGATGCGGCCTTGGGCGCGGACGGGCGAGATTTGCACCGAGCGGTCGGTGGAGAAGAATTGCGAGAGCCGGCTGGGCACGAGGGCGCGATCCGTGACATCGGGTCTGAGGTAGCGGGAGAGCAGGCGGTTGTCGGGGCCATACACGGCGGCGGCGAGAATCTGCGGGTCGCGGAGGAGGGTGGCGACGGGCAGCTCGAACGTGTCGGGACTGCTGGCCAGGTCGGGGGTGATCTGCTCCACCAGGAAGGTCTGTGTGGAACTCAGGCGCCGCTCCACTTCGGTGCGAAACTCCTGCAAGTCGCGCAGGTAGAAACCCGCCATCGAAAGCGCAAGTGTCACGCTGCTCACCAACGTGATAAGCAGGGTCAGTTTCCAGCGCAGTGGTAGCCGTGTCACGAGGGAGAGGATTTCTCCCTTGCGGTATCGGCGGGCGGAGGGTGTGTCAAACGGACATTGTCCCGGGGAGGGCGGACAGGCGATTTCACTTTGCCGGGGCGAGGCGCGCGAAATCGGAGAAAACCACCCGCAAGTCTTCCGCGACGGGTATCACGAGGAACAACCGGCCGCGGAAATGCGAGGAGACCTCGAGGGGCAGGGCCGGGAGATCCGGGCGGGGCGGAGTGAACTTCATCGTGACCGTGAGCTCGTTCATCCGCATGCCCAAGGCGGGACTGAAGGGCTCGACCAGGCGCAGCACGCAGCTTTCGACCGAGGCGGTCGATTTCTGCACGCGGGCCTCGAGCACGACGTGGGGCAGGACGGGTTCGGAGACGTCGCCGCGGAAGCGCATCCGGAACTCGGCGTGGGTGTCGTCCTCGCGCAAGAGTTGAGCCGAATCGATGTCGAGTTCGCCGCGCTCGAAGGTCCCGCGCTTCGCCACCGGCGTGTTGCTGGATTTATACCGGAGATAGCGTGTGATTTCCCCGGCGCTCGGAGGGCGGCCGTTGGTCGACAGGAGCGTCCATTCGCCGCCTTGGGGCTTGGAAGGATCGAAGCGCTCGGCCGTCGTCTCCTTCTCGCGCGTGGTGGTCAGGGTGTAGGCCCAGCCGCGCGGCGCATCGGAGCTCAGGTTGTTGATCGCCGCGCGCAGATAATCGGGCGCGCCGGCGCCGGCGGCAACGAGCGTCGCGAAGCAGAATCCCCCAAGCGTGGCCAGGAAGCGCATGGGTCAGGCCGGGGCGTTGCGTGCGATGAACCACTCGAAGCGGCCCGAGAAGCTCAGGTTCCCCTGGGCATCCTTCAGTTCGACCAGCACCGTGGCGGTGGTCCGCGTGCGCGTGGCGAGGTCGCCGGCCAAGTGGGTGCGCGTGAATTCGTCCGTCTGCGCGAAGGCGTAGAGCGTGTCGGTCGCGGCCCGGCGGTATTTCAGTTGCGCGCCGCGCACGACGGCGAAGACCTGGCCGGCCAGCGCGGGGAAGTCGCGTTGCAGGCAGGCCGCGCTCGCGGCTTCGGCGAGGGCGAACTGCGCGGCGGCGTGCATCGTGCCCACATGGTTGCGCACGATTTCGCCGCACGGCAGCTCGAGCAGGTGTCCGGCGCCCGGCGGGGCGGCGCGCATCCCGAGCGCTTGGCTGAAGGCGAGGTCGGTGGGTTTCACGGGCGGAGTGAACCCGGCGGCGCCGGCGCTTGGCAACGCCGATTGCATCGCGCCTAAGAAACTGCGTCGAGCTCCGTGATGCTTCTGATGAAGGCCATGCCCACCGCCAGTTTCCCGGGACGCTACGGCGTTCCGGTCTTCATCGCAGCGGCGTTCCACGTCGTGTTGCTATTTGCGTTCAACCCTGTTGGGCGGACTGGGCATATCGAGGTGTCCTTGCCGCTGGTGAAGCTTCCGCCATTCCCACCCGAGCCGATCGTTCCGGTGGCGGCGACGGATCCGGTGGCGACGACGGAACCGGTCAGGACGCTCAATCCTGGCCCGGTGCGACCGGTTTCCGAGGATCGCTCTGTCAATGCCGCCGCCGAAATCAACATGGGGCCGCCCATGGCGACGCCCCAAGTTGGGGTGCGGGTGGAGTTGCAGAGGATCCCCGGGGGCGGCTTTGGCGAAGATGACTCCGGGCCGGCCACGGCGGGTCCCGTTGGGGCGCCGGTTTTCATGCTCGACCAGCTCGACCGCATTCCGCGTGCGCGTTTGCAACCCTCGCCCGATTATCCGTTGGCGCTCCGGCAGGCCGGGATGGAGGGGCAGGTGTTGGTCGAGTTCAGTGTCGACATTGCCGGCCGCGTGGTGACGGCCAAGGCCGTGCAGGCGACGCACCGGGAGTTCGAGGTTGCCGCGGTGCGGGCGGTCCTGAAATGGCGCTTCGAGCCAGGGCGGCGCGAAGGGCGGCCGGTTCCTTTCCGGATGGTGGCGCCGATCCGTTTCAGCTTGGGCGCCGACTGACGCGCTCTCCGTTCGGTCCGTGCGCGCAGGAAGGATGCGATTCACGCGCTCCAGCGGCGCGTGCGGATCGAACGGTTTCCGTCGACGCCCCGGAGACGCCAGGCATTCACCAACGATGGTAAGCCGGGTGGCCCGGTTGGACGGCGACGAATGTGCCGCGGCAGGACGCGCGCGGCTTGCCGCCGGCGGAGAGGGTGCCTTCGATGGTCGCGCGATCAGCGGTGGACTCGACCACCCGTGCCACGAGTTCGAGCGGGCCGTCGACCGGGGTGGGACGCATCATCTTGATGGCGTAGTCTGCGGTGACGGTGCAGGGTGGACGGTCGAGGCCGCCTTGTTGCATGAGGTGCCAGGCCGCGGTCCAATTGCAGTGGCAATCGAGCAGGGAGCCGATGATGCCTCCATTGAGCACACCCGGGAAGGCCTGATGATGCGCCTCCGGAGTCCAAGAGGCGACGACCTCATCCCCCCGCACATGGCTCCGGATGTGCAGCCCCTTGGGGTTGGCTGGACCGCAGCCAAAGCAGATGCCTTGGGGTGAGAAGCGTTCTTGGAGGGACGGTTCAGTCATGGTGCTGACCGTGCGGGGAATTCGCGGCAAAGAAAAACCCAAAGTGCATGGTCATCGGGGGGATTCGTGGGATTTTTAACTCGCTCTCTGCCGCGCCTCTGCACCATGGTTCATCTTCGTTGGTATCCCCGGATTCATGGCGCGCAAAATCGCTTTCATCAATTACAAGGGCGGTGTCGGCAAGACTTCGCTCATCGTCAATATCGCCGCCGCCCTCGCGCAACGCGGCCTGCGCACACTGCTGTTCGACTTCGACACCCAGTCCAACGCTAGCATCTGGCTGATGAAGCTGGAGCGGTGGAACAAGATCAACGCTGGCGGCACCGGTTCCATCTACTCCATCTTCGATCCCGGCCTCGCCCGGGTGAAGGATCTGATCATCAAGGATGTCCTTGAGGGCAAGGAAGGTGAAAAACTTCTGCCCGGGCTCGATCTCGTTCCCACCGCGTTCAATCTCGTCGACCTCGAAGGCGAATATAAGCCCGATCCGAAGCGCCCGAGCTACGCCATCTTCCAGGAGCAGCTCGCCGAGGTCGAAAACAACTACGACATCGTCCTTTTTGACTGCCCGCCGAACATCCTCCGCGCCTCGCAGAACGGCATCTTCTGCGCCAACGAGATCTACGTGCCCTCGAATCCCGATGCGCTCTCGCTCATCGGCTTCACTCTGCTCGTCGAAAAACTCATGCGCTTCCAGCAGTCCTCCGCCAGCTTCCGCACCACGGCGATGGGGCCGGCCGCGCAGGTCTACGGCATCATCTTCAACTCAATCAAGGCCAACACCGACATCGAGGTGCCGAAGATGCGCATGCAGCTTCGCCTGAATCAATTCAAGGCCCAGAAACGCGGCTGCGCGCCGAGCGCCAAAATCTTCGGCACCCAGATCCGCGACGCCATGGTCGTGCGCCGCGCCGTCACCCTGGGCCTGCCCGTCAGCCTCGTCGGCACGGAAGGCAGCGAGCCCGACAGCGTGGCCAACGACTACCGCCTGCTCGCCGCCGAGATCGTCGAGCACACCCCCGCCATTTAAGATCAATCCCCCCTGCACCATGCCGAAATACGCCGCCAAGGAATGGGATGAGATCCGGAAGAAATTCCGGACGTCCCTCATGGCCGACACTTCGCTCGTCAGCCTCGCGCAGAACCTCGACACCAAGGATTGGCCGATCAAGGGCGACGAGGAGAAGCCGTCGAAATATATCGATTTCAATTACGACGAACTCCTCATGCTGCCCGAGATCGCCGGCAACGCCGACCGCGCCGACCACCTCATCGGCATCCTCAAGGAGACGCTGGCGTTCGACGACCCGTTCGGCGAGATGGTCGCCCAAGTCGAGGAATCCAGCTCGAAGGAAAACCCGGTCCTCAAGACGCTCGCCCGGCTCGGCATCCCCGAGGCCTATCCGCTCAGTCTCGTCAACCTCTCCGAGGGCACGCGCGCCGTGTGCGCCTCCGAAGGCGTGAAGACGATGGGCGAATTCGCCAACCTCGCCCAGCGGATGTCGACGCGCGTCGTGATCGGCGGCGACTTCCGCTCGCTGCTCAACGCCCTGTCCCACGGCGACGAGGCCGGCCTCGGCCAGTTCCTGCCTTTCCGCAAGGGCGCGACCGGCCTCCACCTGCCCGAGGCCCTCGGTCTCGCCGCGGCGTCGCTCGCGCGGCCCGAACAACTCGGTCTGGCGAAGGCCTACGGCGCGAAGCTCTCCACCCCCGACGCCGCGGCCGCCGCCACGCTCGCTCCCGACCAGAAGACGAAACTGGAGGGCCGTGTCCAGATCGCGGTCAGCGCCACGCTCGAATGGTTCAAGGACCAGAAGAACGCCCTCGTCGCCGACATCGCCGCCGGCGGCTCGCTCGAGCGTCAGCTCGTCGTGATCGGCGACCCCGCGAGGGAGGCCATCGCGGCCCACTTCTTCGCCCAAGCCACCGGCACGGCCGCCAAGTCGTCCAAGACGGACGATTCCGGCAAGAAGGGCGGATTCTTCTCGCGACTTTTCGGCCGAGGCTGAGTCTCCGACTCGTGGACAATCCCTTTCCGCGTCCTCCCCAGTCTCCGGGCTCACCCTTTCCGCCAGCCTCCGGGGCGCCTTCCTTCCCCCGTCCGCCGGGCGCGCCTCCCGCAGGGGCGCCCAAGCCGGCCTTCCCGCCGCCGCCTTCCTTTTCGGCCTCGCGGCCGTCTTCCGCCACGCCCAGCGGTCTGAAAGTCCCGGCCAAGGTGCTGGGCGGAGCCAAGCCGCTGGTGCTGCCGCGGCGGGCCAGCCCGTTGCAGCGGGCGCAGGAGGCCAGCGAAGCCACCGCGGAAGCCCGACGCTCGATTGACGCCATCTTCTCCCAGTCGCGCCCGCCCTGGGGCGGCTCGCCCACGCTCAGCGGCTCCCAAGTCGACGAGTTGCAGAAGGCGATCCGCGCCCTCGAGACCAAGATCGCCGAGCGCGACATCGCCCTCACCGAAGCCCAGAACAAGTTGGCGGAACGCGAGCGCGAACTCGCCGAGACCGAAACCTTGCTCGCCGCCCGCGAGCGCGTGATCGAGGCCGCCCGGAAGGAGGCCGCCGCCGCTCCCGCCCAAGCCGCCTCCGGCGAGGAGATCGAGGCCCTCAGGAAGCTGAAGGAGGAGCTCGATCGCCAAGAGGCCTCCATCAAGGAGGCACGGCAGGCCCAGAAGGATCGCGAGGAGTTTCTCGAGCAGAGCGAAGGCATGCTCTTCACCAAGATGCAGCAGCAGCAGGAGAAGGAGACCGAGCTCGAGCAGAAGGAAGAGGATTTGAAGCGGAAGGCGAAGCAGATGGGATTGCTGAAGGACGAGCCGCCGCCGCCCATCGAAAAAGCCTAGGAACAAGAGATTATTTGGCTTTTCCAAGCTGGGGTCATCTGCTTCACCCTTAACCGAATGAATTTACGCTCCGCCGCCCCCGTGGCTCTGCTGGCCGTCCTTGCCTTGGCCGCCCGCGCCCATACAGACGAAGCTCCGCCGCCGCATCAACACGAGGAAGATCTGGCCCTGACGCTCCCGACCGACGAGTGGTATGTGCCCAAGAACACCCTGTCGTTCGGTTTCCGGGTGCTCGGACAGGGCGCCAAGGTGGGCTTCGGCAACCTCGGCATTGTGCAGGGGAGCCGTTTGGCGGGCGCCATCAGTGCAGGGAGTGTCTCGCGGAATTACGACAACGGCCGGGTCATCCTGGATGCCGCCCGGCTCAACGAGTCGCTCCCGACTTCGGTTTCACCCGCAAGCGGAGAGACGGCCGCTTACGGCGTTTACCCGGGAACCGGACGCTACCAAATTTTCAGCACAACCAACGACGGCGGCACGCTCACCACGAGGCAGAACGCCGATCTGCTGAGTTACCAGCAGGGGGTGACGCGCAGTTGGGGATATTCCCAGGATTCGCAGATTTCCGGGAATCTCGTCTCCATGAATGTTTACACCGCGACCAGTGAAGGCGCGACGGCTCAGAAGGACGAAGGTTTCAATTCCGGCGTGGAGCTCTCCCTGTCGCGCCGTTTCGGCCAGCCTTCGCGCAGGTTCGAGTGGGCGCTCACCGCCGGATTCGCCTTGAACACCATCAATGCGAAGACGAGCGGCACGGTGCAATCCACGCTCGTCACCCGCACCGATCGGTTCCAGTTGAACGGCCCCGCGCCCACGGGCGACGCGCGCTTTGTCAGCCCGACCTTTGCCAATCTTGTGCTTCCGGACGGCAGCACGGCAGCGAACGGATTGGAGACGACGACGACACTCAACGACGTGCCGGTTTCCTCGAACACCATCGAGACTCCCGGTGGCGCCACCGTGAACGGTTCGTGGAAGTTGAAGGGGGCCTATTTCCTCCTCCGGCTCGGGCCGACCCTCCGCACGCAGTTCACCGAACGCTGGGGGATGAGCGCGAGCATCGGGGTGGCCGGCGCCTATGCCGGGACGCGATACAACGTCATCGAAGAACTGCAGATCACAAACGTGACCGATCCCATCCTGGATGACAGGACCAGCACGAAATCCAAGTTTCTCCCCGGTTTCTACGCCGACTTGAACGTCGACTGGCTGGCCACCGAGCGCACCGGCCTCTTCGCCGGCGTGAACATGCAGCGCTTGGGCGGCTACGACCAGGGGGTCGCGGGGCGCACCGCCAAGATCGATTTCGGCAACGCGATCGGTCTCCGCGGCGGCATCAACATCAAGTTCTGAACTTCCGCCGCCTGTCACCGCCCCGGCCGGCCTGTCCAGAGCGGCTTGGTTATTGGTCGAGATCGGACAGGACCCTGTCCATCGAGCGCAACTGCTCACGGGGGAACAGCGAATTGATGCGCGTGATGACCTGCTGCACCAGTCCGTCGGGGCAGGAGGCTCCGCCGGTGATCAGCACCCGTTTGGGCGAGGTGTCGGAATCGTCCCAGAGGAGATGGGCCTCCATCCGGCCGCCCTTGCCGGGCGTGGCGGTGGGGAAGACGTAGTGCTCGATTTCGCAGCGCGAGCGGATGTTGGCCTCGGATTGGATGAAGAACGCCCGGTCGCCGAGCCGCTGCTCGCAGACCCGGTAGAGCTGGTAGGTGTTGGAGCTGTTCTTCCCGCCGATGATGAAGGCGGCGTCGAGCGGCTCGTCCAAGGCCCGTGCGAGCGCGTCCTGATTCACCTGGGTCGCGTAGCACAGCGTGTCCTTCTTGCCGGCCCCGCCGACATGCCGCGGCCCTTCTTCCGGGCCGTAACGGTCGGTGAAGACGGCCTTGAAGTGGTCGATGATCGCCGCCGTTTCGTTCATCAGCAAAGTCGTCTGGTTCACGACGGCGAGGCGATCGAGATGCCGGGCCGGATCGAAGCCCGGGGTGTGCAGCCCGGCGAAGCGCCCGAGGATGGCGTCGCGCGCCGCCTCGCTGGGGTTTGCGATGTAGTCGCCCAGCAGCCTCGCCTCGGCCAGGTTGCGCACGATGATCGAGTGGGCGTGTCGGCGGGTGTTGGAGAACGTCGCCTTGGTCTCCTCGTGCTCGCTCTTGCCGTGGATCACCACGGTGAAACCCTCGCGGCCGAAGGCGCGCGCGGCTTTCCAGACCTTCTCCACCAGCATGCAGGTGGCGTCGTATTGGGCCACGCGAATGCCTTTCCGCACGAGGCGCTTCTTGTCCTCGTCGGTGGCGCCGAAGGCCGGGATGATCACCACGTCGTCGCCGGTCAGCGTGTCCCAGAGCAGCGGCCCCGGCTCAGCCGCGGTGGCGGGCCGGCCGTCGGCGAGGAAAGGCACGCCCTTGTCCGTCTGCAGGTAGCGGAGGCCGCGGCGGAGCAGGTCCTCGTTGACGAAGGGATTGTGGATCAGCTCGCTGAGCATGAAGACGCGGCGGCCGGGATTCTCCGCCAGCGACTCGTAGGCGCGCTCGATGGCGTTCTTCACCCCGAGGCAAAATCCGAAGTGGCTCGGGATCACGTAGCGCACCGCCCCGAAATCAAGCACGGCGGGCGTGGAGGCCGAACGCTCGTTGGTGCGGGCGAGGGCCTTGATGGCCTCGCACAGCCTGCTCTGGTAGAGGCTGCGTGCGGCCTCATCCTGCGCGTAGATGGAGCGATTGCGGTCCTTCTCGACGCGGAATTTGTAGATGTAATCGTTCTCGCCCAGATGAAGGTAGGGGATCCCGATGAGATGAGGTTCGAGGCCGGCCAGCGCGGCGGCCAGGAGCGGGGCGAGGCGCGAGCGTCCGGCCTCGAGGTCGTCGAGCGCCCGGAATGCGATTCCCTCCGGTGGTGGCCCGTCGGGCACCTGCACGAAGCTGACGGCCCACTCCGCGCCGCCGGCCCCGACCGCGTAGAACTCGGCCGGAGGCGTGTGCCGCGGAAACGCCCCGTCGAGCCGCGCCAGCGCCTCAGGGCCGGCGAAGGGTAGATCGGGGCCGGTTCCATCGATCCGCACCGCGAGCTGGTTGCTCGGGTTGAAGGCGAGGATGAGCGGAAGGCGGGCGCTGGCGACGGGCACGACGATCACGGAAGCACAACACAGCGGAGGGTCAACTCAAGGGTGGGTTGTCCCGGCCGGCTGAGCGAAACGGCTCGTCGCTTCGGCGTCAGCGCGCCACACTGCGCCCATGAATCTGCAGGAACTCCGTCGCAACTACGCGTCGCGCTCCCTCGATCTGCCGGATCTGGCGGCCAGTCCTTTCGCGCAGTTCGATCTCTGGATGCGCGAGGCGATCGAGACCCAGGTGCTCGAACCCAACGCGATGTCGCTGGCGACGGCCGACGCCTCCGGCCGCCCCAACCTGCGCACGGTGCTGCTCAAGGGCTTCGATGAGCGCGGCTTCGTTTTTTATACGAATTACGAGAGCGCCAAGGCGCGCGACATTGCGGCCAACGCCAGGGTGGCGCTGATGTTCCCGTGGCTGCCGCTCGAACGCCAGGTCGTGGTGACGGGCCGGGCGGCGAAGATCTCCGCGGCCGAGTCGCTGAGATATTTTCTGACCCGTCCACGCGAGAGCCAGATCGGAGCCTGGGCCTCGCGGCAGAGCGAGGTGATCACCACGCGCTCGCTGCTCGAGCAGAAGTTCGCCGAGATGAAGGCGAAATTCGCGCAGGGCGAGATACCGCTGCCCACCGACTGGGGCGGCTACCGGGTGACGCCGGAGACCTTCGAGTTCTGGCAGGGCCGCCCGAGCCGGTTGCACGACCGGTTCCTGTATCGCCGGCAGCCGGACGGGCGGTGGACAATCGAGCGGTTGATGCCGTGAGGGCTCAGCCCCGGCCGCCGAAGGACACGTAGTCGTCGAGATCGAGCCGGTCGAAGAAGGTCGCGATGTCCTCGCGGCCGGGGGCGTTCTTCCTCAGTTCGTCGGCGAACATCTGGTGGCGGTCGATGTTGCCGGCGGCCAGGTTGGTCAGCCATTCCGACCAAGCCTTGATTTCCCAAGGGGCGCGCTTGTGGGCGCTGTGGGCCGCCACCCAAGCCAGCATCTCGGTGTCGCTGCGGCCCTGCCTCACCTCGGCGAGCATCGCTTCGATGTCGAGACCGAGAAACGCGCAGAGCCGCTGGTCGAGCGGGCAGTTCCACTTGTAATCGCCGATCTTGCCGGCGGCGTGGGCGCGGGCCTTGTCGAGCAGGCGGGGCAGGTGGACCAACCCGCCGAGCTTGACACGGGGGCTGCGGGGCGGGTGCCGGGTGAAGTCGGGCGCGTTGTAGGAAATCATGGGCGCAATCTGACTGGGTGCATGGAAAGAGCAAGCGGCGCCCTCCCCCCGACCAGCCCAGCGGGCAGGAAATCCTCGCTACTTCTTCTTCCCGTTTTTCGGGACGATGTTGAGGTAGGTCTTCGCGAGCATCTGCGACTCGTAGAACTCGACTAGGCGCACGCCTTCGCGGGGCTTGATCAGGTCCTTCTTGGTCGCGTGGTCGACCTGCTGCTTCACGCGGCGGCAGAGTTCCTCCCATTGGTATTGCACGCCCTCGATCACGTCGGCCACGCGGGAGCCGGCGAGCGCTTCCTCGATGTAGTAGCCGTTGGGCTCGTCGTCCTCGAGGAACACGTGCACTTCGTTCACGCGGCCGAAGAGGTTGTGCAGATCGCCCATGATGTCCTGGTAGGCGCCGGTAAGGTAGATGCCGAGGTAGTAGGACTGGCCGTGCTTCAGCGGGTGGAGCTGGAGGTAGTCCTTCTGGTCCTGCAGGTCGATGAAGCTGCCGATCTTGCCGTCGGAGTCGCAGGTGATGTCGACGAGGATGGCGTTGACCGTGGGCTTCTCGTTCAGGCGGTGCAGTGGCGTGACGGGGAAGAGCTGCTTGAGCGCCCACGAGTCGAGGAGCGATTGGAAGACCGAGAAATTGCAGACGTATTGGTCGGCGAGGAGCTTCTTGAGGTCGTGCAACTCCTCGGGCTGGTAACCCGACGCG
>PNKG01000031.1 GCA_013822585.1 Opitutus sp. | reverse complement strand
AAATCGAAAATGTAGTGGAGAAAAACCTCCCCTAAATCGCGCAAGTGCCTGCCAGCACGAACCCAAGTGGCCCGAACTGCGGAAGATGGGCTAAGCCGTTGGTCGCGCGCGCCGGGCAGGAGCACGTCGTCGCTGTTCAGGTATCCGCAGATTTCACCGGGGAGCGACTGCAGCGCCGCGTTGATGGCGCGCGCCTGCCCGCCGTCCGGCCCGCTGCGCCAGCGGACGCGTTCGCCGTAACCCCGCAGGATCTCGACCGAGCCGTCGGTCGAACCGCCGTCGCGGACCGCGTGGTGCACCGTGCAGCCCTGCTGGCGCAGCACGCTGTCCATGCAGGCCGACAGGAACGCAGCCTGGTCCAACGACGGGGTGACGAGCGCGAATGTGGAGGGCACAGGGGGCTCCCTTGCTCAACGCCGCCGCCGCAGCCGGCAGAAATGCCCCGCGAATGCCGGGGGCAGGCTGAACTCGTAGTCGGCTCCCCTGCGCTGCAGGAATTCGTCCACTGCGCGCTTGGCGCCGGTCGAGAAGAAGTCGTAGTCGTCGACGACGATCCACCCGCCGGGTGCGAGCGTGCGATCGAGGAATTCGAGCGCGAGTCCGATGGGTGCGTAGAAATCGAAGTCCACGTAGGCAAAGCACACCTGCGCCGGAGCGTCCTGCGCCAGGGTCTCGTCGATGAAGCCCGGCACAATGCGCACGGCGTCTCCGGCGATGCCGATGCGACGCAGGCGCTCCTCCACCTCCTCGCGCGGGCAGGCCATCTCTCCCTTGTAGCGAGCGATGGAGCCGAGATTGAAGATGTCGTCCTTCAATTCGTCCTCGGGTGAGGGAGCCGGGAGACCGGCGAAGGAGTCGTAGAGCCAGAGCGTCCGTCCGGTGCCGCGCAGTTCGTTGGCCAGGAGGGCGGAGGTGGCGCCCTGGGCGATGCCGAACTCGACGACATCGCCTGCGCTGCCGAGGGAACGGTGCAGTGCGTCCAGAATGAAGGTGGCTTCACTGATGCTGGTGCCCAGCAACTGGGCAAGCAATGCGTCCCGTCCGGGCTGTTGCGGCAGATGAGGGAAGAGCAGCGTGCGCAGGGCGGCGTGGTGTTCGGACACGAGACCTGGATAGACGCGGGGCAGGTGGGGTGCCAGTGGCTCGGGCGGGATTGGCTCCCAGAGCGCGGCGATGTTGTTGCCGCGCGGCTGGATGTCGCGCTGGAAACGGTGTGCGATATCGTGAAATTGCCTCGGCGAGACCAGTCGCATGAATCGCGTGTTCAGAAAATCAAGCGCGGCCTGCCGCCACCGCGCCAAGGCGGGGTCGGGGCTCGTCGTGTTGAGCCATTTGATCACCAGTTCCATCGTGTAGATCCAGCCGCAGCGGCGGAACATCACGAAGGGGCCTGGCGTTTCCGACAACACCTGCATGATCTCCCACCAGCGGGCGAAACCGCCCGAGTTGGTCTTGGTCGAGTGATGGTCGCGGTTGGCGGCGAGGAAGCGCCGGAGCCGCCGCCCGCGCAGACCCGCCATGAAGAACCGCGCGAACCATTGGTAATCGAGGAACCACCTGAGGTTCGTGCGCAGCGGGCCGACCCGGGCCAGCGCCGCGCGACGCACGAAGAGCGTCGGCTGGCAGATGTAGTCGTGCGAGGTGTAGAATCGCCCGGCGTCGCACTCTTCCGTGAAGAGATTGGGGGTGAGGATGCGCCCGTCTTCGCCGATCTCGAGGGCGTCACCGTAGACGAAATCCAGCGCCGGATCGGCCGCGAAGGCCTGCGCCACCGCCCGCAGGGTTCCGGGCAGGTAGACGTCGTCGGAATTCAGCCAGCCGACGATCTCCCCGGTGGTGCAGGCAATGCCCTTGTTGATGGCGTCGGCCTGGCCGGCGTCGCTTTCGCGACGCCAGTGGACCCGGCCGGTGTAACGCGCGAGGATTTCGCCGGTGCGGTCGTGCGAGAGCGCGTCGAGGACGAGGATTTCGTGCGGGCCGGCATGGTCCTGGTCGAGGATGCTGCGCAGGGCCTGTTCGATCCATTGCCCGTGGTTGCGGGTGGGCATCAGGATCGTGAACTCGGGCCGGGGACGATTCATGGGCCCTCTCCCTTCGTCGAAACCGTGGCCTGAAGCAATCGCCGAGCGGCCGCCGCCTCCTGTGGGCGCAATCCGGTCCGGGGCCGGCGCGAACGCGGCTCCAGCACGGTCCGCCGATACCAATGCAGGAGCGGGCGATAGCGCCGGCGCGCCAGTTGAAAAGCCCCGAGATGGCCGCGCACGAGCGCTTCGGGGGAGAAGTTTGCGGCGTGGATGCGGCCGGCTGCAGCCAGGGCGTGCCGCAATGCAGTGTCCTGCCAGATGCGTGCGACGGCGGCCGCGATGGAAGCGGGGTCGTTCGGGTCGAAGAACAGCGCCCGGCCGGTGGCGATCTCGGGCAGGGCGGTGGTGCCGGAGCAGGCGACCGGACAACCGCATTGCATCGCCTCGATCACCGGGATGCCGAATCCCTCGAAGAGCGACGGGAACACGAGGGCCCGCGCATGGCGGAAGAGCCAGGAAAGGGCCGGCCGGGGGCAGTGCCCGAGATGCGTCACCTGTCCGCCCAGGCCGGTCTCCGCGACCATCGCCTCCCATTCGGCGGGCCGCCCGAGGAGGCTGCCGGTGAAGACGCAGGGCACGGCGAGTCCGCGGTCGCGCAGAAGCGCGAGCGCCTGCAGCAGGCGGCGGTGGTTTTTGTGGGCCCAGAAATTCGCGGGATAAAAAACGAATGGTCCCGCCGGCACGGCCCCGGGGGCGGGCGGCTGCGGCGCGGGCAACTCGTCGGGCGCGTGATGCACGCGCACGAGCTTGCGGGCGTCGATGCCGGTGATCTCGACGCAGGAGCGCTTGGTGAACTCCGAGACCGCGATCACGGCGTCGGCCATGCGCAGCGACCAGTCGTAATGAAAGAATCGCTCGACGTGCTGCGCCGGGGTGAAGAACTCCGGGAAGAAGCGTTCCTGCATGTCGTGGAAGGTCAGCACCGTGGGCAGAGGCATCGGCCGGGGCCAGAGCGAGCCGAAGGGGCAGAAGTAGACGTCGATCCGGTCGAGATGCTCGAACACGCCCTCCTGCGTCTGCAGCCGTAGCTCGTGCCGCCGGCTTTCGGGTGGCAGGAGGCGGAGCAGGGGTTCGTTGTGCGCAAAGCTGAACAGGACCATCTCGTGGCCCTGGCCGAGGCGCGGCCAGTGGCGCAGCAGGGTGGCGACGTAGTTGGAAACGCCACCTGCCTCGGCGGTGAAGAGATTGAGACCGATGCCAATGCGCATAAGTCAGCGTCGGACCGGTTCCGCCAAGTTCAGAACCATGGCCAGGGCGTAACGCGCCGCTCCGGCTCCGGCGCGGCCGGCGGCGAAGGCGGCAAAGGCGGCGGCGGTGTATCGCCCGCTGGGCGTGTTGGCGACCAGATCGCGATCCCGGCGGGCGGACCACAAATAGCGTTGGTAGTGCCACTCGAGCGAATGCTCCAGGATCAGATAGTTGAGCGCAACCCACGGCAGTCGCAGTCCGAGGTGCTCCCCCTGCGTCTGCTGATGATGCCGGTTCATCCGAATATCTCTCCACCAGCGGACCAGCAGGGTGCGGAAGCTGAAGCAGCCCAGCGTCGTGTTGTGTTGGAAGAAAAATTGCGCGGCGTTGCCGTTGTTCCAAAAATAGCGCCACATGCGGAAGAGCGAATCACGGCCGTGAAAATGCCAGGCCACGAGAGCCGGCTCGTAGGCCAGCAGGTAGCCCGAGGCGGTGATGCGCTGGCAAAGATCGACATCTTCGCCGTTCGGGAGGTGGATATTGAATCCACCTGCGGTCCGGTAAGCTTCGGCGCGCACAACAATGGCGGCGCTGTAGAGAAACCAGACGCTGTGCGGCACGGCACGTCGCAACGATTGCTGGGCCCAGAAATTGGAAATGTCCGTGAGGTGCTCAAAATATGTGCCGCGCCCGCCGGGAATCCGGCCACCGATGGCGCCCACCGGCTTGCCTCCCACGGACGTCCCGGCCTGTTGCCCGGACAGAACGCGGTGGAGCACCTCAAAATAATCGGGTGCGAGCCGGATGTCGTCGTCGACAAAGACCAGCCATTCGCCCGTCGCGCGCCCGACCCCCCGCGCCCGCGTGTGCGGAGGCAGAAGGTTCTTTTCCAAGTCGACCGGGATGATCGGAAGCGCGGGGTGGAGGGCGGGCAGGGAAGACGCGCCGACCCCGACGACGATGACTTCCCATTCTGGCGGGCGCAGAGTTTGCCGGACGAGCGACTGCAGGGTGCCGTCGATGCGTTCAGGGCGCCCCATCGGGATGACGACGGACAGTTTGGGCAGACGGGTGGCTTCGCCTAGGCGGGCGGCGAGTGCGGCTCGCTCGGCGGAGAGGCTGGCGAGCGCCGTGTCACGCAGCTGCAGGCGTTGGACGAGGTCGTTGATGATGGTGAGGCGATGCCACCCATCCCAGCGGATGCGAGCCAGCTCCTCTTGGAACCAAGAAAGCACGCGATCGGATTCCCCGGCGGATGATGCGGGCGCGCCGTCCTGGATCGGGAGCGGCAACACTTCGCGCCGGCTCGTCGGCGCGGAGAGCTGGCGCTCGACGGCGGTCCAGACAGCGGCCGGGGGCACATCCTGCACGCAAATATGGCGATCAAATGCGCACTGCCATTGGCAACCGTGACAGATTGGATCGCCCTGCACCACATACACGCGTCCGAAAGCGGGAAAAAATCGCTCACGCTGCCCCGCGCCGTAAAGCGCCACCGCCGGTGTGCCGAGTGCGGCCGCGAGGTGGACGTAGGACGTGTCGTTGCAGACAATCAGCCGCGCGCGGCGAATGGTGGCTGCGAGCGTAGCAAGCTGACCGGTGTCGAAGCGCAGCCGATGGGCGGACTCGGCCGGCGTCAGAGTTGCGAGGTGGTCTGCGTCCGTCGGGCCCTCGATCCAGATAACCGGCAGTCCGCTCGCGCGCAACCGCCCGGCCAGTTCCAGGAAATTATCCAGCGCCCAGGCACGCTGGGGGTTTCGTCCGACTCCCGGCGCCAGCAATACGGAGCCATCTGCGATTTCCGGAGCAGGGGCTTCGAATCGCAGGATCGGCGGAAGTAGCGTCGCGCCGGGGGCCGCCGCCTCAAGCAAGCGTGCGAGTTGCGCGAACTCTGATTCGACAAGTGAAGAGGCGACTTCGGTGGTGAAGTCGGCACGGCGCAGGGGCAGGTGCTCGAAACCGGCCTCGATAAGAGGCTGGCACACGCCGCGGCTGCCAAAGCCGAGGCGGCGCGGGGCGTTCGTCGCCGTGACGCTGAAATCCGACAAGCCCGTGCGGTTGACGACGGGGGCGATGGCGAGGTCCCACGTCGTGGCGCGCAGAAATCCGGCCAGCCAGGCGTAGCGGGACTTCAGGTCGGGGTGCCATTCGGCGTAAGCATCGATGCCGGCAGGAACGATGACGATGGGGGCGGAGGTCGCCGCCCACAGCCGTGCCGACTCCTGCGCCGAATCGCGACTGAGATCGGGCCGGAACACTTCCGAATCGGGCAGGATGCTCGCAATGACCTCAATACCATCGCGGACCTGCCAGACGATGCGGGCGTGGGGCCATTGCCGTCTCAGCGCCTGTGCGAAGCCGGCGGCGATCAGTTGATCGCCGAGCGCGTCGGGTTTGGAGAGGAGGATTCTCATGCCGGACGGTTCCGCCAGCGGCGCCACCAAGGCTGCGCGCGCTTCGTGAGCACGGCGGCGGCGGTCACGTAGTTGTGGTGCGGGGCCGTCGTCCGGTGCCAGCGGAGGAACGGCCCGATGTCCTCCTCGTTCCACTCCGGGTCGTCCTGACGGCCGAAGGCCGGATGCCGCCAGATCAGGCGCGTGAACTCCTCGCGCGTGAGCGCCCGGCCGTTCCACGCGGGGAACGTCATGCCGAGCTCCGGTTCGCAGAGGTCGAAGGAGAGCGCGAAGACGCCGCCGGGCTTGAGCACGCGGGCGACCTCGTCGACCGCCGTGGCTTTGTCATCCTGGTGCTCGATCACGGAGAAGCTCGTCACCGCGTCGAATGCACCGTCGGGGAAAGGCAGTCGGCAATCCGGCACGATCCGCCAGTCCACCGGCGCGCCGCCGAGTGCGGCGCGGACGGATTCCCATTGGGGAATCCAATCGGCGCGGGTCTCGACCAGCGTCACGCGGGCGCCGCGCGCGGCCAGCCACCACGGGAAGGGCGACTGTTCCGAACCGAGGTCGAGCACGCGGCGTCCGCGCCAGTCGATCCGCGAAAGACCGTGGTGCCAGAGGCGCGGATACTCCCAGAGCTTGGACCAGTGGGTGAACTGGCGCAGACCGTGCGGGGCGCCGAAGGCGTTGAGCTCGTCGATGAAGGCGGTCCATTCCGGCGAAAACATCTCGGGCAGGTTGGCGAGGGGGCGCAGCCGGCGTGCCGGGCGATCCACCTTGCGTGCCACGACGAATTCGTGCGCCCGGCGCCAGGCCCCCTCGTTCTGCAGGAGGCCGAAGCCCGCGGTCTCGAGCACGGTGGCGACGGCGTCGCGCGAGTAGACGAACACGTGCTCCTGCGCGTCGAAGACCTTCTCGTTCATGGGGCCGAAGTCGGGCGTGTCGCGCTCGAGCAGCGGCAACTGGAGGAAGAGCAGGCCGCCCGGGCGGAGCGCGGCCTGCGCGGCCTGCAGGAAGGCGAGCGGCTCGGCGACGTGCTCGAAGACATCGCAGGCGACGAAGAGATCGCAGGCCGGCGCCGGCTGCGCGGGGAAGGCGCCGGCGCGGATCTCGATGCCGGTCTTCTGCCGGACGGCGGCGGCCGTGGCGGCGTCGGGTTCGATGCCGACGACCGACCAGCCGAGATCGCGCAGGCGGCGCAGGAGGGTCGCCTCCGCGCAGCCCGCCTCCACGGCCGTGCCGCGCCGGCCTCCGGTGTGGCGCGCGATGATCTCGAGCCAGAGGTTGACGCGGCCGTCCGCGTCCGAGCCGAAGATCTGCTCGCGTTCCCAGAGGGTCGGGTGCTGCTTGCCCTGCTGGCGCCGGTGCCAGTAGCCCTCGAAGCTGTAGAACTGGCTCACGCACTCGGGCTTCAACCGGAGCGTGGAGAAGTGCGCCCCGCAGCGCGGGCAGACGCGGTAGTCGCCCGACCACGGGCTGGGGACGTCGCTCCGTCCGCCGCACCAGCAGCGGTCCGCCGTGGCGAACCACGCGGGATCGACGGCGTGCGTGTAGGAATTCATCGGCGGTCCGGATAGCCGAAGGCCGCGAAGTCGCCCGGCGCGGCGCGCTGCAGATCGGCCAGCCACGCGGCGTCCTCGCGCCATTTCCCGTTGTTGCCGGCGCGGAAGAACGTGCGCTGGCCGGGCCGCGTGAAGCGCTCGAAGTCGGTCCACCAGTGGACGAATTCGGGGGAGAGCTTCGGCTGCACGCCGAGGAAGCGCACGATGCGGTGCAGCGGGGCCGGGCTGGCGAGCAACTCCTCGTAGCGCAGCAGCAGGACCTTGTCGGGGCTGGCGGTTTCCAGGGCGAAGGCCTTCGAGTAGAAATCCCGGTAGGACTGGTAGGTCTCGTGCAGCCAGGCCACGCGGTCGGTGACTTGTGCGTTCCAGCGGTCGCGGGCGGTGTGGTAGAGGCTGTAGACTGTCGGGTGCGGATCGCGGATGAGGACCAGCAGCGGCCAGCCGCCCGCCACGGGCTGGCCGTGGAGGCCCTGGGCCGAGGCGTTGAGGTAGACGGGTTGGAACGGCACGCCGTCCTCGCGCAGGCGGAGCGCGTAGTAGGCGTGCGGATTGAGCTCGTCCGCGCGCTGACGGGCCTCCGGGTTGTCCACGTGCTCGTTGGGGAAAAACACCAGGTCGAGCAGCCCGGTGAGACCGGCCCAGAGGTAGTGGCTGCCCGTGCGCGGGAACGCATAGTAGTCGCAGCGCACGGCCAGGCGGGTGCCGAAGTGGTAGCTTTCCGGAGTCATGAGGAAGAGTCTGATGGCCGGCGCGAGGGTTCCCCGGCGCGGAGTCGTCGGGCCGGATTTGAGAGTGGAAACGCGCCGGGCGCAACCGCTAGCGAGCGGTCAAGCCCCGGCCGGGGCAACCCCAAAACCCTCAGGGCGTGGCGGGCGCCGGGTTGACGACGACCGTGGCGGTGACGTTCACGCCGTTGCGCTCGATCACGGCGCGGTTGTTCTGGGCGGGAAGGGTCCGGGCGTGGGAGTCCGCGCCGGCGCGCATCACGATGCGGTTCACCTGGCCGATTGCGAGGGCCCGGCCGTTGAGTTGTTCGAGGGTGCCGCCGGCCACCCAGATGTCGCCGCCGGCGATGGCGCCCGTGATCAGCACGGGCGAGGCGTCGGCGGTGGCCGTGACGTCGTGCACGATCACCGGGCCGGCGAAGTCGACCGAAGGCGCGTAGAGTCCCGTGAGGCTCCGCTCGGCGAAGAACCCGCCGTTGCCCGCGCGCAGCCCGCCGAACCCGCCGGTGGGCGACGCGACGGCCACGGAGGAGACATCGGCCACGCCGTCGTAGGTGACGTCGTTGCGGAAGAGGGACTGGTTGACGGCGTTGGCGGTGCCGACGCTGAACACGGACAGATGGGAATCCGCATCGGCCCCGACGAAGTAGATGCGCGCGTTGCCCTTCATGTATTGGACCGACGGCTGGACGTATTTGGCCGGAGCGGCGGGGCCGGTGGCGCCATCGAGCAGGAGGGTGACGCTGCCCGTGCCGGAGAATTCCACCTGCACGATGTCGTCGTTCAGGTCGACGAACGAGACCCGCGTGACCTTCCCGCGCAGGGCGGAGATGGTCGCGGCGGGGCCGGTGAGGAGGAACTGGTCGTAGATGTTGCCGTTGGGGTGGCGCACATCGGCCAGCACCTGCGTGGTCGCGCCCGCGCTGCGGTTTCCGGCCAGTTGCGGCGCGGCGATGGCCGGCACGCTGGAGGCGCTGCCGCTGTCGTTCGTGGCGGCGACGGTGTAGAAACCCGCGTGGGCGGGCTGGAAGTCCGTCACGGTAAGCGTGGCCGCGGTGCCGCCGGCGACGGCCACGCCGTCGCGCGACCACTGCAGCGAGACGCCCGGCGTGGCGGTGGTCTGCAGGGTGAGCGTGCCGCCGGGAGCGACGTTCGCCGACGCAGCCACGATGGGGGTGGAGGGGGTGCTGGCCAGCGCCCGGCCGATGCGGCGGGTGTTGTGCTGCAGCATGGGCCAGGGCGTGCTGCCGGCGCGGAGGCCGGCGTCGAGAGCGTAGACCTTGCCGTCGTTGGAACCGAAGAATACCCGCGTGCCCGACACGGCGGGGGAGGAGCGGATGCGCCGGCCGGTCGCGTAGCTCCGGCGCAGGCTGCCGTTGGTCTCGAGGTGATACAGATAGCCGTCGTAACAGCCGATCATCACCGATCCGTCGGAGAGGACGAGCGGAGCGGTGGCGCGCACCTCGTCGGGCAGCCCGTAAGCCCAGCGGGTCGAACCGTCGGTGGTGTTCAGCGCATGGAGCTTGCGGTCGTAACCGCCGATGTAGAGGACGCCGTCGGCCCCGAGCGTCGGCGAGGAGGAGAAGCCGGTGCCGATCGTGCGCCGCCAGACGACGCTGCCCTGCGGACTGACGGCGTAGACGCTGCCGTTGAGGGTCGCGAAGTAGAGCCGGCCCGCGGCGTCGATGGCGGCCGAGGTGTAGATGTCGCCATCGGCGGCGACGCGCCAGAGAAGCGTGCCGTCGGCGTTGTAGGCGAGGAAGCCCTGGGAGCTGGCGCCCACATGGATCGTGCCCTCCGCCCCGATGACGGGCGAGGCGAAGGTCTCGCCGCCGACGGTCCGCTGCCAGCGCAGGCTTCCGTCCGGGGCCAGCGCGAGCAGGTTGCCGCCCGAGTCCTTGGTGTAGAGGTTGCCGTCGGCCGCCACGGCGAATCCGGTCACGACGGTGCCGCCGGCGGTGTAGCTCCATTTCAGGGTGCCGTCGGGATTCATCGCGCGGATGACCCGGTCGTTCGCGCCGAAGTAGGCCGTGCCGTCGGCGGCGACGGCCGGGGTGGTCATGTCCACGATGCCGCCCACGGTGTAGCGCCATTTCTCCGTGCCGTCGGGATTGAGCGCATAGAGCTTCGAGTCCGTGCTGCCGAAGTAGACCGAGCCGTCCGCGGCGATGGCGGGGGAGGAGGTGACGGCATCCCCCGTGGCGAATTGCCAGGCGCTGTCGACGAGGCTGAGGGTGAAGGAGCCGGCCACGCCGCTCGTGGTGTCGACCTTGAGGTGGTAGGTCGTGCCGGCGGTCACGTCGGCGGTGACGAGGGCGCTCTCGATGTCGTCGGCCGGGCGCAGCGGGAGGCTGGCGCCGACTTGGGTCAGCTGCGCAATGGCCGTGCCGGTGTAGACTGCGAGCATCGGATCGAAGTCGTCGCTGTAGGCCGAGAATTGCATGCGGCCGCTCACGGGCGCGGTCCAGCGATACCAGACGGAGCGGGCGCCGGACTCGCCGAGGATCGGGGGCTCGCCGGGCTCGAGGTCGGCGTTCAAGTTGACAGCGGTCACCGAGACGCTCCGGCCTTCGAGCGTGGCGGCGCCGGCGAAGGCGTTGTTCGCGGGCGCCGTGCCGATCGAGACCACCAGCAGCCCCTGCGCGCCGTTGAGGCTGTCGGCGGCGAAGGAGTATTCGGTGCCGGGCACGGCGGTGAAGCTGAAGCGGCTGGCCGAGCTGCCCGCGGTGGTGGGGACAACGGTGAGATTGTCGAGCTGTGAGCCGGTGAAGACGCCGGCGCGCACCGTCAGCGCCGCGTTGCCCGGGGCGACGCTTTCGGAGGTGTCGACGGTGACGACTCCGGCGGTCGGCGCGGTCCAGCGCCACCAAAGCGAACGGCCGCCGGCGATGCCGAGACCGGGTTCTCCGGCCTGGACGGTCGCATGGGCGTTGGCGCCGCGGGCCTTGACGTTGGCGCCGCTGAGGCGGACGGCCTCGCTGAAGTCGTCGTTGAGCGGCCGGCGGTCCGTCTCGGCCAGGATGGCGGGCAGGTCGAGGCGGCCGCTGGTCTGCGCGCGGCTCAGCAGCCGGTCGGGTTGCAGGCCGCGGCCGCGCGAACCGCGCTGCAGGCGGTTGATCAGGCTGCGGTAGTCCTCGCCGGGGAACCGCGCCTTGAGGAGCGCGAGGGCGCCGCTGACGTGCGGCGCGGCGAACGATGTGCCGCTCGACGGCGAGTAGGCGCTGTCGCCGGTGTGCGCGGGCGCGAGGATCGCGCCGCCCGGGGCGAGGATCTCCACCATGCCGCTGCCGAAGTTGCTGTAGACTTCGAGGTCGTCGCGGTTGCCGGTGGCGCCGACAGAGACGACGTTGTCGACCAGCAGGGTCGCCGGGGTCTGGTTGGTGAAGTCGAGGTTGCGTCCGTCGTTGCCCGAGGCCGCGACGAAGATGATGCCCGCGGCCCGGGCGCGGCGCACGGCGTCGCGTTCGGCCTGGGAGAACGAGGTGCTGTTCACCGCGCCGTAGCTGGCGTTGATGATGTGCGCGCCGCGGGCGATGGCGTAGTCGATGCATTCGACGGCGTCGGAGGTCAGCCCGCGGTTGTCGCTGCCGAGGAAGCGCAGCGGCATCAGCCGCACCTGCCAGGCCACGCCGGCGATGCCGCGGCCGTTGTTGGCGACGGCGCCGATGATGCCGGCGACGCGGGAGCCGTGCCCGTTGGTGTCGGTGGGGTTGCCGCTGTTGGAGGCGGTCGCGTCGATGCCATACACGTCGTCCACATAGCCGTTGCCGTCGTCGTCCCGGCCGTTGTCGGCGATCTCGCCGGGGTTTCTCCAGAGATTGTCGGCCAGGTCCTCGTGGGTCAGCCGGGCGCCGGAGTCGATGACGGCGACGACGACGTTGGCGGCGCTGTTCTGCAGGTCCCATCCGTTGCGGGCGCCGATGTCGGCGCCGACCAAGCCGCCCGAGCGGCCGTCGTTGCCCAGCGACCATTGGCTGCCGTCGTTGAAGAGGGGGTCGTTCGGCGTCGCGACGCCGGCGACGATGTAGTCGGGTTCGACGTATTCGTAACGGCCGCTGGCGTGCAGGCGGTCGATCAGGGCGGGCACGCTTTCCCCCGCCTGCGAGGCGAGCACGCGGAGATGGGCGAAGCGCTCGAAACGTTTCAGGCGGCGCAGACGCGGGTCGCCATTCTCGGCGGCATCGACCTCGGCTTCGCGGCCGGGCCGGGGTTTGGCGATGACGCGGCTTTCGCCGTAGCCTTGGCGGATTTCCTCCTCCGAGAACGCATGTCCGGGAAAAGGGGTTGGCGCGGCGCGGCCGACCGACAATCCCAGCCCGAGGGCGAGGACGGCAAGGAGGCGGAGCAGCGGACGGGCGGGCATCGGGATGGCAGGCACAGTGGCGCGCCTGGGCCGGCCGCGCAAGCGCCTGGGCTCAAAGAATCATGCCGGCGCCGACCGTGGCGTGGGTGAACTCGTCGACCAGCAGCACGCCGCCGGTCTGGCGGTTCTTCTTGTAGCTGTCCCAGAACAAGGGCGCCTGCGAACGGAGCGTGACGCGGGCGAGGTCGTTCATGCCGACGGGGCCGGCCTCGGCGGTGCGGTGCAGGCTGGCGACGTCGAGCTTGTAGCGGACCTCCTTGATGAGGCACTTCGCCTCGCGCGTGGTGTGTTGCAACACGTAGCGCTTTGCGGGATCGAGCGGCTTTTCGGAAAGCCAGCAGAGCATCACATCGACCTCGTGCGAGGCGGTCGGGTAGTTGTTCGGCCGCGCGAGCATCTCGCCGCGGCTGATGTCGAGATCGCGGTCGAGCTCGATCACGACGGACATGGGATGGAAGGCCTGCGCCACTTCGCCGGAGGGGTCGCGGATGGACTTGATCCGGGCGGTGAAACCGGTGGGCAGATGCGCGACCTCGTCGCCCGGGCGGAAGACGCCGCTCGCCACCTGGCCGGCGAGGCCGCGGAAGTCCGGCGCGGCGGGGTCCTGCGGGCGGATGACCATCTGCACCGGGAAGCGCGGGTCCTGGTGGTTGGCGTCGTTGCGCACGTAGACGTTCTCGAGCAGGTAGAGCAGGGGCGTGCCCTGATACCACGGCATGTGGGCCGATTTCCCGACGACGTTGTCGCCCGGCAGCGCCGCCATCGGCACGAACTGGATGTCGGCGGCGTCGAGGCGCTCGGCGTAGGCCATGAACTGCTCGCGCACGCGCTCGAACTCCTCCTGCCGGTAGCCGGCGAGGTCCATCTTGTTCACGCAGACCACGAGGTGCTTGATGCGCAGGAGCGTGCAGAGGAAGGCGTGGCGGCAGGTCTGTTCGGTGACGCCGCGGCGGACGTCGATCAGGAGCAGGGCGAGCTGGGCCGACGAGGCGCCGGTCACCATGTTGCGGGTGTATTGGAAATGCCCGGGGCAGTCCGCGAGGATGAATTTGCGGCGCGGCGTCGCGCAGTAACGGTAGGCGACGTCGATGGTGATGCCCTGCTCGCGCTCGGCGCGGAGGCCGTCGGTGAGGAGCGCGAGGTCGGTGCAGGTGTCGCCGCGGCGCTCGCTGGCGCGCTGCACGGCCTCCCACTGGTCCTCGAAGACGGACTTGGTGTCGTGGAGCAGGCGGCCGAGCAGGGTGCTCTTGCCGTCGTCGACGTTGCCGCAGGTGATGAGGCGCAGGAGGTCCATCAGAAGTAGCCGGCGCGCTTGCGGTCCTCCAGGGCGGTTTCGGAGCGGCGGTCGTCGTGGCGCGTGCCGCGCTCGGTCTGCCGGGCGGCGGCCACCTCGGCGATGACGGCGTCGAGGTCCGCGGCGCCGGAGCGGACGGCGCCGGTGCAGGTCATGTCGCCCACGGTGCGGAAGCGCACGCGCTCACGCCGCGGTTTCTCGTCCGGCAGCTGCGGCAGGAACGGCGAGGCGGCGAGCAGCGAGCCGTTGCGCTGGAACACCTCGCGTTCGTGGGCGAAGTAGAGCGAGGGCAGGGGCAGCCGCTCGCGCCGGAGGTAGCACCAGACGTCGAGCTCGGTCCAGTTGCTGAGCGGGAAGACGCGGAAGTGCTCCCCGGCGCGTTTGCGGCCGTTGTAGAGGTTCCAGAGCTCGGGACGCTGGTTCTTCGGGTCCCACTGGCCGAATTCGTCGCGGTGGGAGAAGATGCGCTCCTTGGCGCGGGCCTTCTCCTCGTCGCGCCGGCCGCCGCCGAGCGCGGCGTCGAGCTGGAGTTCGGCGATGGCATCCAGCAGCGTGACGGTCTGCAGCGCGTTGCGGCTGGCGTTGGGTCCGGTTTCGTCGACGGCGCGGCCGGCATCGATGGTGTCCTGCACGCGGCGGACGAGCAGCTTGAAGCCGAAGTCGCGGGCGAAGGCGTCGCGGAATTCCAGCGTCTCGGGGAAATTGTGCCCCGTGTCGACGTGCAGCAGCGCGAAGGGCGGGCGCGCCGGGGCGAAGGCCTTGCGCGCGAGCGCGGCGAGCACGAGGGAGTCCTTGCCGCCGGAAAACAGGATGGCGGCGCGGGGGAACTGCACCGCGGCCTCGCGCAGGATGTGCACGGCCTCGTGCTCGAGGTGGTCGAGATGGTCGAGGTGCAGGTGCGGCATGTCAGCGAAGCTCGGCGCGCGCGAAGGCCAGCAGGCGCGTGACGGTGACGGCGGGCGGCTCGGCCGAGGTGTCGAGTGCGAGGTGGGTCTGCGCGGGCGATTCGAAGGCCGAGGAGATGCCCGTGAAATCCGGGAGCTGGCCGGCGGCCTGGCGGGCATAGAGGCCCTTCGCGTCACGGGCGCGGCAGACTTCCAGCGGGGCCGTGACGTGCACGAAGCGCAGGCGGTCGGGGCCGATGATCCGGGAGATGGTGGCGCGGTTCTCCTCCCGCGGCGTGATGAACGCCGCGACGACGGTGAGGCCAGACTCGGTGGCCAGGCGGGCGACCTCCGCGGCGCGGCGGAGGTTTTCCGCGCGAGCGGCGTCGCTATAGCCCAGACCCGCGCACAAACCCTCGCGCAGACGGTCGCCGTCAAGGGCGAGGACCGCTCGGCCTTCGGCGCGCAGGGCGGCCGCGAGGCCGCAGGCGAGGGTGGATTTGCCCGCGCCCGAGAGGCCGAAAAGCCAGAAGACCTGTGCGTGGCCGGCCATCAGAGCACGTCGGCGAAGGCGGGCTTCAGCCGGCGGAACACCGCGTGGCCCACGTAGCAGGCCGCGAGGCCCGCGGCCCAGAGATAGAGGAGGTGCCCGGGGTGCAGCGGCCGTTGCCAAAGCGCCGCATCGCGCACCGCCTGGATGGCGAGCAGCACGGGATTGAAGCGCATGTAGACCCAGGCGTCGGGCGGGATTTTCTGGGCCGAGTAGAACACGGCGCTCGAGAACATGAGCACCAGCGAGAGAAATTGCGTCAGGGGATTCAAGTCGCGCAGGAAAACCCCGAGCGCAGCCAGCAGCCAGCCCAGGCCGAGCAACAGAAGGAGAACCGGCAGCAGGATCACCGGCAGCCACAGCGACGTCAGGCCCAGTCCCGGACCGAACAGCGCCACACCCGCCAGCGCCAGACCGAGCCCGATCGCGAGATGGAAGAACGCCGCCCCGACGTTGGCGGCGGGCAGCACTTCGAGCGGGAAGACCACCTTCTTCACGAAGTTCGGCTGGCTGACGATGACCGTGCTCGAGACCGTCAGCACCTCGGCGAAGACATGAAAGAGGACCAGGCCAAAGAAGATGCCGAGCCCGAAGTCCGCGCGCGTTTCGTCGGGTTTCGCTCCGAACTTGCCTTCCAGGATGTAGCCGAAGACCAGGAGGTAGAGCGCCAGCATCAGCAGCGGCTGCAGCAGGGCCCAGAACAGCCCGAGGTGGCTGCCCTTGTGGCGCAGCTCGATCTGGCGCTGCGTGAACTGCCAGAGCAGGCCGCGGTGTTGCCAGAGATCGAAGGCGAAAGGCGCGAGTCGGCGGACCATGTTGCGTAACGACCAGCTAACCGGCTGGCCCGAGGGCAAGTAAAGGTTTTTCGCCCCGCCGCCGGAAGGCATTTCCGGATTGCCAACCGGGACGGTTTGCGACGCCTTGCCTCATTTGGGATGCCGGCCCGCCAAACCATCACCCTGATCCTAGCCTGCCTGTCGCCGCTCCTGGCGTTCGCGAGGGATGACGCCCCGTCCGTGCGCCTGCCCGAGGATGCGGCGCCGGGCCTGTCCGCGGTCTTGAAGACGGCGCTCGCGCAATCGCCGCGCCTCGTCAGCCGCAATCTCGATCTCGAGGCGGCCGAACACGCGCGCCAGCAGGGCCGGGCCGGCCTGCGGCCCACCGTTTCCGGCGCCTACCGGCTCCTGCAGGCGCGCGACGACCGTGCCGACCTTTCCAACGCCATCTCGGTGACCAGGAGCTACTATGATCTGCAGATCAACCAGCCCGTGTTCCACTGGGGCGAACGGCGCAACAATGCGCGGTTGGGCGAGATCACGAAGCTGATCGCCGAGCAGAGTTACCGCGAAGCCTACCGGCAGCTCGCCCAGGAAATCCGGCAGCGCTACCTCGGGCTCATAGTCCAGCGTCACGAGGTCGAGCGCCAGCGGCGCCTGCGCGAACGCGCCGCGCGCCAGGCGAAACTGGCCCAGGAACGGGTCGCCGGCGGGGCGATCACGGCCCAGCAGGCCGAGCCGGCCTTGCTGGAGGCCGAGCAAGCGGCGATCGCCCTTGAGCGCGCCGAGTTCGAGTTCGAGTCCACCCGCACCACCTTCATGCGACTGGCAGGGCTGGACCAGCTCGACGTGCCGTCCGACATCGCGGGCTGGCCGCTCGCGGCCGATGAGGCCGGGCGGCGTTTCCAAGGCATGCAGGCCGAGGCGGCCGCCCAGGGCGGTGATGCCACTTCCTCCCTCTTCCGCCTGCAAATCGAGGCGGAGGAGCTCAACTGGAAGAATCAGCGGGTCCGGGTGCGTCCGAAGTTCTCGCTGCTGGCCGGCGCCAACCAGGACCTCTTGTCCTACACGGTCAACGTGGCCCAGCGCTACCGCGTCAGTTCCCTCTACGCCGGCATCGGGGTGCACTGGCTGCTGTTCGACGGGTTCGAATCGCGGTCCGCCGCGCGCGCCGCGCTGGCCCGGCGCCGCCAGCTCGAATACAATCTGGCCCGCCATCAGGATGAATGGCGCGAGCGGCTCGCCGCCCAAGTCCGCTTCCTGGGTTTTTCCGCCCGTGATCTCCAGATCGCCGAGCGGCGGCACGCTTTGGCGGAGGCGCGTCTTGCAACCCGCCGGACCGACCGCGCGGCCGGCCGGGCGGCGGATGCGGACATCGACGAGGCCGAACTGGCGACCCTGGATTCCAAGATCGCCCTCCTGCGCTCGCGCGCCGATTATCTGCTGCGCTCGGCCGACTTCGTCGGCGCAACTGCGGGCGACCCCGCGTTTGCGGGCCTGTCCGACAAGCCCTGAAAACTTTCCCCATGAACTCACGCTGGCTTGTTTCCGGTCTGGTGGCGGTGGTGGCGGCGGTCGTGCTCGGCTCCGCCTTCGTCTGGGGCCTGCGGCCGGAAGTGCTCGTGACGCCCGTCGGGCGTGGCCGGGCGGTGCAGGCCGTCACCGGCCAGGTGGAGGTCAAGCCCGAGTTCATGACCAAGCTGCGCAGCGAGGTGGCCGGCCGTGTGGTCGATTCCCGGGTGGAGGTCGGCTGCGCGGTGAAGCAGGGCGAAACGCTCGTGCAGCTCGATGTCACGGGCTTCGACCTCGAAATCGAGCGCCTGCAGCACGAGATCGCCGCCGCCCGCCGGCGCGTCGAGCTGCGCTCGACGATGCGCGTCGACGTCCTGAACGCGCGCGATGCCGTCAAGGCCCTCGAGCTCCAGGCCAAGGCCGGGGCGGCCTCCGAGAGCGAGCTCGAGCGCCAGCGCCGGGCCCTGCAACAGTTGGAACAGCGCGTGGAGATCGAGGAGTCCGGGATGACGCTTCAGCTCCACAATCTCGAGACCACCCTCAAGCAGCGCCAGCGCGAGCGCAGCCGCTGCTCCATCATCGCCCCCAGCGACGGCGTCATCACCTCCATCGATGTGCGGGCAGGCGACTTGATCACCGAAAGCACGCCGATCGCGACGCTCATGGGCGGGAGTCCGGTGGTGGAGGCGCGGGTTTCGGAGGAGAACTTCGCCGGTGTCGAGACCGGGCAGGATGTGACCGTGCGTTTCCTCGCCTACGACCGCGAGCAGTTCCCCGGCGTGGTCAACCGCATCCTCCCCACCATAGATCCCACCACCCAGCGTTATCACCTCCATCTTGCGCTCACGATGCCGCCGGGCCGCAAGCTCACGCCCGGCCTCACCGGCGAGGTGAGCATCGCCCTCGCGGCGCGGCCGAACGCCCTGATCGTCCCGCGGCGTTCGCTGCAGGGGGACGCGCTTTTCGTCGCCAAGGACAACCGGCTGGAGCGGCGCCGCGTGCGCAAGGGCTTCGAGGGTCT
Source organism: Opitutus sp. (assembly GCA_013822585.1). GTDB lineage: Bacteria > Verrucomicrobiota > Verrucomicrobiia > Opitutales > Opitutaceae > Didemnitutus. The sequence continues at coordinate 945 of PNKG01000031.1, read as the reverse complement.
CGAGCAGGTCGAGATCCTCGAGGGCGTGCACGAGGGCGAGCCGGTGGTCGTCGAGCCGGCCGAGACGCTCCGCCCGGGCGACCGTGTGCGCGTGAAGCCGGTCGCGCGCTGAGGCTGTTCCGCCGTGCCGAACAATTTCCGCATCGCGCTCCGCTTCCTGACGGCCCGGCGCCGGTCGATGCTCATGAGCCTGGCGGGCATCGTGTTCGGCGTGGGCTTCTTCATCGTCACGCAGGCGCAGACGAGCGGCTTCGAGGGTTTTTTCATCAGGACGATCATCGGCACCAACGGCGCGATCCGCATCGAGGACAAGTATCAGGACATGACCCTCGCCATGCCGGCGGACCCGAAGGCGCAGGGGCCGGGCCAGTTCGAGGTGTCCACCGCACGCGAGGGGCGCCGCTACATCGAAGGCGTGGAGAATCCCGACGACATCATCGCCGCGCTGCGCAATTTCGCCAACGTCTCCGGCGCCTCGCTCGTGGTGCGCGGCTCCGTGGTGGCGGACAGCTCGTTCCGCAACGACACCGCGCAGGTCTTCGGCGTGCGCCTGGAGGACCATCTCGCCGTGTCCGACCTCGCGCGGCAGATCGTGCTGGGATCCCTCGCCGATTACCGGGAGACAACACACGGCCTGCTCATCGGCCGGGTGCTGGCCGACCGTCTGAAGGTGACGGTGGGCGACGCCCTGACCCTGGCCTCCGGCGAGCAGCGGGTGCGCTTCCGTGTCTCGGCGATCTACGAGACCGGAGTCAGCGACATCGACCGGGTGCGGCTCTACGTGCATCTGACCGCGGCGCGCTCGTTGTTGCGGCGCGCCTCGGGGGCGTCGTTCATCCAAGTCGGCCTCTTCGACCACACGCGGGCCCCGCTCGATGTGCCGAGGATGGAGGAGGTGTTCCGCCACGGCGCCACGAGCTGGCAGGAGCGGGAAAAGACCTGGCT
>PNKG01000030.1 GCA_013822585.1 Opitutus sp. | reverse complement strand
GGTGCCCTTGGCCGCCCAGTCGCGCGACGAGCCGGTGCCGTATTCCTGGCCGGCGAGGACGATGAGCGGCACGCCCCTGGCCTGGTAGGCCATCGAGGCGTCGTAGATCGAGGTCTTGGCGCCGTCGGGTCCGAGCGTGTTGCCGCCCTCCTCGCCACCGAGCATCAGGTTCTTGATGCGGACGTTGGCGAAGGTGCCGCGGACCATCACGCGGTCGTTGCCGCGGCGCGAGCCGTAGGAGTTGAAATCCTCGAAGGCCACGCCGTTCTCGAGGAGGAACTTGCCGGCGGGCGAGCTCTTCTTGATGGCGCCGGCGGGCGAGATGTGGTCGGTCGTCACGGAGTCGCCGAAAATGCCGAGCGCACGCGCGCCGCGGATTTCGCTGATGGTGCCGGGCGACATCGGGAAGTCCGCGAAGAAGGGCGGCTCCTGGATGTAGGTGGACTTGGCGTCGAAGGAGTAGACGTTGCCCGTGGTGGACGGGATCTCGTTCCACTTCGGGTTCTGCGCGGCGAAGTCGGTGTAGAGCTGGCGGAACACCTCGGGCTTGAGCGCGGCGGCCATCTGGTCGCGCACTTCCTGAATCGTCGGCCAGATGTCCTTCAGGAAAACCGGCTTCCCGTCCTTGCCGTTCCCGATGGGCTCGGAGCTGAGGTCGATGTCGGCGCGGCCGGCGAGGGCGAAGGCCACGACGAGCGGCGGCGACATCAGGAAGTTGGCCTTGATGTTCTGGTGCACGCGGGCCTCGAAGTTGCGGTTACCCGAGAGCACGGAGGCGGCGACGAGGTCGTTCTTCACCACGGCCTCCTCGACGGGCGCGGCCAGCGGACCGGAGTTGCCGATGCAGGTCGTGCAGCCGTAGCCGACGGTCTGGAAGCCGAGTTGGTCGAGATACGGCGTGAGGCCGGTCTTGTTCAGGTAATCGGTCACGACGCGCGAGCCGGGCGCGAGCGAGCTCTTCACGACCGGGTTGGGCTTGAGGCCCTTCTCGACCGCCTTCTTGGCGAGCAGGCCGGCCGCGAGCATGACGCTCGGGTTCGACGTGTTGGTGCAGCTCGTGATCGCGGCGATGAGGACCGAGCCGTGGCCGATCTTGGTGCCGGCGATGTCGGCCTTCACCGTGGAGAACTCCTCGGCCTTCTTGCCAAAGCCGTTTTCGGTGACCGGCTTCGAGAACGAGCCGACGAAGTTGTTCTTGAGGTTCTGCAGCTCGATGCGGTCCTGCGGGCGCTTCGGGCCGGCGACGCTCGGGACGACGGTCGAGAGGTCGAACTCGACGACCTGCGAGTAGTCGATCTGGCCCTTCTGCGGGATGCCCCAGAGGCCCTGCGCCTTGTAGTAGGCCTCGTAGGTGGCGACGTGCTTGTCGTCGCGGCCGGTGGCGCGGAGGTAGTTGGAGCACTCGGCGTCGATCGGGAAGAAGCCCATCGTCGCGCCGTATTCGGGCGCCATGTTCGCGATGGTCGCGCGGTCGACGACCGGCAGCGCGGCCGCGCCGGGGCCGAAGAACTCCACGAACTTGCCGACGACCTTCGTCTTGCGCATGAGCTGCGTGACGGTGAGGGCAAGGTCGGTGGCGGTGACGCCCTCGCGCAGCGCGCCCGTGAGATACACGCCGACGACGTCGGGCGTGAGGAAGTAGACCGGCTGGCCGAGCATGCCGGCCTCGGCCTCGATGCCGCCCACGCCCCAGCCCACGATGCCGATGCCGTTGATCATCGTCGTGTGCGAATCGGTGCCGACGAGCGTGTCGGGATAATAGACGTCGCCGGCGTTGAGCACACCCTTGGCGAGATACTCGAGGTTGACCTGGTGGACGATGCCGATGCCCGGGGGCACGACCTTGAACGTGTCGAACGCCTGCATGCCCCACTTGAGGAACTGGTAGCGCTCGCGGTTGCGCGAGAACTCGAGGTCGAGGTTCTTCTGCAGCGCCTCGGCCGAGCCCGCGAAGTCCACCTGCACCGAGTGGTCCACCACGAGATCGACCGGCACGAGCGGCTCGATGATCTTCGGGTTCTTGCCCATCTTGGCGACGGCGGAGCGCATGGCCGCGAGGTCGACCAGCAGCGGCACGCCGGTGAAGTCCTGCAGCACGATGCGCGCGACCACGAAGGGGATCTCGGCCGTGCGGGCCTCGGTGGGCTTCCAGTTGGCGAGCTCGCGGATGTTGGACTCGAGCACGCGCTTGCCGTCGCAGTTGCGCAGCACGGCCTCGAGCACGAGGCGGATGCTCACCGGCAGGCGCGAGACGTTGAAGCCGGCCTTCTCGAGTGCGGGCAGCGAGTAGAATTTCTTGCCGCCCTCGAAGGTCTGGAGGGTGTTGAAGGGATTCGGGAGGTTGCTCATGGATCGAGGATCTGAGATGGGACGAAAAAACGGCGCGCCCGTCATTCAGGCGCGCCGCGAGAGGCTTCAGGAGGCCAGCGCGGCCTTGATCTTCTCGAAGCTCGGCAGGTCCTTGGGCGTCGGGGTCTGCTCGGCGTATTTGATCACGCCGTCCTGGCCGATGACGAAGGCCGCGCGGGCCGAGGTGTCGCCCACGCCGGCGAGGTTCGGGAACACGACGTCGTAGGCCTTGGTGACGGTCTTGTTGAGGTCGGAGAGGAGCGGCACCGTGATCTTGTTGGCCTTGGCCCAAGCCTCGTGCGTGAACGGGCTGTCGACGCTGATGCCGTAGACGGCCGCGCCGAGGCCGGCATAGGCGGAGAGACCGTTGGAGATGTCGCACATCTCCTGGGTGCAGACGCCGGTGTAGGCCAGGGGGAAGAAAAGGAGCACGACCTGCTGCTGGCCGAAGTGGTCGCTGAGCCTGATGTCCTTGAGACCTTCCGCGGTCTTGGTCTTGAGGGTGAAATCCGGGGCTTTGGTGCCGACTGCGAGTGCCATGTGATGGGAGTGTTGAGGTTGGATTTTCGCGGGTGATCCCGCAGCGAAAAGAGGAGGCAAGGTAGAGCCGGGCTCAAGCCAGCGGCAACCCCCTTTTCGCGGTATGAGCCGGCTTACTTTTTTCGCAGCCGAACCCATTAGTTTGGCTGCGGCCGGGCGGTGCGCCGGCCCACTGCGTTCTTGCACCCTGCCCCGCCCCGCCCGTTAACTCGCCCTCCGACAAATGGACATCCTGGCCGAACTCGAATGGCGTGGCCTCTACGCCGACAGCACAGACCGCGACGCGCTGGCCCAGCGCCTCGCCGCCGGTCCGCTGACGCTCTATTGCGGCTTCGACCCCACGGCGGACTCGCTCCACGTCGGCAACCTCGTGCCGCTCTTCGCCCTCCGCCGCTTCCAGCTGGCCGGCCATCACCCGATCGCCCTCGCCGGCGGCGCCACCGGCATGGTCGGCGACCCCTCCGGCAAGTCCGACGAACGCAATCTCCAAACGCCCGGGCAGGTCGTGCACAACATCGCCGCGATCAAGACGCAGCTCACGAAGTTCCTCGATTTCGACACGCCGCAGAACCCCGCGCGCCTCGTCAACAACGCCGACTGGACCGCGCCGATGACGTTTCTCGAGTTCCTGCGCGACGTCGGCAAGTTCATCACCGTGAACTCCATGGTGGCGAAGGATTCCGTCCGCTCGCGCATGGAAGACCGCAGCACCGGCATCAGCTTCACGGAGTTCAGCTACATGCTCCTCCAGGGCTACGATTTCTACCACCTGCGCAAGACGCTCCACTGCGAGCTGCAGGTCGGCGCCACCGACCAGTGGGGCAACATCACCGTCGGCACCGAGCTCACCCGCAAGAAACTCGGCGCCACCGTCTGGGGCCTCGTCTTCCCGCTCCTCACCAAGGCCGACGGCTCCAAATACGGCAAGACCGCCACCGGCACCGTCTGGCTCGATCCGCAGAAGACCAGCCCCTACCGCTTCTACCAGTTCTTCGTGAACGCCGACGACGCCGACGTCATCAAGCTGCTCAAGACGCTCACCTTCCTCTCGCGCGACGAAATCACCGCACTCGAGAGCGAACTGAAGGCCAACCCCGGCGCCCGCGCCGCCCAGAAAGCCCTCGCCCGCGAGATGACGACGCTCGTCCACGGCGCCGACGCCCTCGCCGCCGCGCTCAAAGCGAGCGAGATCCTCTTCGGCGGCTCGCTCGACGGCGTCACCGAAACGATCTTCAACGACGTCGTGGGCGAAGTCCCGACGAAGGAACTCGAGCGCGCGAAACTCGACGGCGCCCCGATCGCCGACCTCGTCGTCCACGCCGGCCTCGATCCATCCAAAGGCGCCGCCCGCAAGTCCCTCGAAGCCGGCGGCGTCTATCTCAACAATGTCCGCGTCGACCACACGCGCGCCGTCACGCCCGCCGACCTGCTGTTCGGCAAACACCTGCTCCTGCGTAAAGGGAAGAGAACCTACGCCGTGCTCACGGCGCGCTGAAACAACCAATCCCGCAGTAGCTCGCGTCCGCCACGGATTCAAAACGGCGGTGCATCATCGTCGTGTGGATCAACATGGCCGTGCTTCTTGCGATGGCATTTCACGCACAGATACTGAGTCCCGGCCGGAGACAACCCGCGGCAGTATCACACCAGCACTTCGTCGCGCACGAACCGCATCCGGATCGATGCTGGAGCCGGCCGATCGAAATAGAACGCCCGCACCGCTTCGCGCACGTTGGCGCGCAACTGCTCCCACGTGTCGGCCTCGGTGATGATGCTCTCGCCCAGCGCCTCGGCCACATAGCCACCATCGCCCTCCTGGGTGACTTCAAAGATCAGTTCTTTCGTGATGGGAGTCCTTGGATTCCGGCCAGCACCTGCTCCAACGTTCCTGTCTGCTTCGCCGTTTCGAGAAAGAGGGGGACCGCCTCCTTCAAGGCTCTGCGCGCCTTCGCCGGCGTGGGCCGCTGCTGGCCACATCGAGCGGCAAAGCATGGGCGACGAACTGGTCGCCTTCCTGCCAAAGCTGCACGCTGTAGCAGAGTTTCACGGGCTGAATAGAGCCGCGAACCGCCGCCACGTCGATGACGTGAACAGTGAAGGCGGAAGCACGGACTCGCCCTCAGCCGCTCGCCGTCAGCTTCAACCCGGCGATGCCGGCCACGATCAGCACCATGCAGGCGAGCCGGGCGGCGGTGGCGGGTTCCTTGAAGAGCACGATGCCCGCGATGGCCGTGCCGACCGCCCCGATGCCGGTCCAGATCGCGTAGCTCGTGCCCAGCGGCAGCCCCTTCACCGCCTGCGCCAGACACCAGAAGCTCGCGAGCATGAGCAGCACGGTGGCGACGCCCGGCCAGAGCCGCGCGAAACCGTCCGTGTATTTGAGACCGACCGCCCAGGCAATCTCGAGCAGGCCGGCGATGATGAGCCAAAACCAAGGCATCGCGTGAGGGAAACCTCCAAAGCCCAAATGCCAAACCCCAAAGCACCCAACCTACTCCTTTCGGCCTAGCCGCGCTGCCCAAGCTCTGCGCACCCTCGGGCAAGCGGTGCACAGTGCCGCCGGGCCTCCGCGCCTACACTGGCGGCAACAACACCCGCGCCGGCTCCACGGCCCGCCCCGCGGCCGGCGCCTCCCCCGCCATGACCGCCATCGCCCGCCCCAAGCCCTTCCTGCAGCCGGAATATTGCAAGGGCTGCCTGCGCTGCGTCGACGCGTGCCCGAAGCACTGCATCACGCCCGGCCACGAGATCAACCCCGCCACCGGCCTCATCCCGGTCGAGCTCCACCTCGACGCCTGCAACGGCTGCACGCTCTGCATGCAGGCCTGCCCCGAGCCCTTCGGTCTGCGGCCCGAGACCGAAAAAGGCCGCGACGACTGCGCCTGCCGGGCTTCCGAGGACTTCGACCTGCAGGACCCGGCCAAGCTCTTCGGCCCGAAACCGGTCACCGTCGAGCCCGCCATCGACGAGGCCGACACGCGCATCGAACTGCCCGCCTGCGAGCCACTCGTGCTCAAGGGCAACTACGCCTGCGCCATCGGCGCCCTGCTCGCCGGTTGCCGCCACGTCTTCGGTTACCCCATCACACCCAGCACCGAGGGAGCCGAGCTGATGGCCAAAATCCTCCCGAAGCTCGACGGCGCCTTCGTGCAGGCCGTCTCCGAGACCGCCGCCGTCAACATGATGTATGGCGCCGGCGGCAGCGGCGTGCCATGCATGACCTTCACCTCCGGCCCAGGCTTCTCGCTCATGCTCGAGGGCGTGAGCTACATGATCGGCGCCGAGCTGCCGGGCGTCTTTGTCAACGTCATGCGCGGCGGCCCGGGCCTCGGCAACCTCGGACCCGAGCAGGCCGACATCAAGCTCGCCTGCCGCGGCCTCGGCCACGGCAACACCCACGCCATCGTCCTCGCCCCCGGCACGCCGCAGGAGATGCTCGATCTGGCGATGGAAGCCTTCACCCTCGGCTTCCGTTACCGCATCCCGGTCGTCATCCTCGGCGACGGCTACCTCGGCCAGATGACCGGCGTCGTGAAACTCCCGCGCGAGATGATCCGCCGCGGCAAGCCCTCCTGGGCCGTCACCGGCGACCGCGGCCACCGGCACAACCTCATCTCGTCGATCCACCTGCTCGAGACCGACCTCGAGAAGCACAACGAGCACCTCAACCGCAAATACACCGCCATCAACCGCCGCGAGCAGCGCGCCGACCTCTACAAGTGCGAGGACGCCGAGGTGCTCGTCGTCGCCTGCAACACCCCGGCCCGCATGGCCAAGGGCGCCGTCGAGGCCGCCCGCGCCGAGGGCCTGAAGGCCGGCCTCTTCCGCCCGATCACGCTCTGGCCCTTCCCCATCCGCGCCCTCGCCGACCTGCTCCCGCAGACCAGGCGCATCGTCGTCGTCGAGGCGGGCGCCGGCCAGCTCGAGGACGAGCTCCGGCTCGCGCTCAGCCACGCGGGCTTCAGCCCGCCGCGCCTCGAGCACGTCCGCCGCCACGGCGGCATCCTCCCCTCGCAAAACGAAATCCTCCACCAGCTGCGCAAGGGCTCGGAGGTAACCGCTCCGTAGATCTTTCTCTTTCCTCTTTCTCTTAATCTTTCCCCTCCGCGCTCAACTCAGCCGACGCCCCACCAACCCGAGAGAAAGAGGAAAGAGCCACCGCCACCCCTAAACCTAAACCTCTCACCTCAACCGGCGCCCGCAGGGCGCCCCCCTCATGAGTGGTGTCTTCTACAACGAATTCTCCCGTCACTCCGGCGGCGAAGGCCTCAAGGCCCGCAGCACCCACTACTGCCCGGGCTGCGGCCACGGCGTCGTCCACCGCGACCTCGCCGAGGTCATCCAGGAACTCGGCGTGCAGGACCGCACGATCTTCATCTCGCCGGTCGGCTGCTCGGTGTTCGCCTACTACTACTTCGACGTCGGCAACTCCCAGGCCGCCCACGGCCGCGCGCCAGCCGTCGCCCTCGGCCACAAGCTCGCCACGCCCGACTCGCTCGTCATCTCCTATCAGGGCGACGGCGACCTCGCCTCCATCGGACTCGCCGAGACCATCTCCATCGCGCAGATGGGCCTGCCGCTGACGGTCGTCTTCATCAACAACGCCATCTACGGCATGACCGGCGGCCAGCTGGCCCCGACCTCGCTCGCCGGCCAGAAAACCGCCACCAGCCCCGAAGGCCGCACCCGCTCCATGGGCCAGCCGCTCAAGATGGCCGAACTCATCGCCCAGCTCGACGGCCCCATCTACGTCGAGCGCGTCGCCCTCTACGACGCGAAGAACCGCGTCAAGGCCCGCAAGGCCATCCGCAAGGCCTTGCAGCTCCAGCTCGAGGGCCGCGGCTACTCGTTCATCGAAGTCCTCTCCGAATGCCCCACCCACCTCAAGCTCTCGCCCGTCGAGGCCGAACAATGGGTGAAGGACAACATGGAGCCCGTCTTCCCGCTCGGCGTGAAGAAGGACCTCAGCGCCACCACCGAGCCGTGGTTCAAGGGCCCGCGCCCGTCCTTCGAGCCCGAGGAAGTCCTCGGCCTCAGCGGCGCCGAGCCGGCCGCGGCCGCCCGCGCGCGCACGCCCTGGCCCGCCCACGCCGCGAAACGCGACCTGTCGTTCAAGTTCGCCGGCTCCGGCGGCGACGGCGCCCAGACCGCCGCGCTGCTCCTCGTCCGCGCCGCCATCGAGCAGGGCTACGACGCCACGCACATCCCGGCCTACGGCCCCGAATCGCGCGGCGGCACCAGCTACGCCGACGTCCACATCGCCGCCGACGAGGTGCTCAACCCCGCCGCGCCCGAGCCGGACGTGCTCGTCGCCTTCAACGCCCCCAGCCTCGCCAAGTTCGCCTCCACCGTCGCCGAGGGCGGCACCATTCTCTACGACAGCACCGTCATCACCTCTCCGCCGGCGGACATGCCCCCCGGCCGCACCGTGTTCGCGATCCCGTTCACCAAGATCGCCACCGACCTCGGCAAACCGATGGTGAAGAATGTCGTCGCCCTCGGCGCCCTGCTGGCCAGCACCCGGCTCCTCCCCGACGACGCGCTGATCGGGACGCTCGCACACGTCCTCAAGGACAAGGCCGCCGTCCTCCCGCTCAACCGCTCCGCCTTCGCCGCCGGCCTCGCCGCGGTGCAACCGGCCGCGGTGTGACCTTAACTCTTTCTCTTTCCTCTTAATCTTTCTCTTTCTCCCGAGTCGAAAATGCCGCGGGAGAGAACGATTAAGAGAAAGAGGAAAGAATAAATACCTCCGACGTCTGTCCTCGGTCTTCCGTCTTCCGTCATGACCGCAACCGCGACCCCCTCCGCCTTCCTCCACGAACTCGCCGCCTACGACCTCCTCGCGCGCGCCGGCCTGCACGTGCCGCGCCACGGCGTCGTCGGCGGATTCCTCCCGTTCGCCCCGGGCGAGCCCGTCGTCCTCAAAGGCATCGCCGAGGAACTCTGGCACAAGTCCGAGCTGGGCTGCGTGCGCTTCCTGCCCTTCGACGCCGGACGCCTCACGCACGAAGCCGGCGCGATGCTGTTGCGCGTGCAGGAGAGCGGCCTGACCTGGATCGACGGCCTCGTCTGCGAGCGCATCGACATCCAAGCCAACCGCGGCCTGCCCTCCGAGGCCTTCGTCTCGCTCTCCCGCACCGACGCCGGCTGGGTGATTCTCTGCGGCTTCGGCGGCCTGCAGGCCAACGCCCTCGCCGAACTCGCGCCGCCCTGCCGCTGGCCGGTCGACGTCATCACGCCGGACGCGGCGCTCGCCGAATTCTCCGTGCACCTGCTCGGCCGCGCCTGGCTCGGCCAACTCCGCGACGCGCACGCGCTCACGACCACCGACGACTTGCGCGAGTTCTTCGCCGCGCTCTGGCAACTCGCCGCCCTCTGCGAAGCCGAGGGGCTGTCACTGCTCGAACTCAATCCCGTCGCCCTCGACCCCTCCGGCCGGCCGCGGCCGCTCGACGCCGTAGGCCGCCGCGCTGCCGCCCCGGAGCCGCGCGTGCCGCCGCCCGAGGGTTTTCTCGAAGCGCTGCGCGAGCCGCGCCGCATCGCCCTCGCCGGCGTCTCGTCCCAGCCGGGCGGCGTCGGCCGCACCATCCTCGAGAATCTCCACCGCTACGGCCTGCCGCCCGGCGACCTGCTGCTGATCAAGCCCGGCACGGCAAGCTTCCTCGGCCTGCCCTGCGTGCCCGATGTCTCGGCGCTGCACGACGCCCCGGTCGACCTGCTGATCCTCGCCCTGCCCGCCCCGGCCGCCGCGGAAGCCCTCACCGCTCTGATCGCCCACGGCGGCGGCGCACGCTGCGTGGCGCTCGTCTCGGGCGGCCTCGGCGACGGCGCCGACACGACCGGCTTGGGCCGGAAGCTCCAGCAGCTCCTCCGGGAAACCCGCGCCGCGGGCAAGTGGACGCCGGCCGTCATCGGCCCGAATTTCCTCGGCCACTGGGCACCCGCGCGTTCGCTCGACACGTCGTTCATTCCGACCGACAAGCTCGCCGCCCCCGCCACGACCGGCGGCGAACTCACGTTGCTCTCGCAAAGCGGCGCGTTCCTCCTCTGCCGCCGCTCGCGCCAGCCGTCCCTGCGCTTCGGCCTCGGCCTCGCCCTCGGCAACCAGATGGACGTCGCGATGGCCGACGTGCTCGCCGCCCTCGCCGACGAGGAGAAACCCGGTCCGGTCGCGTGCTACGCCGAGGGCTTCGGCCCCGGGCACCTCGCCGCCTTCGCCAAGTCCGCGCGCACGCTCACGCAACGCGGCGCGCCCGTGCTCCTGCACCGCGCCGGCCGCACCGAGGCGGGCCAGGCCGCCGCCGCGAGTCACACCGGCGCGATGGCCGGCAACCTCGGGCTCGAACGCGCGCTGCTCGAGCGCTGCGGCGTGAAGTTCTCCGGCACGATCGCCGAGTTCGACGCCGCGCTCACGTGGCTCGCCGCCTACCCGCACCTGCGCAAAGGCCCCGTCGCGCTGCTGAGCAACGCCGGCTTCGAATCGGTCAACGGCTCCGATCTCTTCGGCCGCGACCTCCCGGCCGCGCAACTCAGCCCCGCCGCGGCCGAAGATCTCGCGATCGCGCTGGCCAAACACAACCTCGCCGGGCTCGTCGCCCCGCGCCTGCCGCTCGACCTCACGCCCATGGCCGAGGAACCGGGCTACTTGGCCGCCGCCGACGTCCTCCTGCGCGACTGCGCGGTGCTCGTGGTCGGCCTCGTGCCCTTCACCCGCAAGCTCGGCACGACCGGCGGCGCAGCAAGGGATTTCGCCCACCAGCTCGCCGCGCAGGCGAAGAAGCACGGCAAACCCGTGGCGGTCGCCGTCGACGCCGGCTCCGATTATGAGGAATATCGCATGGCCTTCGCCGCCGAGGGCCTCGCCGTCTTCGACCGCATCGAGAGTGCCCTGCTCGGCCTGAAGCTGCTCTGAGGATCGAATGTAGGAGGGGCTTTATGCCCCGACTCACGATCAACGTCGGGGCATAAAGCCCCTCCCACCTCACTTGTCCCGCGCCGTCCCGTAGCGGAATTCGTAAGAATTTCGCCGCGCTGCTGTGACCAGGTAGGGCGGATTATCCTTAATCCGCCGCCTCGCGCTCGCGTGCCAACGGCGCGTTAAGGATAACGCGCCCTACCTCATGCCAGCTGCGCTTTGTCACGGGACTTGGGACTCGCCCGGTAGCCGCGAGCGCCAGCGACCCGCCGGCTCGCTCCGCGCTCGCCGCTACCCCGCCCCCCCGGCAAAAACTGCAGGGGCGCAGCAAGACTGTGCCCCTACATCCCCAAAACGCACCCGTGTCCATCAGCGTCATGCGCATCCGTGTCTTCCGTGTGCTCCGTAGGCCCCACGCCACCCCTCAGCCCTGCAAAAACTTCGCAGCCGCCGCCTCGTCCACGAGCCACACGACCTTGTCGCGGCAGTTTTTCAACACCTGCGACGGCGTTCTCATCGGATCGGACTCGCCCGCCAGCACGCGGTGCAGCGCCCCGGCCTTGCCGGCCCCGAGCGCCATGACCACGATCAGCCCCGCGGCCTTGAGGCCGCTGGGCGTGACGGTGAGCCGCCAGCCCTTGCCGGGCACGTCGATCGCGGCGAAGAACTGTTTGCCGTCGTCGCGCAGCAGCGGGCTGCCGGGGAAGAGCGAGGCGGTGTGGCCGTCGTCGCCCATCCCGAGGAAGCAGACATCGAAGGTCCGGTCGCGGCCGAACCACGGCGCGTTCATGCGGCCGAACTCCACCGCCGCCAGGCCGGGGGCGATGTTGGTCGACCACGGGTGCTTGCGGTCGGCGGCGATGCCGAGCGGCTTGAGCAGCAGCCGGTCGGCGTTGCCGAAATTGCTCTCGTGCGAATCGGGCCGCACGTAGCGCTCGTCGCTCACGAACCAGTGCGCGGTCGCGACGGTCACGGGCGAAAGCGCGTCCTTCGCCACACACCACTCATACCACTCCTGCGGCGTCGAACCGCCGGTGAGCGCCCAGGTGAAGTGCCTCTTCGCCGGGTTCCGCCCGCGCTGGCCCTCGGCGAGAAACACCGCCGTGCGGAAGCATTCGTCCTTCGAGCCGATGAACACCCGACCGTAGCTGGAGCTGAGTTCCTTCATCCCGCGCTATGGAGCGCGGGAATGTGACGGGTGCCAAGTAACAAGTGCGGCACCGCGCGCAGCGACAGGGCGGACCGGCCCGGTCCCGCCGCGACGATCATCGGGACGGCGCATCATGGATAATGCGCCCTACTCTTCGCCTGCTTCCGCGTCACGCCGCGCCGGCGCGCTTGCGGCGCGGCTCTCGGCGCGACATCAACTCCTCATGCCCGCCAAGATCGCCTTCCTCGGTTCCGGCCGACTCGCCTCCGCCATCGTGCGCGGACTCATCGCCCGCGGCGTCTATGCCCCCGCCGAGATCGCCTGCACCAGCCAGGGCGGTGAAACCGCACGGCGGCTGGCCGCGGAGACCGGCATTGCCTGCGAACCCGACCTGCCCCGCCTGCTCTCCTCGTCCGTGGATGTCGTGGTCGTGGCCTTCAAGCCCCAGTCCCTCGCCGCGGCCGACCCGCGCCTGGGCGAACTCACGGCGGGCAAACTCGTGGTCTCGCTGCTCGCGGGCAAACGCCTCGCGCGTCTCGCGCAGGTGTTCCCCCGCGCCCGCAACCTCGTGCGCACGATGCCCAACACCCCCGCCGCCATCGGCGCGGGCATCACGCCCTACTGCCCGCTCGCGCCGCTCGCCGTCGCGGACCAAGCCGCCGTGGAGGCCATGCTCGGCGCGCTCGGGCGACATTTCCCGCTGGCGGAGGAACACCTCGACGCCGTGACGGCGTTGAGCGCGGGCGGGCCGGCCTTCCTCTTCGAATTCACGGCGGCGCTGCGCGAAGCCGGCATCGCCGCCGGCCTGCCTTCCGAGGTGTCGGCGCGGCTCGCCACCGAGACGCTCATCGGCTCGGCGAAATTGCTCGGGCACACCCGCGCCGATCCCGAGGCGCTGCGCGACCAGGTGGTCTCGCCCAACGGCACCACGTTCGCCGGCCTGCAGGTGATGGCGGCGCGACAATTTCGCGAGACTGTGCGCGACACCATCCTCGCCGCGAAGCGGCGTGCCACGGAGCTGTCGCAGGACTGACTACGCACAAACAATCACACCCCTCCCCTCGGGGCCCCCTTTTGAGCCTGGATTCCGCGATTGGAGAGGACCGCTCCGAATATGGGAGCGGCTTTACGCCGCGACTTTCCCGTGCGCGGAGGATGCAGCCGATGTCGGGGCGTGAAGCCCCTCCCACACTCCAGGCAATCGCGGAATCCAGGTTGAGAGGGGCTCTCTGGAGACGGTCCGATAAATCCCCTCTCGGGAGGGGTGGCGCGCGGCGCCGGGGTGTGTCGCGCGCGGCGTCGGCTCAGGCCGCGGTGTTGAGCCGCGATTCCGTCGGCGCCGCGCTGCCGCCGCCGTAGACCGGGGCGACGCGCGCGAGGCGGTTGCGCGCCTCGTCGATGCGGCGCAATTCCGTCTGCAGGCGCGAAAGGTGCGAATCGAGCAGCACGACGTTGCGGCGCCGCTGCGCGACGAGTTCCTCCACGCGGGGCCGCAGCGACGCGAGTTCCGGGGCTTCGGCCAGGAGGGCGCAAAGTTTCTCGACCAGCGGGGCGGCGCGCTCGGAAATCTGCACGGCTTCGACCAGATCCAGCGAACGCAGCAGCACCCCTTCCTGGCTCGCGAGATCCTCGAGGGCGGTGAGCAGGCGCTGGGCGGTGTGGAACGGGTCGGACATCAGGCGACACCGCGGACCCGTTCGGGGGCGCCCGGGTCCTGCTTGCGCAGCATCTCGGCCCAGGCGTCGCGGACCTCCCGGAGCAGCCGCTCGACCTCGATGACGGGCTCCTCCTCCTTGCGGAGATTGGCCTCGGTGAGGCGGCGGACGTAGTAGTCGTAGAGCCGCTCCATCGTCTTCGCGAAATCCCCGCCCGCCTCGTGATTGAGGGAGCCCTGGAGTTCGCGGATGATGTTCTGCGCCTTGATCAGCTGGGTGTTGATGACCTCGATGCGGCGGACGTCCTCGGGCGGACGGGCGAAGGCGTCGCGGGCGACGTTCATCGCCTTGAGGGCTCCGTCGAACAGCATCAGCACGAGCTGGCCGGGGCTGGCCGTGAGGACGGAATTGGCGCGGTAGGTGCGCGCGTAGTCTTGGGCAACCATGGGTGCGCTCAGGACTCGTCGATGGTCAGGTCGGGGGAAGCGATGAACTTCGCTGCGACGTTGCGCAGGATGTCGACCGACGGGTAGCTCGGATCGGCGGCAAGGGCCTTGCCGCGCGCGACGACATCGGGACGGATCTCCGGCTGCGCCGCG
This sequence comes from Opitutus sp., assembly GCA_013822585.1. Classification (GTDB taxonomy): domain Bacteria; phylum Verrucomicrobiota; class Verrucomicrobiia; order Opitutales; family Opitutaceae; genus Didemnitutus. Next base: position 5,135 of record PNKG01000030.1, on the reverse strand, counting down.
AGGGCGGCGCGCAGGGCGGCGGAGTGCTCGGCGGTGAAGTGATCGGCGCCGGGGCCGCGCTCCACGGGTTTCTGCGGGACCGGCGCGATGGCCTCGGTGCGGGCCGTCCGGTCGGAAGGAGAGGTGGAATGAATCATTTTCTCAGCGTTGGTAGATACGGTCTGCCGCTGATTCTGATTACAGGGAACGCCGTTGGTTGACAGGGATATTATCGTCCAGGCGGGAGGATACTTTAGGCCACGATTCGCCAGGGGGCGGGGAAGCTCAGCGGGGCGGCAGCGTGGCGAACATCGCATCCGACGCGAAAGCCGCGAAGCGGCCCGGGCTTTGCAGGGCGGCGGGACTCAGGTCGAGCGGCTGGCCGCCGCGGTCGGTCTTCAGGTATTGCCGCCGGGCGCTGTTGGCCACCACGGGATCCGCCGCCGAGATGACCTCGTCGAAGGTCCAGAGCAGCCGCACGTCGCGCACGGTGGCGAGCTTGGCGCGCAGGCCGATGCTCTGCGGACGGTAGGGCTGGTAGACCGTGAGATCGATGAACAGCACGGCGTCGGCCGCGAACCGCGAGGCGAGGCGCCCGAGCATCCCGTGCGGCAGGGCCGCGGCCGAGGAGAACGCCTCCTGCCCGAACCAGCGGCGGCAATCCCCGCGCGACAGGTGCACGACCTCGAAGCGCTGGCGCCTCTGCAGGGTTTCGAGGAGCACCGCGTCCAGCGCCTGGGCGGTCTCGACCGGCACGGCCGGCTCGGTGCTGATCGGCAGCAGGACCACGCGCCGGATGTCGGCGGGCAGCTGCCTTTCGCCGGCGAAGTTGCGCGGCTGGTAGAACGGTCCGAAATGGCGCGCGTCGTCCGGCGCGGGGATGCTCCCGCAACCGGCCAGCAGGACGGCGGCGAGGGCGGGCGGCAGGAAGCGGCGGCGAATCATCACGACGGGGATTTGAAGAACGCGTTGGTGAGCGCGGAACCCTGCTGCTGGATGCGGGCCTGGGCCTCCTCCATCTTGACGAAGCTGTTCGTGAGCAACTCGCGCTGCTGCACGAGACGGCGCTCGAGGTCGTCGATCTGGCGGTCGAGATCGGAGTTGCTCTTCGTGATGCGCTCCTGCTGGTCGTCGTTCGACGACTCCATGCGGTCGAGGACGCTGGCGAGCTTGGCCACGAAACCGGTCGAGCTCGTCTGGAAGAACGCCGCGATGTCCTCGGGCTGGTCGGTGAGCGCGGCGGTGAGCCGGGCCGAGTCCTCCACCTGGAGCTTGCCGGTCGTGCCGTCGAAATCGATGCCCATGTTCTCCAGGCGCGTGATCGTGCCGGTGAGGCCGGACACGGCGGCGAACGCCGTCGAGCGCAGCTCGCGGGCCCAGTCCTGCACGTCGCGGTTGCTGCTGAGGACGGAGGTGGTGACCTTGCCGTTGGCGGAGGTGACCTTGGTCTTCTCGTCGATGAAGGTCTGGACGCCGTTGAACGCCTCGATGAAGGCGTCGATCTTCTTCTGCATCGTCTCGGTGTCGGTGGAGACGGTGATCGTCTGCGTGGTCTCGGAGTCGACGGTGACGCTGAGGCCCTCGATGCCGTGGGCGGAGGCGTCGAGGGTGTTGCCCGTGGCGGTGAGCGTGGCGCCGCCGTTGACGGTGAACCCGGCGTTGTCGCCGCGCGTGAGCGTGCCGGCGGTGAGGCCGAGCGCGGCGAGCAGGCCGCCGGCGCTCTCGCTCACGGTGATGCCGAGGTCGCCGGTGGTGCTGTTCACGAGCTGCACGCGGTCGTTGATCGCGTCGTAGCTGGCGGTGACTCCGGCGCCGGACTGGTTGATGCGCTTGAGGACGCCGGAGAGCGTGTCGCCGTCGAGATCGAAGGCGATGCTGACGCCGTTGATGCTGAAGGTGCCGGCGCCGTTGCCATCGACGGCCGTGACGGCAGTGCGCAGCCCGGCGACGTTGAGTTTGGCCGTGGGCTTCACGGCCCCCAAGGCGGCGGAGCTGGCGACCGTGCCGGTGCCGTTGTTCGCGAGCTTGAGGGCGCGGAGGAGGTTGGAGGTGTCGTTCGCCGCGCCGAGGGTGATCGTGCTGCTGGAGGCGCTGGTCAGCGTGATCTTGTCCGTGACCTCGCTGTAGGTCGCGGTGACGTCGTTGCCTGTGGCGGTGGCGATGGCCGTGAACACGTCTTGCAGGGAGTCGGTGAGCGCGACGGTGACCTTCTGGCCGTTGATGGTGAAGGCGCCGGCGGTGGGCGCGGTGCCGGTGGCGAGATTGGCGAGGGTCAGGCCGGAGACGTCGCCCGAGGTGTGCAGGGCCTTGCCGATGTCCGCCGTGCCGTCGAGCCGCGAGGCGGTGGCAAGCTGCGAGACGGCGATGCGGTAGGCGCCGGGGGCGGAACCGGCGGCGGAGGAGAACTTCCAGGTGGAGTCGGCCGTGCCGGACTTGGCCAGCCGGCCGTTGAAGATGGTCTCATCCTTCAGGGCGGCGGAGGCGGTCTGCAATGCGCCGATCTTGGCGCCGAGGTCGCTCAACGCCTTGATCTTGGCCGAATTGCTCACCTGCTCCTTCTCGAGGCGGGTGATGGGGGCGCGTTCGACGGTCATCAACTGGTCGACAAGCGACTTCCAGTCGAAACCCGAAGCGAGTCCGGAGAGGGAGAAATCGGCCATGGCGGTGTGTCGGTGTCGGGCGATAGTGCCCCACAGCTTCATCGGCCATCCGGGTGAAAAGTTAAGCGAATCGGCGGGCGCAAAAAAATTTTCGGCCGGTCCGGCAGCCCCGGCTCCGGCGCCGGCCGCCAGAATGAAAAACGGCTCGCGCCGGCCGCGGCAGGCGGGGCGCGCAAAAAAATTTCCCGGGCGCGCCGCGCTAAACTTTTTCCCGCACCGCGCCGTTACTCCACCTGCCGCGAATCAGAACCAAGGCCGGTCCGCCCCGGGGCCGCTAACCCGGAGCCGATTGCGACACGGACGTCGCACTCAAAATCAAGGAAGATACCATGTCAGTCGTCATCAACTCCAACTTCGCCGCGACCGTCGCGTCGAACAACCTGGCCGCTTCGAACGGGATGCTCCAAAAGAGCCTGAATCGCCTGTCGAGCGGAACAAAGATCGTCAATCCCGCGGACGATGCGGGCGGCCTCGCCGTCTCGATGAAATTGTCCGCCGCCGCCAAGCGCTCCGCCGCGGCCAACACCAACATCGGCAACTCGATCTCCTTCCTGCAGTCGCAGGACGGCGTGCTCAAGGTCACCGGCAAGGTCCTCGAGCGCATCGGCGAGCTCAAGACCCTCTACGCCGACCCGACCAAGAACACGGACGACCTCGCCAACTACGACGCCGAGTTCACCGAGCTCCAGAGCGAACTCAGCTCCCTCACCTCCGAATCCTTCAACGGGGTCTCCCTCTTCGGCACGACCAGCCTGAGCGTCCCGGTCTCCGAGGACGGCAGCTCCACCGTCACGATCAGTGGCAAGGACCTCTCGTCCACCGCCGACGGCGTGGGCGAACTCACCGCTTCGACGGTCGCGGACCTCGGGGACGTCACCCTCACCGACATCACCGACGCCATCCAGAACGTCGCGACGATGCGCGCCACCAACGGCGCCGAGCAGAGCCGCCTGAGCTTCGCGGGCGAGGTGCTCACGGTCAACAAGGCCAACCTCGAAGCCGCCAACAGCCGGATCATCGATGTCGACGTCGCCAGCGAGTCCACCCAGCTGGCCCGCTTCAACATCCTCGTCCAGTCCGGCACGGCCATGCTGTCCCAGGCCAACCAGAGCGCCCAGATCGCGCTCCGGCTCCTGGGTTGATCCTGAAGTTCCGCGCGGGCCGGACTAGTCCCCCGGCCCGGCGCGTGCCCGAGCGGTTGTCTATATAGGTCTTTTCCCACCGGCGCGCCTGATAGCCGCGCCGACACTTTGAAGCATCAGCCTCAAACGGCGCGGCCCGGCGCCGCTCAATCCGGGCCCGTGGCGACGACGGAAGGTCGCGATGATCAAGGATAGATACCATGTCAGTCGTGATTAATACCAACTACGCGGCCACGGTTGCCTCCAACAACCTCGCCGCCTCGAACGGAATGCTGCAAAAGAGCCTCAACCGGCTCTCCAGCGGTTCGAAAATCGTGAACCCCTCCGATGACGCCGGCGGTCTCGCCGTGTCGATGAAGTTCCAGGCTGCCGCCAAGCGCTCCGCCGCGGCCGCCTCCAACATCGGCAACTCCGTCTCGTTCCTCCAGACGCAGGACGGCGTGCTCAAGGTCGCCGGCAAGGTCCTGGACCGCATCAGCGAGCTCAAGACGCTCTATGCGGACCCGACCAAGAACACCGACGACCTCGCGAACTACGACGCCGAATTCACCGAGCTGCAGAGCGAGCTGACCTCGCTCACCGGCGAGGAGTTCAACGGCGTCTCCCTGTTCGGCACCTCGGCCCTCTCGGTCCAGGTGTCGGAGGACGGCACGCAGACGGTCACGGTCAGCGGCAAGGACCTGAGCTCGACGGCCAGTGGCATCGGTGAACTCACCGCCTCCGCGGTCGCCGATCTCGGCGACATCACGCTGACCGACATCACCGACGCGATCCAAAACGTTGCGACCATGCGCGCCACCAACGGTGCCGAGCAGAGCCGCCTCGGGTTTGCCGCGGAGGTGCTGACGGTCAACAAGGCCAACATCGAGGCCGCCAACAGCCGCATCACCGACGTGGACGTCGCATCGGAAAGCACGCAACTCGCGCGCTGGAACATCCTCGTCCAGTCCGGCACGGCGATGCTCGCCCAGGCCAACCAGAGCGCCCAGGTCGCTCTGCGCCTCATCGGCTAAACCGGCTTGTTCTAGTGGTTGTTCTGATTCGCCCAACCCCCCGGCCGCCCGCAAGGGCGGCCGGGCCCGGGCGGGCGAACCGCGGCCCACTGGAACAACGCCGGCGGCCAGGGGCCCCCCTCTATCCGCAAGAAGACCCCGGAGTTTTTCTCCGGGGTCTTCTTGTTTTCGGACCCGGCGCGCGATGCACTTGGAGAGCGCGTGCCGGCTAACGCACACATCGACGATTCAAGTTGTTGACGAAATGGTCGATAGAGCACACGCGAACCGACGGGCCACGGTCGCAAACAAGAACACCATGAAAAAAATCGCTTCTTCACGGAACGTAGTGGATAGGCGGT
>PNKG01000029.1 GCA_013822585.1 Opitutus sp. | reverse complement strand
AACCCTTCCTCATCCAGGAAGGCTACCTCGCCCGCACCGCCCAAGGCCGCGTGCTCACGCCCAAGGGCTACCACGCCATCGGCCTCAAGGCCGCCACCGGCGGCGAGCAGGGCTCGTTGCTGTAGCCGAAATGTCCGTCCCTGTCGCCCGATGCCGGTCACCACGAAACAGCCGCTCTGTGTGATCATCGCGGGCCCGAATGGTGCCGGAGAAACCACTTTCGCCCGAGAGTTTCTTCCCCACGAAGGGGGCATCCTGAATTTCGTGAATGCCGACCTGATTGCGGCAGGTCTCTCCCCGCTCCAACCGACCAACGCCTCGCTGTCCGCCGCCGATGTGCGTCGCCGCTTCGTTCGGAGTTGGCGGAACTTCCAGGAGGTGTATCGTGATCCCTGCGATGCCTGGTGGCTCTACGACGCCAACGGCTACCCGCCCACCCTGCTCGACAAGTCCGCATGAAATCCGCTGTTCCGCTCAAGCTCGACGCCCGCACCAAGGCCATCAACGCCGCCATGCGCCGCACCGCACAGGACCGCGTGCTCACCCCGTAGGGCTGCCACGCCACCGACCTGAAGCCCCTCGACGGCACCCTCTCCATGGCGCGCGACGGCCCCGACACGGCGACGTCGGACTTCTTCCTCTGCATCGGCGACCAGCCCGAACTCGACTTCGGCGGCAAACGCAATCCCGACGGCCAGGGCTTCGCCGCCTTCGGCCGCGTGACCAAGGGCCTGGACATCGCCCGCAAGATCCAACACGCCCCCGCCGACGGCCAGAAACTCACCCCGCCCGTCCGCATCGTGCGGATCGAGCGCCTGCCCGCGCACTGACGCCGGCGCCGCACGGGAAATATTCCTTGGCAGACCGCCCGGGTGGCGTTTTCGTGGCCACGGGGTCGCTCACGTTTCGACGCCCCGTGTTTCGTCTCGTTGCACTTGAGATCGGATTCGTGAGCGGCGTCACCGCCCGGACTCCCCGGGCCCGCGGTCACGGCCGTGTCAACGCAACCTGCCCTCGCCCGCGACTCAGCGCGCCGGGGCAAAACCCATCCAGTCATGCATCGTTTGAACCCTGAGTCTGCGCTCCCGCGCATCGGCATGGTCTCCACCCACGGCTACGTCGCCGCCGAGCCGCCCCTCGGCGCCGCCGATACCGGCGGCCAGGTGGTCTACGTGCTCGAATTGTCCAAAAAACTCGCCCAGCTCGGCTTCGAGGTCGACATCTGGACGCGCCGCTTCGAGGACCAGCCCGAAATCGACGTGGTGAGCGACCGCGTCCGCGTCGTCCGCGTCCCCTGCGGCGGCCCGAACTTCCTCGGCAAGGAATACCTCGTCCGCCACCTGCCCGAGTGGTCGGAGCACGCCCTGCGCCTGATCAAGCGCCACCGCCTCCGCTACCAGTTCTTCAACAGCCATTATTGGGATGCCGGCGTCGCCACGCGCCGCCTGGCCGAGGCGCTCGACGTGCCGCACGTCCACACGCCGCACTCGCTCGGCCTCTGGAAAAAGCAGCTCATGGAGCGCGATTTCCCCGACGACGCCGCGCGCTTCGAGGAGAAATACAACTTCACCGAGCGCATCGACGAGGAGCGCCAGCTCTATGCCCAATGCGACGAGGTCATCGCCACCACTCCGCCGCAGCTCGACATGATCGTCGGCGACTACGGCGCGCTGCCGGAGCACGTGCACATGGTCCCGCCCGGCTACGACGACAACCGCTTCTATCCGGTCAGCGCCGCCTCGCGGGAGACGCTGCGCCGCCGCCTCGGCTTCGAGGGCCACGTCGTCCTCGCCATCGGCCGGCTCGCCCGGAACAAGGGCTACGACCTGCTGATCGACGCCTTCTCCGTCGTCGCCCCGCGCATCCCCGACGCACATCTCCATCTCGCCGTCGGCGGCACGCGGCTCAACGCCGCCGAGAAGGAGATCCTCGCCGACCTGAAGCGGCGCGTCCGCCGCCACAAGCTCGGCTCGCGCGTCACCTTCGGCGGCTTCGTTTCCGACAAGGATCTCGCCAACTACTACCGCGCGGCCGACGTCTTCGTGCTCAGCAGCCGCTACGAGCCCTTCGGCATGACCGCGATCGAGGCCATGGCCTGCGGCACGCCGACAGTCGTCACCACCCACGGCGGGCTCTACCGGGCGCTGACCTTCGGGCGCCATGCGCTCTACGCCGACTCGTTCGACAAGCTCGACCTCGGCATCTCCATCGTGAAGGTGCTCAAGCACCCGCGCCTCTCCACGCGCCTCGCGCGCATGGGCGCGCACAAGGCCCGCAGCCTCTTCACCTGGACCGGCATCGCCCAGCAGCTCGTCAGCCTCATCGAGGAGCGCGCCACCGCCCTGGCCTTCACCGACAACGAATGGGACGAACCGTGGAACGACGGAGACTGAGCCATGAGCGCCGCCCAACCTGTCCGCCTCTTCAGCTCCGACCTCGACGGCACGCTCCTCGGCAACCCCGAGTCGACCCGCCGTTTCAAGCTGGCCTGGGAATCGCTCGCCCGCGAGGCGCGCCCCCTCCTTGTCTACAACAGCGGCCGCCTCGTCGACGACCTCCGCCGCTTCGTGGCCGACGGCACGCTGCCCGAGGCCGACTACTGCATCGGCGGCGTGGGCACCCAGGTCTACGACGCGCGCTCCGGGGCGCTTCTCACGGAATTCCACGCGCACCTCCGCACCGGCTGGGACCTCGCGCGCGTGCGCGAGGTCGTCGGCCGCTTCCCCGGGGCGCGCCCGCAGCCGGACGAGTTCCAGCACGAGTTCAAGTCGAGTTGGTTCCTCGATGGCGCGCCGCGGCGCGCCCTCCGCGAATTGCGGTCCGAGCTCGCCGCCGCCGGGCTCGACGTGAATGTCGTCTATTCCAGTTCGCGCGATCTCGACGTGCTGCCGCGCCACGCCACCAAGGGCGGCGCCCTCGCCTGGCTCGCGGCCCGGCTCGCGATCCCGCCCGAGGCCATCCTCGTCGCCGGCGACACCGGCAACGACGCCTCCATGTTCCGCCTGCCCGGCGTGCGCGGCATCATCGTGGAGAACGCCCAACCGGAGCTCTTCGAGGCCACGGTCGACATCCCCGTCTACACCTCGCTGCACATCCTCGCCGAGGGCGTGCTCGACGGCCTCTGCCACCACGGCGTCGTCTGCGCCCTGCCCAGCCGCGACGAGACCCGGCTCGCCGAAGGCGACCTCGCGCCGAGCTTCCGCCAGCTCTTCACCGGCACGCACCTCGGCGGTCTGGACGAGGACGAACGCGAGTTCCTTCGCACCGCCCACGCCCGCGCCCTCGTGGCGCTGAAGAAGAACATCACCCCGCTCGGCTTCTCCGCCTGCTCGCTGGCCGACAATGCCGTCACCGGCACCGACGAAAACTACCGCAGCGTCTGGGCCCGCGACGGCGCGATCACGATCTGGAGCACCCTCCACCTCGCCGACCCGGAGATCCGCGCCGCCCAGGTGCGGACCTTCGAGACGCTGCTCGGCGCCGTCTCCGTCCACGGCCAGATCCCGGCCAACGTCCGCCTCGACACCGGCGTCGCCGACTACGCCGGCGTGGGCAACATCGCCTCCATCGACAGCGGCCTGTGGGTCATCATCGCGCTCTACAACTACGCCTTCCGCACCGGCGACCACAGCCTGCTCTACCGCCATGCCGACCGGCTGCAGAGCGTCATGGTCTGGCTCGCCGCGCACGACGCCAACAACGACGGCCTGCTCGAGATCCCCGAGGCCGGCGATTGGACCGACCTCTTCGGCCGCAGCTACAACGTGCTCTACGACGAGGTGCTGTGGTTCCGCGCCAACGTCTGCTACGGGCGCATCCTCGAACTCACGGGCCAGTTCGACCGCGCGGCCGACTGCCTGCGCCGCTCGCAGAAAATCCGCGCCCGCATCCTCGAGCTGTTCTGGCCCACGACGGGCGCCGCCGCCGACCCGTCGCGCCCGCACCGCTTCGCCGACCGGCAGTTCGCCCTCGGCGACACCCAATACCTCCTCGCGGAGATCACGCCCTTCGCCTTCAACTGGCGCTGCGACTCCTACGCGAACATCCTCGCGTTCCTCATGCACCTGCTCGACCTCGAGCGCGCGCGCACGGCCTTCCGGTTCATGTGGGGCGTCGGCGTCAACCAGCCCTGGCCGGTGGCCAACCTCTACCCCGTTGTGCAGGCGGGCGATCCCGACTGGCGCGCCTACTACACCGTCAACCTGCTCAATCTGCCCCACCACTACCACAACGGCGGCCTCTGGCCCTTCATCGGCGGCATGTGGGTGCGGTTCATCCGCCGCCTCGGCTTCCACGAGGTGGCCTGCCGCGAACTCGTGCGCCTCGCACAGATGAACCAGCTCGGCCGCGACCACGAATGGGAATTCAACGAGTGGCTCCACGGCACGACCGGCCGCCCGATGGGCAAGGCCTTCCAGGCCTGGTCGGCCGCCTCGTTCCTCCATGCCTGCCACGAGCTCGAGGCCGGCCCTCCGCCGCGCGAGGAGTGAATCCCGTTCAGCCGCGGCGGCGCCACACTCCGAGGCCCGCCAGCCCGAGGCCGAGCGCCAGCAGCGCGTAGGTCGAGGGCTCGGGCACCGCGGCGATGCCGTTGGCCAGATAGGTGTCCGAGAAGACGAAGCTCAGGAGCTGGTGATCCGCGGTGGCCGAGCCGGTCGCCGCGCTGAATCCGAGGTAGGCCTGGGTCGCGCCGCCCAAGGCCGCAGCCAAGGCCGTGGTATCTATGCTGTAACTGAGCGTCGCCTCGCTGGGGCGAATCCCATCCTGGCTCATGCGCAGCTCCATCACGGAACCGTTGTAATCCACCCACGCCGTCCACTTCTGACCATTGTCGAGGCGCGTGCCGATGGTTGCCGTCAGCGCGGAATTGACGCTCCCGCCCAAATTGATGCCGACATGGTTGGAATTGGGGTCGTTCGCCGTCTCGCTGTTGGCATCGTTCTTGAACGTATCGAACTCGATCGCGAGGCTGTTGTTGATGCCGCCGTAACCCAGGCCTTCCTTGAAACTGCCCAATGCGCCCGCGCCCCGCGCATCGCTCTGGATGACAAACGCGATGCCATCCGCGCCATTGATGCCGGTCGAATCGGTCGAACCGGAAGGATTGGCGATGACGAACTCGAAAAGGGCGCTGAACTGCGCCACCGAATACTGCGCTGTCGTGAAAACCGCGCCGCGATCCCGGCCCGTGTCCGCCAACGTGAGAATCCCGCCCGAAGGCGCCGACACGCTGTTCAGCTGCAGCCCCGTCGTGCTGTTGAAATTCGGGAACAGCAGCGTCTGCGTCCGCGCCACAGGCAGTGCGGCGGCAACAACGCCTAGCAGGGGGACCAGTCGGGCGAACATCCGAGAGCAGAAAAAGTGCAAGGTCCTTGCAACGTCGCGAGAAAATTCCGGCAGGAAAGCCGCACCACCACGGGGCCGTTCGGCAGGGCCGGACCTACGGCAAATCCCCCAGTTGCGGTCGCAACACCATCTCCTCCACCACCGTGCGCCGGCTGAGCCGGTAAATGTCGAGGAACGCGCGCGCCACATCCTCCGCCGCCATCAGGCGCTCCGCCGGCACGCCGCTGCCGTCCCAGGAGGGCGACTCCGTGCCGCCGGGCATCACGCAGCACACGCGCACGCCGTGCGGTTTCAGCTCCTCGCGCATCACGCGCGAGAGACCGAGCACGCCGAACTTCGCCGCGCCGTAGGCCGCCATGCCGGACAGCGCCTTGAAGCTCGCCACCGAGCCCATGTTGAACACGTCGCCGCAGCCGCGCTCCACCATCGCGGGCACGAAGGCCCGCGAGACGAGGAAGACGCTGCGGAGGTTCGCCGCGATCTGCGCCTCGAAGTCCGCCACCGCGGTCCGGAGGAACGGCGCCCCGTGGAACTTGCCGGCGTTGTTGATCAGCACGTCGACGGCCCCGAAGCGCTTCGCGACCGCGCGCGCCAGCCGCGCCACCGCGCGCTCGTCACCCGCGTCGCAGGGGAACACCGCGACCTCCGCCCGCGGGTTGAGCCGCGCGCACTGCGCCGCGACGGCGCGGAGGTTCCTCGCGTTGCGCGCGACGAGCGCGAGGCGCACGTCTTTCAGCTCCGCGGCGAACACCCGCGCGATGGCCGCGCCGATGCCTTGCGAAGCGCCGGTGATGAGGACGACAGGCTTCATGCCAGAAAGCTCCAAGCACCAAGCGCCAAGCGCCAGAGAATTTTCAAAGCCAAGTCTCCATCATCGGGATTTCTCCGGAGTTTGGATTTTGGAATCTGGAGCTTGCGCGCCTCCGGCGCGCTCAGCACAGCAGCGAGCCGAAGTCCATGAAGTCGGCCGTGAAGCCGCCGGGCACGCCCTTGCAGATGACGCTCACCGCGTCGTGCGAGTGGAGCGACTCGAGGTGCGAGCAGGCGATGCGGAAGTCCGCGATGCGCCGGTCGGCGTCGAACTCCCGGTAGAGCAGGCGCGCGGCGTCCTCGACGAACTTGAGGTAGGCGCCGTTGAGCTCGGCGAAGGCCTGTTCGTCCTCGCGTTTCACCATGACCTGCGTCTCGGTCTGGAGGGCGTCGAGGCAGTGCCGGTGGATGTCCTCGATCCAGATCTTCCTCCCCTCGGCTTCCTCGACCGTCACGCGCGCCTTGCTGCGCTGGGAGTGCGGCACGCTGTAGACCCCGCGGGTGTCGCGGGCGTGCTCGCTGAGCTCGGCCGAACAGGGGCAGGCGCTGGAGTAGACGAAATCGAAGTGGATGAACCGCCGGTAGCGGCCCTGGTGCGTCATCACGCCCTCGAAGGCGACATCGTAGAACTGGTAACCCTCGAGCCCGCTGCGCAGGCTCTCGCGCAGCATCGGGTAGGAGAAGGCGATTTTCAGGCGCGCGTCCTTGCTGTCGATGTTGCGGAGGTAGTTCTTCAGCACCCGGCCCATCCATTCGCCCGTCGTGACCTCGCCCTTGTGGTCGTAGAACGTGCGCATGATGCGGCTCATGTTGATGCCCTTGAGCTCGGCCTCGAGCGACACCGTGCCGGTGACGCCGGTCTCGAGGGTGAGGATCTCGCCGGCCTTGGTGCGGTATTTGAGCGGCAGCTTGAAGTTGTGGATGCCGACCTGCTGGATCGGGACGTTGGCGCCCTGGATGGCGTCGTGCGCGGCCTCCATCATGTCGGGCAGCGAGGCGCGGTGGGTGTGCGTGCTGCGGAACCTCCGGTCGTAGGAGCGCTTGATCCGCGGCTCGGCTCCATCGGCGGAACGGTGGAGATACATCGGCTTTTTCTTGCTCATGGCGTCGTTTTTTCCACGGGGGACGATAACCGGGGGAGGGCGGCCGCTCAGGCGGCCGGGCCGGTATACTCGGCGAAGTTGCGCGGCGTCTCGTAGAGGCGGACGCTGTGGAGGCGCGCGGGCTTCAGGTGGCGGAAATGGGGCGCGAGCTCGTTCCAGAACGCGATCACGAGGTTCTCGGTCGAGGGGATGATGCCGCGGAGGAAATCGACCTCGTCGTTCAGGTTGCGGTGGTCGCACTTGTCGACGATCACGCGGTGCAACACGCGCTTCAGCTCGCCGAGGTCCATGATGTAGCCGGTCACGGGATCGGGCTCGCCGCGGAGCGAGACCTCGAGCACGTAGTTGTGCCCGTGCCAGTGCGGGTTGGTGCAGAGCCCGTATTGCCGCCGGTTCCAGGCGAGGCTCTTCGCCGGGTTGTAGAGCCGGTGGGCGGAGTTGAAATGCACCTGCCGCGTGATCGTCACGACGCCGCGCTGCGGACGCACGGCCGGGACGGCGCGTGAGCCACGGGAGCGGGAGCGACTCGGCTGGGCGGGCATGGGAAGGATGAGCCAACCCACTTTCCCCGCGGCGTCAACCCGCCGCGCTGGGGCAGGAGGCATGATCAGCATCTGCGTGATATGCCTGTTGAGCGCTCGAACAGAGCGTTGACATCACGAACATGGGAACACACAGATTTCTCGGGCCAAACTATGCGTGAAGTAGACGTTCAAATCCGTGAGGCCCTCAAATCGGCATTACTCAGTCTTGAAGAGCATTTCACGGCCGACTGCATTTTCTACTACGGTCCGATTTTCCCGGGAGTAGAAAGGCGTTTCCGTGAATTCATCGAGCATTTGAGGCAAGATGGCGCTCAGAAACAACGATTGATCGTGTTCTTGAACACGCCAGGAGGCAGTGCCGAAACTGTCGAGAAATTGGTTGAAATTATCCGCTTCAACTACGCTGAGGTTTACTTCGTTGTGCCCGATGAAGCCATGTCGGCCGGAACAATTTTTTGCATGTCGGGCGATAAGATATTCATGGACTACACGTCATCGCTCGGCCCGATCGATCCGCAAATCTACAACGGCAAGATTTGGGTTCCTGCTCTCGGCTATCTGGACCGAGTCGAAAGGATGATTCAGAAATCATTGGACGGCGATCTCTCGGAGGCCGAATTGGTGATCCTCCAAAATCAGGATCTCGCACTTCTCAGCCAGTATGAGCAGGCTAAGAACCTCACGATCACGCTGCTCAAGAAGTGGCTAGTGGAGTATAAATTTAAAGACTGGATAATGCACGAAACCAATCCCGAGAAGCAAGGCCAGCCTGTTACGCTGGACGAGAAACAGGCTCGGGCCGAAGAAATCGCCACCCTGCTTTCCAACAACAAGATCTGGCACTCACATGGGAGAATGATCGGCATTGGCACATTGACGGAAATCGTTCGTCTCAGGATTGAGGATTTCTCGACACAAGTTGAGCTCCGGAGGAAAATTTCTGCTTACAATTCACTCATCACCGATTACATTGCGAAAAATAAAAATGAGTTCTTCCTCCACAGTCGCTGTTACTTCTGGCACCCCGCAGAGCAACCTCGCTGAAGCGCTCAAGAAGGCGGTCGAAAGCGGCGTGCAGTCTTTGCCTGCCGAAAGAATGAATCGGGTAACCGCCGCCACAAAGACGATTGAGACGCTGCGCTCAAAAGGCCTGCTCCGAAAGCAGGAATACACGGCAACCAGTCTTTCCGAGTTTGAGCGTCGCTACATGGCCGGCTAATCGGTGATTCTCAGCCGAGTATCCGGCAATCTCGCCCGACTTTACCCTTGCTCGTGGCCTGGCACGCGCCGCTCAATCGCGCGATGCCAGTTCGATTCCGCATCCTTGGCAGCGGCAGCGCCGGCAACGCCGCCCTCCTCCAGACCGACGACACGCGCGTGCTCGTCGACGCGGGTTTCTCCACGCGCCGGCTCGAGGAGCTGCTCGCGGCGGCGGGCGAATCGCTGGCGCGCATCGACGCCATCCTCCTCACGCACGAGCACGGCGACCACGCGGCCGGTCTCTCCGGCCTGGCGCGGCACCCGCACATCCGCGTCTTCGCCAACCAGGGCACGGCCCGGACGGTCCAGCGCACGCTCAAGCACCGCGCGAGCTGGCAGATTTTCGAGACCGGGGCCACGTTCCGCTTCCGCGATCTCGAGGTGGCCAGCTTCGCCGTGCCGCACGACGCGCAGGACCCGGTCGGTTTCTGTCTCGCCCACGGGCACGAGGGCGACCTCCTCGCCCCGCGCCGCTCGCTCGCCTGGCTGACCGACCTCGGCCACGCGCCCCAGCACGTGCGCGAGCGCCTGCGCGACATCGACGTGCTCGTGGTCGAGGCCAACTACTGCCCGCGGCTGCTCGAGGCCGACACCAAGCGCCCGTGGTCGGTCAAGCAGCGCATCAACGGCCGGCACGGCCACCTCTCCAACGACGCCACGCGCGAGCTGCTGCAATCCGTCGCCAGCCCGCGCTGGCGCCACGTCTTCTTCGCCCACCTCAGCCGCGACTGCAACACGCCGGCCGCGGTCGAGGCCGCCTGCGCGCCCGCCCTCGCGGGGCTCCGCTGCGGTTTCTCGGTCGTCGCCCCGGGCGAAGGCACGCCGGCCTACGAGTTCTGAGTCCGCGCGTCATGCCCGGCTTTTGCTTTGCCCCCGGGGCGGGCATCGCTTGGCTTGGCGCTCCATGACGCCCGCCGCGCCCTACCGCCGCACCAAGATCATCGCCACGCTCGGCCCCGCCACCGAGCGCGAAGAGATGCTCGTGCAGCTGTTCCGCGCCGGCGTCGACGTCGTCCGCCTCAACATGGCCCACGCCACCCACGAGTGGACGCGCCAGGTCATCCGCCGCATCCGCGTCGCCGCGAAGACCGCCGGCCACGAGGTCGCGATCATGATGGACATCAAGGGCCCCGAAATCCGCACCGGCGATGTCGACATCCCCATCGAGCTGAAGGCGGGCGAAATCTTCGACTTCACCGTCAAGCCGCACGCCGAGGGCGAACGCACCGAGGAGATCCGCTCGGTCGACGTGAACTACCGCAACCTCGTCAACGACATCAAAGTCGGCGACACCGTGCTGGTCGACAACGGCCTCATCCGCCTCGAGGTGCTGGAGAAATACGACGCCCGCATCCGGTGCCGCGTGCTCACGTCGGGCGAGCTGAAGTCGCGCCGCCACATCAACCTCCCGGGCGTGCACGTCAACCTGCCCTCCTTCACCGAGAAGGACCGCGGCGACACGCTCGTCGGCATCGAGGAGGGCATCGACTTCGTCGCCCTGTCCTTCGTGCGCGAGGCGGCCGACGTCCACCAGCTCCGCGCCTTCCTCCAGGAACGCGGCTCGCGCGCGCGCATCGTCGCCAAGATCGAGGACCAGTCCGCCATCGATCACCTCGACGAGATCATCCGCGCCACCGACGTGCTGATGGTCGCCCGTGGCGACCTCGGCATCGAGATCCCGCTGCAGGAGCTGCCCGTCGTGCAGCGCCGCGCCGTGCGCACCTGCCTCGCCATCGGCCGCCCCGTCATCATCGCCACGCACATGCTCGAGTCGATGATCGGCCAGCCCATGCCGACCCGCGCCGAGATCACCGACGTGGCCAACGCCGTCTACGAGCAGGCCGACTGCGTGATGCTCTCGGGCGAGACCACCGTCGGCAAATACCCGCTCGAATGCGTCCGCGTGCTCGACACCATCGCGCGCCGCATCGAGGCGGAGATGGCGGCCGAGTTCGCCGAGCCCGCCGTCTTCCTCGCCGAGCGCATGAAGCTCCTCCGCTCCGCCGTCGTGATGGCCAACGAGCTGCCCAACTCCGCCCTGCTCTGCTTCACCCGCCGCGGCATCACCGCCGCCGGCCTCTCCGCCCACCGCCCCGTCTGCGCACCGATCCTCGCGGTGACCGACGACCTCCACACCCTCCGCCACCTCAAGATGGTGCGCTCGGTCGACCCCTACCTCCTCCACCCCTTCGGCGATCCGGAAAAAACCCTCGCGCGCGCCGTCGCCGCCCTGCGCCAGCTCGGCCGCATCAAGGCCGGCGACAAGCTCGTCGTCGTCTCCGACGTCGTCACCTCCGAAGAGCGCCGCATCGATTCCATCCAGCTCCGCACCGTCGAGTAAGGCGCCGCCCGACGAGATCGGAAAAGCCGGGTGGACAAGCGCCCGCCCCGCACTTCTATCGCGCGATGCGTCGCCTCCGCCTGTTCGTCCTGTTCGCCGGACTCCTCCCGCTGCTCCTCGCCACGGAGTTCATCGCGCCCGACGCGCTCGACCCGCGCCAAATCGTGCCGCCGCGCCCGCGGCCGGCAGCATCGAGCAGGAGGCCGACGAACTCGGCGTCCTCGTCGCCGAGCTGAGCCGCACACCCGGGCAGGAAGCGCTCGCGCGACACTGGGAGAACTACGACGTCTTCAAGCTCGTGCAACCGGTCCTCGGCGCCTGGGCCGACGAGCACACGCTCCCTCGCTTCGCCGCCTTCATCAAGGCCGCGGCCGTCGAGACGATGCCCATCACCGATGCCGTGAAAAGACTCCATTCGCGCCCGCGACCCTTCGTCGCCAACCCCGCCCTGCACCCGGTTCTGAAAAAGTCCGACAGCCCCGCCTACCCGAGCGGCCACGCCACCGGCGCCGCGCTCCACGCCGCTTTGCTCGCGGCCATCCTGCCCGAATACGCCGCCGCCTTCGCCGGCCAGGCCGAGCTCGTGCGCCTCAGCCGCCTCTACGCCGGCGTGCACTTCCCCACCGACGTCGCCGCCGGGCGCCGCCTCGGCGAAGCCATCGCCCGCGAAATGCTCAGGAGCCCCGCCACGCAACGGGCCATCGGGCCTATCCGCTCCGAAATTCTCGCCGCCCTCGCCGCGCACCAGAAGGCCGCCTGACCGCCGCGCCGCCTCAGTCGCCCACGCGCAGGAACCGCGCCACGCGCCGGCCGTCGACCTCGACGAGTTCGCCCCACATCGCCGCCGGCCGCACCCAGGTGCCGTGCCCGCCGTAGAGCGCCTGGTAGACCACCATCGGCTCGAGCGTCTCCGAGTGCCGCGCCAGCCCGAGCACGCGGTAGTCGCGGCCCTTGCAGTGGCGGTAAAGGCCCGGCTTGGGCTCGGACGGCAGTGGCGGCAGGTCGCTCATGCCTGCGGTTCCCAAGCGTGCGGGGCTGCGGCCACGGCGCGATAGTTCCGGTCGAGTTGGGGTTGGAGCAACACGAGCGCCGCCACGCGACGCGCGATGTCGGTGAAGGCCCGGGCCTCCTCCTTCGTCAGCGCCCGGCCGAGGATCGGCTTCTCCGCGGCGCCGTGCTCCCGGTAGCTGAGCCACTTCTTCAGCACCTGGTAGCCGCCGAGGTAGTATTCCCATGCCTCCTTCGGCACGCCGCGCCAGGCGACCTGGTCGTTGAGGAACACGTCCACTGTCGCCGCCCAAGGCGCGGGCCGTTCGTGCGCCTGCTCGACCGTTTCGCCCGCGCCGGGCGTCACCCGGCCCAAGTTGTCGAGATGGCTCCAGCCGGCCGTCACCTTGAGGTCGATGGCCGGATCGATCTGGGTGTGGGCGGCGAATTCCCCCTCGCGATTTTTCTTCACCAGCACGCCGACCGGTTTCAGCTCGGGCCGCAGCGCGCCGGAGGTGACGCCGGTCACGGTGCGCTCGGTGTCCAGCAGCTCCGCGATCTGCCAGCCGAGCGCCGCGGAATCCTCCAGCAGGCCGGCGGAATTGGGCAGCGGCACGCGCGGCCAACCCTGCCGCACGCCGTCGCGGTTCTCCGCGAGGTAGGCCGGACTGAAGCCGATCGCGAGTGCGTGCAGCCACACGAGCCCGGCCACATTCTCGTGGCCTTCCCCATCCGGGTCGGGCAGGCCGAGCCCGAGCAGGTAGGCGCGGGCGCGGGGCGAGAGGTTGGCCAGCGTGCGGTTGTCTTCCTCCGGCGCGGCCTCGTGCAAGAGCCACAGCGTCTCGCGGTCCACCTTCTTCTTCAGCTTGCCGTTGCGGATCCACAGCGGGAAATGCCGCGCGTGGCCGGAGATGCTGTCGTAGTCGCAGACGAAACGGGAAAAGTAGAACGGCGGGCCCTCGGGGTCCTTGTCCGCCGTGTCGCGCGAAATCAGGAAACCCTGCGGCCGATCCACGCTCCGCATCGCCAGCAGGTCGGGACTGGGCCGGGAAAAAAGCGGAGCAATCTCATTGTCCAGATACGCGAAGCGAGTATCGAGCGGCTTGAACGGATAGAAATCGATGCGGCTGTCGTCGTAGGCGACAGTGCCGGCGAGGGTCTTTCGCGTCTTGAGCGCATCGAACTCGCCGGAGGATTTCATCCAAGACGCCTCAAGTGACGCGACCTCGTCGTTGCTCACGGACGGATCGAGGTATTCAGCCAGTTTCTTAAGCGAATCCCTCTCATGTTTGAAACGGATCAGTGAATTGTCGCGGCGTTCGATCGGCCCGTTGTAAGCGGGCTTGAGCGCGAGGTCGGGCAAGGCGGGCCAGGCCTGATACTCGGGCGACACGCGCATCGGCAGGAAGGAGTAACGGTTCTCCGCCGTGGGCGCGGCGCGGTGGTAGTGCCGGAGGAAATCCTTTTCGTCCAGGGTGCGGAGCAGATGCGCGCGGCGGTCGGCGGCCCTGGCGTCGGCGAGGTCGTCGCGGTAGAGCACCTCGCAACCCGGGTGCGCGCCGCCCTTCCTGATCCAAGTGGAGACCACGATGCCCTGCCTGATGCCCGGTGAGAAGCCGGGGATGGCGAACACCGTTTCGCTCACGCGGCCGTCGGGCGCGTATTCGGAGATTTTCCGGTTGCCGTGCATGTTCTCGATCCAGATGCGGTCGAAGGAGCGGTGCAGCTGTTCGCGCAGGATGACGTAGGAGGGCTTGCTCACCCACGAGTTGTTGGAGATGAAGGAGACCACGCCGGTGCCGTTCAGCTCGGCGATGCAGCGCTCGGCGATGCGGAAGAAGCGGACGTAGAGGTCGTCGAGGTTGAATTTCCGGATGCCCCACCCGCCGCGGGCCGCGGGATCGTTGAGGCGGTAGCGGCGCTTGCCGTCGGCGTCCTGATAGACGCCCTTGTAGATCTCCACGATGCCGCCCTCCTCCTCGGTGGCGGTGCCGGCGTAGCCGTTGTAGGGCGGGTTGCCGAGCACGACAAGGATGCGCTTGCTGCGTTTCACGGCGTCGGCCGCGTCGCGCTCCTCGCTCAACTCGGGGAAGCCGAGCGAGAGCTGCCGGAGGCGCTGCTTGATCGCCTCGTCGGGCGGCTCCCAGCCGGTGAGCGTGTTGGTCAGATAGACGCCGGCGCGCTCGGTGTCAGCCAGGGGCGCGCCGGCGCGCCCGAGGTGCAGGCCGACCTGCAGGTGCGAGACGACAAAGGGCGCGGGCAGCAGCTCGAAGCCGAAGACGCGGCCGGTGGCGGCCTGCTTGAGGTCGCTGGCGACGAGCGCCGCGTCGCCTTTTTCCTGCAAGGTGCGCTCGATGCGGTGGAGCACCTCCACGAGGTAGGCGCCGGTGCCACAGCACGGATCGAGCACGTAGACGGCAGGGTCGGCGAGACCGTCGGCGATCTGCAGCTCCTCGCGCAGCGCGCGGTCCACGCGCTCGACCTGATACCGCACGATCTCGCGCGGCGTATACCAGACGCCCAGCTCCCGGCGCAGTTCGGGGTCGAAGGCCTCGAGGAACGGCTCGTAGAAATACTGCACGGCATCGCCGGCGTCGAAAGCGCCGAAGAAAGCGGCGCGGTCCACGCGGTTGAGCACGCCGGCCGTGCGGTCGAGGATGACGTCGAGCCCGAGCGGCTTGAGCCGGCGGGGATTGGACAGCTGGTGGAACAGGCCGCCGATGACCGGCACCTGCAGCGTGAACGCGGCGGTCCGCCAGTCGAAGCGGTCGGCCGAGTTCACCGGCCCGCGCTGCCGGTGCCACAGCACCCAAGCGGAGAACACGCCGTAGAAGAGCGTCTGGATGAGTGTGGACTGGAAGAAGTGCGCGCCTTTGGCGTCGGTGAACTTCACGCCCAGCGCCTCCTCGAGAGCGTGGCGCAGCGAACCCAGCTCGGACAGCGCGGACTGCCCGACGCGGAAACGCGCGTCGCGCGCATACGAGGCGAGGAACCACGCCACGTCGCGCGGCTGGGTGACGGGTGCCGTGGCGAGCAGCACGCGCGCGAGCATCTCCCTCAGCGGCAGCTCGTGTGCGGCGGCGAACGCCTTGGGATTCTGCGCCAGCCGCCAGAATTCGGCCGCCGTGGCCGCGAGGGTGCACCGCTCGGCGTGCACCGGCTGCCCGGCGGCATCGCGCACGAGCAGGAGGAAATCGCGGTAATTCGTCACGAGCACGGCACCGTAGTGCCCCAGGTATTTTTTCACCTGCGCGGATTGCGCCACTTCCTCCACGTCTTCCGCGGCCGGTTTCGCTTCGACGACTCCCCGCGCCGGCGGCTGCCCGGGCAAGGGCTCCGGCGCCTCGCGCTTTTCGAATTGGTCGGCGGTGAACAGGCCGATGTCGGGGATGCCCGCGCCCGTGTCGGCCACATGCACCACGCAACGAACCGTCGGCTTGAGCGGCCGGCCCAGCGCGTTGAGCAAGACGGCGAGCGCCGGATAATAGGAAGTCTCTTTGACGGCGGCACCGGTGGCGCGCAAATCGCGCAAATCGGTCAGGTATTGTTGAAGCGGAGTCATTGAGGGCGCCGTGTCGACCGCTGGCCCGGGCCGGGCGTCCTCCGGCCCCAGTCGTCACGGGCACGGTGATGCGGCGCGGTCCTCAGTGCGTCAATGCACATTGCCAATCTTCACACACACGCCGCATGCCCGTTCCCATCGACCTCGCCGCCGGAGCAGCCGTCCCGCGGCAACACCGATTCCGGGCTTCACTTGCCGACAGGGCTGACTAGCGTGCCCCCCGCACGGGCCGCCCACTCCCACCCCACGCACCGCCATGTCCGCGCCCCGCCAGCGTCTGATCGTGTGCCTCGACGGCACTTGGAACAAGAGGGACGACAGCACCAACGTCTGTCACCACTTCGATCTCTCCATCCCGGAGAACAGCGACGGCCCCCTCGCCTCGGCCGTGCGCCAGAAACTCTATTATGACGAGGGCGTCGGCACCGGCCTGCTCGACGGCATCTCGGGCGGCGCCTTCGGCATCGGTCTCGAGGAGAACGTGCGCGAGGCCTACAACTGGCTCGTCGAGCACTTCAACGACTCGGGCGGCGGCGCAGCCTACGCGGCCGACGAGATCTTCGTGTTCGGATTTTCCCGCGGCGCCTACACGGCGCGCTCGCTCGTGGGCTTCATCGGGCGCTGCGGACTGCTGCGGCGCGGATCGCCGATCTCGGTCAACGAACTGTGGCGGGCGTATTGCGAACTCGGCCGCCGCTACGAGGAGCGCCGCAGCGCCTGGGACCGCGTGCCGCAGGGCGGGCTGCCCTTCCGCGAGCGCAACGCCCTCTCGCCCGATCCTTGGAAACCGCAGGAGACAGTCCCGGACCTCACGCCCAAGGAGAAGCTGCTGGCCGAATGGTCGCGCCGCGTGCGCATCACCTATCTCGGCATCTACGACACCGTGGGCGCGGTCGGCGTCGACGCGCTCGCCATCCCCGGCATCCGCAGCCGCGTGGCGCTGCACCACAATATGCGGCCGACCAGCCTGATTCAGCGCTGCCGCCACGCGCTCGCCATCCACGAGCACCGGAGCAGCTTCGCCCACACCCCGCTGGTCGCCTACGATTTCAAACAGCCCGGCGACCTCACCCCGGCGGATTGGGCCGGACGCATCGAGCAATGCTGGTTCGTCGGCGCGCATTCCAACATCGGCGGCGGCTACGACACCAACACCCTCGCCCTCCAGCCCCTGCGCTGGATGCTGGAGGGGGCGGTCTGCGCCGGCCTGCGCTGCCACCCGTTGCCGGCGAGCCAGCCCGCCGTCGACGAACTCCCTGAGCCGCGCGATTCCTACGGCGAGTTCGCGGCGCCCTTCGCCGTGCATCTCTTCCGGATGAAGCCCCACTACCGGCCCATCGCACCGGAGACGGAGCGGCGCGCTCCCGCCGACCCCAAGGACCCGCCGGGCAACGCCTTTGAACTCCGCTCCATCCACGAGCAGGTGCATCCCTCGGTCGCCCGGTTTCACACCCGCAAGAATGTTGCCGGCGCTCCGCCGAATCTGACCCGCTACGCCCGCACCCGCGCGAAAGTTGACCCGCAGTGGGCCGAGGTCGCCGAGCTCCGCCGTCCGCACCGCTGGCCCCGCCCCGGCCTGTTCTCGGAAACCTGGACCGCCTGGTGGGCCGCCGCCGCCGCCATAGGCTTCGGACACCTGATCGGCTTTTTCTCCGGACAGACGCTGGCCGCGGAGTGGCCCTGGCTGGCAACCTTCGCGGCCTTCATCGTGATGATCGACTGGCTCGAGAGCCGCCTCAACCACCGCCTGGCCGAAGGCGAGATCGACACGGCCCTGCCCGGCGTCGCCCTGCTGCTCCGGCTCACGAAGAGGGAGAAATCCACGCTGCTCGAGTGGCTGAACCTTCGCCTCGGCCACAGCGTCGAGCCGGATATCCGCCGGCACCGGACGCCGGCCTGGGTCGCCGCCATCTGCGATTCCATCTACTGGACGCGCTCGCTGGGAGCCACGCTGGCGACGATCGGCCTGATCGTCATCGCCGCGCGCTGCTTCGCCACCGGCTGGCAGCACGGCCGCACGACCTGGCAGAATTTCCCCTACGCCGAGACCCTGCACTGGCTCGCCTATGCCGGCGCCGGCGCCCTCGCTCTCTTTCTCGTCAAGGCCATGGATCGCCGCACCGACGGCTGGTTCGCCTCCCTCGTCTGCACGGCTTGCGCCGCGCCGGTCATTGTCGCGATCACAGGGCTGGGCGCGCTGACCGCCAAGCTGCTCTGGATCGCGCCGGACCCGGCGCCGGCCGCCCTGCCTTCCGCCCTCCAGGCCTTCGGGGCGCAGTATCTGTTTCTGCTCATAGCGCTCACCTACCTCGCCCGCTCCTTCCAGTGGGTCGCGGAGCCTTTCGCGCGCGTGAACACCGGCAACTTCTTCGCGCTCCAGTTCGCCTGGAATGCGGCGAAACTCCGCGCCCTGCTGGAGGATTGGCGTCTCCGCCTCACGCCGCCGGGCTCCAACGAGGATCCCGCGCAGGGGCCGGCCGCGCGACGGCTCCGCGGCGCCGTCGCCGAAGCGACGTGGCGCGACTCCTTCGGCTTCGTGCCGGTCTACACCCTCGTGCTCGGCTACGGCCTCTCCTTCGCCGCCGACGCCACCCAGTGGCGCTGGCTCAACCCGATGCTGTGGGGCGCGCCGCTCTGGTTCTGGATCATCGCCTTCACCGCCCTCTTCGACTGGCTGGAGGACTGGTTCCACTTCGGCTACCTCGCCACCCACGCGCAGGGCGGAACCACGGGCAGCCTGACCGTCGCGACGTCGTTTGTCTGCAGCGTGCTCAAGTCGCTCCTCTTCGTCGTCGCCGCGGTCGTCACGGTGTTCGTCGCGGTCCCGGTCGGCTGGTTGCGGCTCTGGAGTGCCCATGAGCCGGTCGGCGGGGCCGGCGGGCTCGCCCTGCTCGCACCCTTCATCGTCGTGGCGCTCGCTCTGTGGCTCGGCTGGCTCGCCAGGAAGAACTGACCGTCCGCGCGGTCTCGGCCGCAGGCTCCGCTTGCCTCGGCGGACTTTCTGCCCTCTGTCTTCAGTCCTCCGTTTTCCGTCCTCCGCTCATGCCCGCTCCCATTCCCGTCACCGTCCTCACCGGCTTCCTCGGCGCCGGCAAAACCACGCTCCTCAACCGCATCCTCACCGGGCAGCACGGCCGGAAAATCGCCGTGATCGAAAACGAGTTCGGCGAGGTCGGCGTCGACAACCAGCTCGTCATCCGGAGCGATGAGGAAATCTTCGAGATGAACAACGGCTGCATCTGCTGCACCGTGCGCGGCGACCTCCTCCGCATCCTCGCGCGCCTCATGAAGCGCAAGGACCGCCTCGACGCCATCCTCATCGAGACCACCGGCCTCGCCAACCCCGCGCCCGTCGCCCAAACGTTCTTCACCGACCCGGAGATGCGCGAACAGTTCTCCCTCGACGGCATCGTCACCGTCGTCGACGCGAAACACATCCTCCTCCACCTCGACGATTCGCCCGAAGCCGTGAAGCAAATCGCCTTCGCCGACGTCATCCTCCTCAACAAGACCGACCTGCTCGA
>PNKG01000028.1 GCA_013822585.1 Opitutus sp. | reverse complement strand
CCACGATGGACGTGCTCGGCGAACTCGGCGCCGCCGACAAGCCGATCATCACCGTCTTCAACAAGGTCGACGCCGCCGACGCCAAGACGCTCGCCTTCCTGCGCGCCCGGCACCCCGAGGCTCTCTTCATCAGCGTGCACACCGGCGAAGGCCTCGACCGGCTGCTGGCCCGCTGCGCGGAGCTGGCGGTCGACGACCAGATCTCCGCCGACCTCCTCATCCCGCACCACCGCTACGACGTGGTGGGCAAGCTCCACCGGCTCGGCACGGTGCGCACGCAGAAATCCCACGACGAGGGTGTGCGCGTCAGCGGCCGTTTCCCGCTCAAGCACCGCGCGCTCTTCGAGCCTTTCGTCGCCACGGCGGCCACCCCGAGGACGAAACCCACCAAGCCGCGCGCGGCGCGCGTCCGTTGGCATCACCTGCCGAACAGCGAATAATACGCGATGCCGTAGCACTCGCGCAGCGCGAGTTCGGTCTTCTCCAGCGCATTGGCGGTCGGCAGGTAGTCCAGGTAGGGCAGCTGGCGGTTCGGCATCGAGCGGTAATCCACGGGAAACGGGACGATCTCGACGCCGGGGATGCGGAACAGCCGCACCGCGCGCGGCATGTGCCAGGCCGAGGTGACGAGGATCACGCGCTTCAGCCCGTGCTCGGCGCAATGCCGCCGGAGCTGCCCGGCCTCGTCGGCCGTGTTGCCCGCCGCCCCGATCACCGCGGTGCGCTCCGGGGGCACGCCGCGCAGGTGCGCCTCGCGCTGGAGCGCCGTGCCCTCCGAGCCGCGCCGGTCGCCGGTGAAGAGCAGGCGGCGCGCCTTGTCGAGCTGCACGATGTTCACCCCCGCCTCGAAGCGCTCCACGGCCTCGCCCCACTCGGTGGTCAGGCCGGTCTCCCTGACCGGCGACATGATGCCGCCGAGCACGAGCACGGCGTCGGCCGGCGCAAGCGTGCCGACGCTGCGCGCGGGATAGGCGTCCTCCAGCGGCCGCAGCAGGGCGTTGGCCGCGAAGGGCAGCGAGCCGCCCAGCAGCGCCGCGGCGGCGAGGAGCGACATCCAGCGCCATTTCTTCAGCGCGCCGAGCACCACGAGCAGCGTGACCACGCCGACGGGCAGCATGAAGACGGGCAGCAGCTTGTTGAGGAAGGGCACGCGCGGAAGATTGCCGCGGCGGCGGCGGAGTCAACCGCGCGGACCGCGCTCAGGACCCCGCGCCCTGCGTCTCCACCCAGCGCACGGCGTGGCGCACGAGCTGCGTGCCGTCGGCGATGCCGAGCTTGCCCTTGATGTTGGCGCGGTGGACGTCGACGGTCTTCGTGCTCAGGCCGAGCTGGGCGGCGATGGCCTGAGTGCCCTTCCCCTGCCCGATGAGCTGGAAGATCTCGAATTCGCGGTCGGTCAGCCTGGCGATGGGCGAATTGGAGCCGCGGGGTTTCCCGCCCGCCAGGTTTTCGAGCAGGCGGGCGGAGAGTCTGGGGCTGACGTAGACCTGCCCGGCCAGCACCTGGCGGAGCGCCGCGAGCAACGCCTCGCCGCCGGCCTCCTTCATGATGTAGCCGCGCGCGCCGGCGCGCAGCATGCGTTCGGCGTAGATCGACTCGTCGTGCATCGAGATCACGAGCACCGGCAGTCCGGGATGCAGGGCCAGCAGGTCCTTGATGAACTCGGCGCCGCTGCGGCCGGGCATGGTGATGTCGGAAAGCACGAGATCGGGCCGGCTCTTGGCCAGGGCCTGCAGCGCTTCCGCGGGATTGCCCGCTTCGCCGCAGACCTGCATGTCGGGCTGCCGGTCGATGAGCTGCGCGAGCCCGGCGCGCATGAAGGGATGGTCGTCGACCACAAGGAGGCGCCGGCGCGGATCGGCCGGCGGGGCGGCGGGTTCGGTTTTCGGAGAGCGGGCCTTCATGATTCCAAGGGCCAGTGGCAGACGATGGAAACGCCGCCGCCACGCCGCGGGCTCACGGCGAGGCTGGCGCCGATCAGGCTCGCGCGGTGGCGCATCAGACCGAGCCCGGCGCCCTTGCCCGTGCCCGGGGAGCCGAGGCCGACGCCGTCGTCCTCCACCCCGAGGAAGAGGCGGCCGGGCTGCCGGCCGAGCCGGATCACGATGGACGTGGCGCGGGCGTGCTTCACGGCGTTGTTCACCGCCTCCTGCGCGATGCGGTAGAGGTGGCTGGTGGCGGCGGCATCGCGCACCTCGACGGCCTCTTCGGTCTCGAACTCGCAACGCACGCGGCCCAGGGCGTTGGTGCGTTCGGCCAGCGCGACCAGCCCCTGGTGCAGGGCCTCGGGGCCCTCGCCGACCGGCACGAGGCCGCGGGAGAGGAAGCGCGTCTGCGCGACGGCCTCGCGCAGGATGCCGCCCATCTGACCGAGCCGGGCGGAGATTTCCGGCTGCGTGCGCGAAGTCTCCTCCTTCAGCGCCGTGCACATGAATTCGACGGCGGTGAGCAGCTGGCCCAGCCCGTCGTGCAGGTCGGCCCCGATGCTGTGGCGCTCGCGCTCGCTGGCGGCCAGCACCTCGGCCTCGAGGCGCACGCGCTCGGCGCGCGCGTCGGCCAGCGCCTGCTCGCGGGCGACGCCGTCGAGCGCGCGCTTCACGACCGAGGGCAACAGGTCGAGCATGGCGCTGTCCTTCATCAGGTAGTCGAGCGCGCCGCGCTTCATCACGTCGACCGCCGCGCGCTCGTCGCCCTGGCCGGTCACCACGATGAAGGGCACGCGCACCGGCCCGTTTTCCAGCCGCGCGATGAACGCCTTCGTGTCGACATCGGCGAGCTTGAGGTCGAGCAGCACGAGGTCGGCGCGGTTCCGTTCCAGCCAGCGCAGGGCCGTGCGGCCGCTGGCGGCGGACTCGACGGCGTAGCCTTCCTCCCGCAGCGCCTCCGACATGAGAAGCAGCAGGCCCTCGTCGTCGTCGACGACCAGGAGGGCCGGAGGCGCGGGGGGCTGTGCGGAGGCCGCCGGCACTTCAGGATCGCGCCACCGGCGGCACGAGCAGCAGCATGACGAACAGGCCGAGCCGGCGGATCGCCTCGCTGAACTTGTCGTAGTCGACGGGCTTCTGGATGTAGACGTTGCAACCGAGCTCGTGGCAGCGCTCGACCTCGCGGGAATCGTCCGTGGTGGTGAGCATGATCACGGGCAGCCGGCGCAGCTGCGGATCGGACTTGAGGCGGCGGAGCACCTCGATGCCGTCGACCTTGGGCAGGCGGATGTCGAGCAGCACGAGGTGGCTGCCCGCGTTGCCGCGCACGACCCGGCCGTCGCGGTCGAAGAAATAGTCGAGGATCGCCTGACCGTCGCGGAAGTGCTCGATCGGGCTGTTCAGGCCGGCCATCTCGAGGTTTTCCCGGATGAGAATGGCGTGGCCCTCGTCGTCCTCGACGATGAGTATCGTGGGGGGATTGTTCATGGCGTGGTCCGGCGGGTTGTCAGCCCGCCGGCAATGAAACGTGGAAAGTCGAACCGGTGTCCTCCGCGCTCTCAACCCAAATCCGCCCGCCCTGGCGCTCAAGCACGCGCTGCGCGATGGCGAGGCCGAGCCCCTCGCCGGGCGTGTCGGCCGGATTCAGCCGGTGGAAGAGCTCGAAGACCTTGCCCTGGTGCGGCGGAGCGATGCCGATGCCGTTGTCGCGCACGCTGTAGATGGCCTCGCCCCGCTCCACCCGGCCGGTGATTTCGAGGCGGAGCGGGCGCCGCGCGGAACGGTATTTCAGGGCGTTGTCGATCAGGTTGGCGAAGACCTGGCTGGTCTGGGCGCCGTCGCCGACGCAGGGCGGCAGCGCCGCGATGCACACCTCGGCCCTGGCCTCGTCGAGCTGGAATTTCGTGGCGGCGACGATCTCCGCCAGCAGGGCGTTCATGTCGAGCCGGCGCGGATTGAGCGCGACGCGGCCGAGCCGCGAGTAGTGCAGCAGGCCGGCCAGCAGCGATTCCATCTTGGCCACGCCGGCGGTGATGAAGCGCAGCGCCTGCGGGATCGTGGTCTCGAGCGGCTTGCGCAGCGGTTCGACGGCGATGCGCCCGTCCGGCGCGTGCGCGGCGGCCTCGCGGATCGCGGCGCAGGCCTGGGCCAGCTGCCGGCCGAAACCCTGGACGTTCACCAGCGGCGAACGCAGGTCGTGCGACACGGTGTAGACGATCGCCTCGAGCTCCCTGTTCTTCTCGGCGAGGTCGGCCGCGGCCTGCTGGAGCTTCAATTCGGCGGCCTTGCGCTGGGTGATGTCGGTGCGGATGGCGATGTGCTGGTAGGGCCTCCCGTCCGCGCCGATGAACGGGTAGATCGTCGTGTCGACCCAGTAGAGCGAGCCGTCCTTGGCGCGGTTGCGGATCTCGCCGCGCCAGACGCGCCCCTGCGTGATCGTCGTCCACAAGTCCCGGAAAAATTCCTTCGGATGATGGCCCGAGTTGATGATGCGGTGGTCCTGCCCGAGCAGCTCCTCGCGCGCATACCGGGAGATGGCGCAGAACTTGTCGTTCACGGAGGTGATGCGCCCGCGCGCGTCGGTGATGGCGACGATGGAATGCTCGTCGAGCGCGGCCTTGATGTCGCGCAGCTCCCGCACACGGGCGAGCAGCTCGCCCTCGGATTCGGCCTTCTCCTGCTCGAGCGCCTGGAGGGCGGCGATGAGTTCTTCGCGACTCAGCGTGGAATGGTCGGAGGACACGCCGCCACCGTGCGGAACACCGTGGCCGAGGCAAGGGGGAACGCCGTCCGCGGGACGGGCGTCTAAAGGATCTCCTTAGTCGGAATTGGCCGCGGCGGCAATTAACGCACGACGCACTTTTTGCTATCTTCACGCCATGCAAGCGATCCACGCCGCTCCCGCCCAGTCCTCCGCCGCTCCCGCCTCCGCCGCGGAGCACAACCGCGCCGTCATTGCCCATCTCCAGCGCTCCGCGGTCTTTCAGGAATACCAAAGCGCGTTCGAGACCACGACGGGCCTGCCCTTGGCCCTGCGCGCGGCGGGCTCCTTCAGCTTCCCCCTGCACGGCTCCAAACGCGCCAACCCCTTCTGCGCGCTCATGGCCGCCAGCAACAGGACCTGCGCCGCCTGCCTCCAGCTCCAGCAGCAGGTCGAGGAGAGCGCCCGCACCGAGGCCAAGTCCATGCAGTGCTTCGCCGGCCTCAACGAGGCCGCCGTGCCGGTCCGCGTCGGCGAGAACGTCCTCGGGCACCTCCAGACCGGCCAGGTGCTCCTCCGGCAGCCGACCGAGTCGGGCTTCAAGGCGCTCAGGCGCCGGATGGCCGCCGACACCCCCGCCGAGCAGGCCGGCCGCATCCGCGCCGCCTACTTCAAGACCCGCATCGTCAGCCGCGCCCAGTTCGACTCCGTCGTCCGGCTCCTCTCGATCTTCGCCCAGCACCTCTCCTCGATCAGCAACCAGATGATGGTGCTCGAATCGACCGGCGAGCCGCCGGTCGTGGCCAAGGCCCGCGCCTTCATCCACGCGCGCTACACCGGCGAGCTGTCAGTCACCGAGGTGGCTCGCGCGGTGAACATGAGCACCTTCTACTTCTGCAAGGTCTTCAAGCAGGGCACCGGCCTGACCTTCACCAACTATCTCGCGCGCCTGCGCGTCGAGGCCGTGAAGCAGCACATGCTCAACCCGCACGCGCGCATCAGCGAGGCGGCCTTCGCCGCCGGCTTCCAATCCCTCTCCCAGTTCAACCGCGTTTTCCGCCGCATCGCCGGCGAGGCGCCCACCGGCTACCGCGGGCGCCTGCACGGCGAGCACGCGGCCTGCGCCCACGCCGCCTGAACCGCCCCGCCATGCCCGCCACCCCCCGGACACTCCGCGCCGTCATCTTCTACGACGACCTCGCGGCCGTCGAGCGCGCGATCCACACGCTCCGCGCCGATCTCCGCCGCACGGGCGGCACCCGCACGCTGGATCCCCTGCTCTGGCCGATCGACCTGCTCGACGAGGCCCTCTGGCTCCGCCTGGCCGCCGCCGATGTCGCGAGCGCGGAGACCTGCGTCGTTTCGTGGAGCCGCCGCACAGGCCGCACCGGCGGCGCCCGGCTCTGGTTGCGCGAACTCGCCCCGCGGCTCGCCCGCCATTGGCGCATGCTGCCCCCGCCGCTGGATGCGGCTCTTTCTCAGGCCGTCTGAACCGGCAGGCAGACCTCGAGCCGCAGCCCCCGCCCCTCCGCGCGATTCTCCGCCTGGATTGTGCCGCCATGCAGCTCGGCGATCGCCATGCAGATGGCGAGCCCCAGACCGTGCCCCCGGCCGGGCAGGGTGTCGGCCTGGCCGTGGTTGTGCCGCACGAAGCGCTCGAAGACGCGCGTCAGTTGCTCCGGCGGCAGGCCGGGGCCCTCGTCCGTGATGGAGAACAGCCAGCGCCCGGCGGAACCCGCGCGCGACTCGAGCGCCACCGTGCCGCCCGGCGGCGACACGGCCACGGCGTTCGTCACGAGGTTGAGCAGGAGTTGGCGGAGCAGATCCGGATCGGCCTGGACTTCGCCCGGCTGGTTGTCCGCCAGGGCGAATCTCACCCCGCGGTCCTCCGCCAACGCGCGCGCGTCCTCGGCGAAGGCCTCCAGCCACGGCGCCAACCGCAGCGGACGGCGGGCCAGCGCCAGCGCGCCGCTCTCGGACTTGGCGATGAAGAGCAGGCGGTCGATCACCTGGTTGAGCAGCGCGATCTCCTCAAGGATGTCCTCCAGCGCCGCGCCCGCCTCCTCGTCGTGCGCGAGGCACGGGCGGAGCTTCTCCGCATTCAACCGCACGAGCGCGAGCGGCGTCTTCAGCTCGTGCGAGGCGTCGGCGGAAAAACGCCGCACCTGCTCGAAAGAGGCCTGCAGGCGGTCGAAGGTCTCGTTCAGCAGCGCAGCCAGCGAGGCCAGCTCGTCGTGCCCGGCCACGGGAATGCGCTCGCCGAGATTGTCCGCGCGGATGCGCCGCGCCGTCGCCTCGATCGCGCGGATCGGCCGCAGCGTGTCGCGGCTGAACAGATACCCCAGCCCCACGCTGAACAGCGCCACGCCGGCCACGAGGCCGAGGCTGATCTTCACGTAGTCGCGCAGCAGCCGCTCCGAAAAGCTGAGCGCGCTGCCGATCACGATGCGCCAAGGCCCGTGCCGGTAGCCCGAGAGCCGCACCCGCCCGAGGAACGGCAGCCGCACCGTCCAGTGCGTGTCGGCCTGGACGTCCAGCGGCAGCAGCGTCTCGCCGAGATTCTCGGAGCGGAAGACGATGCGTTCGTCCGGTCCCGCCACCTGGATGAAGAAAAGCGCGGCGTCGCTGTCAGCGTCGTGCCGGATCCGCTGCGCGACCTCCTCGGGCGGGAGGCCGCCCGCCAGCCCGAGCAGCTCGCCCAGCTCCTTCGCCTCGACCTCATGCAGGAGGTCCATCCCGGTGTCGATCTGGCGGTCGAGCAGCAGCCCTCCCACCAGCAGCACGGCCACGGTCGTGGTGGTGACAAGCAGGGCGAGACGCAGCGTGAGACGGGCGGTGAAGGAACTCATGCGAGCTGGTAGCCGGTGCCGCGGATGGTCTTGATGAACGGCGCTCCGCCGGGCCGCTCGAACTTCTGCCGCAGGCGCCGCACGTAGACGTCGATCAGGTTCGTCTCGAGGTCGTAGGAGGCGTCCCAGACCTTTTCCGCAATCAGGGTGCGCGTGAGCACGCGGCGCGGGTTCTGGAGGAAGAGCTCGAGCAGCGCGAACTCGCGGGTCGTCAGCTCGACGGGCCGGCCGTCGCGCTCCGCCACGCGGGAAAGCAGATCGAGCCGCACGCCCCTGTGTTCGAGCACGGTGGCGCGCTGGCCCGTCGTCTGCCGGCGCAGCAGCGAGCGCACGCGGGCCACGAGCTCGTCGACGCTGAACGGCTTGGGCAGGTAGTCGTCCGCCCCGAGGTTGAGCCCGCGGATGCGGTCCTCCACCGCGTCGCGCGCGCTGAGGATGAGCACCGGCTCGTTGAAACCCGCCTGGCGCCACTCGCGCAGCAGCTCCAGTCCGTCGCCGTCGGGCAGCCCGAGATCGAGCACCACCGCGTCGTAGGGGGCCTCGGCCAGCGCGTCGCGCGCGGCGGCGCAGGTCGTGACGTGCTTCACCGTGTAGGCCTGCTCGCCGAGCGCGTTCTCGACGAACTTGCCCACTTTGCGCTCGTCTTCGACGACCAGGATTTTCATCGGCTCGATTGTGCGGAATCCTTGTGCCAGCCTCGGGCCGCGCGGGCGAGCCCAAGAATCTCCGCCCCGCGCGGGCATCCGTGGCCGGCCCACGGCGAGCCGGGCAGGCCGGACTTGATGAGGCGCGCGAGCTCGAGACCGGGGTCGGCCCCGCCGCAATCTGCCGCCAGTCCTGCGCCGGCCAGTCGGGCGGCCGGAGGCGGAGCTTCGCGGCGAACGGACCGTCCCTCCGCCCAACCCAGCGGCACCAGCGTCAGGAAGGCCGCGGCAAACAACATCGCCCCGCGCCCGCGCCAGCCGGAAGCCACCGCAACCGCCGCGACGGCGACCGCCACAAACCACACGGGCACGCCGTTCAAGTCCTGCGCCAGGCCGATGCCCAGCGCCGAACCGACCCAGCCCGCCACGCCGTAGACGAGCGCGGCCACCCCGGCACGGCCGGTCGAGGCCGGGAAATACACCAGCGCCGCCGAGTAGAACGACACGCCCGCCGCGTAGAGCCAGCCGGGCGCGAACCCCGGCAGGGCGCCGGCGAGCATCAGGCTCGCCGCCGCAAGCAGCGCGACCGCAAGCACCACCGGCAGGCGGCGCCACCCGGCATCGAGCAACCGGCCCGACGCGACGCCGGCCGCGAGGTGCACGAGGGCGTTCGCGAGGAGCGTCGCGTTTCCTTCCCAAGTCTGCGCACGCAGCGCGGGCGTCTGCTGGATGACGCGGAACACCGCCGAGTCCATCCAGACCAGCGCGGCCAGGACCGCGATCCAGCGGACCACTGTGCCGCGCACGGGAGCCTCCGGCGCCGCGTTCCCCTCGCCCGGAAACCGACCGGCCGTCATGGCTCCCACGGCCGCCGCGGCCACTGCGATCCACGCCTGTGCAACCGGACTCGCGGTGAACAGGGAGGGCAGGTTGCACAGCGCGTAGGCCGCGCCCGTGCCGAGCCCGGTGCACAGGCCGAGCCGCGCACCGCCCGCCGCTCCGCGGAGCAACGCCGCCAACGTCACCGTCAGCGCCCCGAGCGCCAATCCGACGAACGCGAACACCGCGGCCCACTGCCCCGTCGTGCCGGCCAGCGTTGCCAGCTGGGCCCCGAGCGCGCAGGCGACGAAGCCCGCCACGAGCATCGCCCGCCCCCGCGCCGGGGAATACAGCCGCGCCGCGCCGGCCGCGCCGGCCAGGCCGCCCGCGCCCATCGCGGCCATCAGGCTCTGCAGGGTTTCCGCCGCCACGCCCGCGCGCGCCGCCAGCGCGAGCAGGGCGAATTGCGCAAAAATGAGAAAAAACACGTAGGTCGCCGCCGTGGCGACGCACGCCGCCACCCATGAGCGCGGACTGGGGGCTCCTCCGTTCATGCGCGCGGCTCGCGCGGCAGCAGCCGGAGCTCCACCGCGTCGATGAGGAAGTCCGCCGCCGTCACCGACAGCCATTTCCACTCCAGCCGGCCGGCAGCCACCCCCACGGCCACGAAACGGCCCGCCGCGAAGCGGAACACCGCCCACAACCGCTCGCCCCGGCCCGTGGCGAGCACCCCCAGGCAGCTTGCGCCGACGAAGGCACCGGTGAACTGCCGGAAAGTCAGCGCCTCGGCGCTGGGTGCGGCGACTCCCCTGGCGCGCAGCGTGAACACCGGCGGCACGAGCCGGCCCGCGCCGGGGCAGAAATCCGCGAGCCCCGCCACCAGCAGCGCCGCCCACCTCCAGGGCCGCGCCGCGGACGACCCCTCGTGCCCAAGCCAGAAAATGCCACACCGCGGAATCCAGGGCGGCCACAGTCCGAGCGCCGCGGTCTGCGCCATCGCGCGATGCGACGCAGGCCCGTGATCAACCAGCGCGAAAACCGCCCAACCGCCGGCCGGTGCGCCCCGGACAATATGCCGTATTACGGCATATTGCGCCGGCCGCGCGGCCCCGCGCAGGTGCGCCGGCACGAGCAGCGCGATCGCCAGCCAGGCGCCGACGAGGGTCGCCGCCACGAGCCAGCCGCGGCTGTGCCGCGCAAGGGCGCGCGCGAGCCCGGCGGACGGTGACGCCTCCGCCCCGATCACGACCGCACCTCGCTGAACTGCCCGTCGCGCACGCGCACGAGGAGGCCGCAGTCCTCCGCGAAGCGCCGCTCGTGGGTCGTGAGCACGACCGCGATGCCATCGCGCGAGACGAGTTCATGGAGCAGCGCAGAGACCGCGTTGCCCGTCTCCCCGTCGAGCGAACCCGTGGGTTCATCGGCGAGCAGGAGTCGCGGGCGGTTCATCAACGCGCGGCAGATCGCCACGCGCTGGCGTTCGCCGCCGGAGATGCGCTGCACGCGGTGGGCGAGGTGGTGGGCGCGTCCGGCGCGCTTCGCCAGCTCGAGGATGCGTGCCGCGGCATTCTTCCGCGCGGCGCCCACGGCCAACGCGGGCACGCGGAGGTTTTCCTCCACCGTCAGGTCGGCGATGAGGTTGTGCAGCCGGAAGATGAAACCGAGGAGGGGGCGCACAGGCGGTTGCGTCGTGGCCTGCGCACAGCCGTCGGACTGCGGCATGTGCTCCAGCGAGGCGGGCGCCGCGAAGCCCGCCCCCACGCCGGCCACAGCGCCGGCGCGCCACCCGGCCTTGGCCAGCCGCGGATCGGCCGCCTCCAGGCCGAAGCGCGTGATGACGGGCCGGTCCGGCACCGACATCAGGCCGGACAACACGGGAGGCGCCTCGGCCACCTCCGGCCGCGCGCGGATCGCCGCCACCTGCCCGGGCGTGACCGAGCTGAAGAACAGGCCGGAGACGTTGCGCCTGAAGACGTGGCAGCGGCTGTCGCTCGCGAGGATCTTGTGGAACATCCCGATCTCGACCGTGACGGTCGCGGGCATTGTGAGCATCGCGGCCACGCCGAAGGCCATGCCCGCGGCGCCGATCATCGCCCGCCAACGGCGCCGGCGAAGGTTGGTGAGGACGAGCGTGAGGGATTTCATGCGCGCGGGCGTGGACCGTTACGCGGCAGGGTGCTGGACCTCCGCGGTGGTCGCAGGCAGCCGCACGACGGCCGCGTGCAGCTCCCACTGGTAATCCCAATGGGCTCCGCCGCCAGCCCGGAGTGCGGCCAGCGCTCTGCCGGCCTGCCGGGGCAGACGCCCAAACCGGGCCTACATCCCTCCGGCGCCGAGGGCGAGGACAAGGCTGCGGTCGAGCCGGGGGTCGTGGCGCGCATGCGGACGCTTGCCGGCTGCCGCGCCCACCGTGGCGGTTTTAGTCGCCGTGCAGGTGCCGCGGCGCGTGAGCAATCTCGCGTTCGCGCGGCCGTCGCGCGAGGACCACTGCAAGGCCAAGAACTTCATCGACACGGTCGTCTATCGCGGCGGCGACCAGGTGGCCAGCTGGAGCTACGCCGGCCTGAGCGGAGCCGTCATTTCCGCCCTTGACCCACCCCGGCGGGCGGCCTTCTTTCGACCGCTCCACTGCCTGGTGGTGTAATGGTAGCACAGGCGACTTTGACTCGCCTAGTCATGGTTCGAATCCATGCCGGGCAGCCAGCGAGATTTGTAATACAAATCGAGGTGGCACTGTTGAACACCACGCAAGACGCAGAAAACCAACGAGCGGATATAGTCGGTGTGCAACGCGAGGCGCCATTATTTGTATCTGTTGCACACGAGACGTCCGAAATACCAGAAAGTGGTGTGCAACACCCAAAGCCGTTGCACACCCGTCGCGGTGGAGGTTCAGCCAGACTCAGTTGAACCGGGATCGCAGCACTGCGAACTCAACCAGTTGCCGCTCGTGCGGAAGCTCCGCGAGCGCAGCCAGCTTCCGGAGGCTGAAATGCTGGAGCGCTTTCTGCGAGGTCAGGTCGCGTAGAAAACCCTGAATCTCCGGGTCTAATCGCGGCAGTTTCAAGTGCAGCGACACCAGCGATGGGGATACACCCTCCTTGCGGGCAATCTCGCGCACCCCGGTGCCGCAGATGTTTTCCTTGTTCCAACGTGTTGCTCGGTAGATGTGATGCCGGGGGGCTTCGTTGAGCGGCTCAACGGTTCGGGTTAGCCCATCGAGATCGATACGGAACGGGTCGACAATTTTGGCGCGACCATGGCGACCGGCCAGAACCTCGGCCTCCATTTCCATTGTCCGACCGCGCCTCGTTGTTGATGTGGTCGTGAGGTCGATAACGGTGCCGCATTCCATCGCCGCGATCACCTGGTCTATTCGGATCAGGAAGCTCAACCGAAAGAGTCTGTCGCCTGGAAGCAGGAGCTTGAACCGATTGCTGCGCTCGATTTCGCAGACATCGATGCGCTCGATCAGGTTGAATAGCAAAGCGCGCAATTCCGGACGAGGCGTGGCGACCAGAACACGGCACAGCCGCTCGAAGGCGAGCTGCAAGCGCGCCGCATCGAAGTGCCCGGTCTCAAGCGCCCGGAGCTGCTGGCGTATTTCTTCGCGCTGAACCAGCAACGGCTGCCGTTCGCGTGACAAGCGCGATACCTGCTCCACCATTTCCGGACACAAACTCTCGACTCCGCTCGCCGCCATGATTTCCGTGCAATTCCGGATCTTGGTTTGGACGATCTGATACCAACTACGTCGAGGAATGGCACTTTAGCCCGGAGCGCCAGAGTTTGCTTGGGCGAGCAGCCAGCCATCGCCGATCAATTGGGCGACGCGCGCCCCGCTTTGGCGCAACGGCTCCAGTTCGGCGAGGATCGCGTCCTCCAACGGGCGTAGTTTCTCGAAGAGCCGATTGCTGAGGGCGTCCTTCACGAGGTCGCCGAGTCGTTCGACCGGGTTGAGTTCGGGACTGTAGGGCGGCAGTGGCACCACTCGCACGTTGGCCGGCCGCCGCTCGTCGTCGGCCGGGAGAGGGAAGCCGGCCTGGTCCTGGATGATCCCATGCCGGGCGGCCGGGTCGCTCTCGCCGATCTGGCGCAGGAACAGCGCGTGGATGTCCCGGTCGATCGCCGGGGTGAAGAGCAGCTCCACCTTGTTCTGGCCGTCGACTTCGAGCGCCTCGTGCAGGTAGCCCCACTGGTAGCGGGTGGCGTAGGGGGCATGCACGCGCACCCCGCGCAGGCCCCAACAGCGGCGGATGACCGGCAGCAGGCCGTAGCGGTGCTCGTCGAGCACCCACAGCCGCACCGGCCCCTCAGCGCCGGCGCTGGCTTGCGCCAGTTTTTCCGCCAGCGTGGCCTTGAAGGCTTCGGCCTGGGCCGCGTCTTTCTTGGCGTGGGTCTTGCGCGGCACTTTCAAGACCCCGCCGACTTTTCCCAGGAGCGTGTAGACGCCCGACAGCGCCAGCCGGCGCTGGGTGCGCGCCTCGATCCAGGCCTGCGCCTCCTTCGCGCGGCGGAACTGGCCTTCGCGCAGCTGCGTCACGAACGCCTCGAGATCGGCCCCGGCCAGCGTCGGCGGCACGCCGCCCTTGTGATCGCGGTGCAACAGGCCCGCCACCCCGCCGACCAGGAACTTGTCCAGATACCGGAACACGGTGCGGCGGCCCACGCCGGCCGCCGTCGCGATCTGCTCGGCGGTAAGGACGTGCTGCGCCACCAGCCTCAACACCAGCAAGCGCTGGCGAGCCCACGCTTCCGTGCGCTCCAGCCACGCTGCTTCCAACTCCGCCACCTTCGTCGGCCCCAATACGGGAAGTTTTCGTGCCATGCCCCTGCTCAGCACCCACAGTGCCAGAGCGAGACGTAAATGGTATGAAGCTGCGCTTCCACCGAATTCAATTCGCACGTCAGCTGACCTTGCCTCGGTCGCAGCGTGCTCGAATGTTCGTTGATCCGGGCGACGGTGGTGTCCTGGCGGCTGATGCAGCCAAGGAAAGTGATGACCAACGTCTCCAACGGCTCGGCTGGCACGCTCCCGAGATGGCAGGTTTGTTTTTGAGCCGTCGCACTCGACCTGCCCGTGCAGTGATAATAGCGGTAACGCGGCCCAGCTCCCGCGTCCTTCCCGCTCGCTTTGGAAAAGAGCGGCTGTCGACACGTCGCGCACACCAGAACGCCTTTGAGCAGGTTTGAGTATTTGTCCCGGTGCCTGAGCGGTGCCTTGGGATCGCGTTTCGATTCGGCGATCGTCGCATTGGCTCTCTCCCAGAGGTCGGCGCTCACGAGTGCCTCATGCTGACCAGGATATTCTTTACCCCCAAACCGGATGACGCCGCGATAAAGCGGATTCTGGATCAATCTCCGGAGGCCGTCCGAGCGGAACGGTTTCCCGCCCACGCTCCTGCGTTCACGGTTCTCGCCTTTCTCCCAACGAACGCCGCTCAAGACGTTGTCTCGCGCCAACTCCGCTGCAATCTGTCCGAGAGACGCCAGCTGACTCGCGCTGGTGTAGATGCGCTTCAAAACCTCGGCCTCGCCTGGGTTGGGTATGAGTTGCTGACGCTCCCGATCATAGTCGTAACCAAAAGGAATATATCCGCCGCCCCACATGCCGCGCCGGGCCTGCGCCTCCAACTTGGAGCGAGTCTTCTCGGCGACATTGCTCCGTTCGTATTCGGCCAGGCTCATCATCATGTTCGTCTTGAGCCGCCCTGATGCCGACGCATCCGAATGGTCGTCCGTTGGGCTGAGTAGTCGGCAACCATGCTCCCGCAGGAAGTCCTGAAGGCGGATCCACTCGTTGATGCTGCGGAGGATTCGTTCCAAGCGGTAGATGAGAAGCACGCGAACCTGACCCGCGGCAATGCACTGCATGAGTCGGCGGATGCCGGGCCGGTCCAAGGTTGCACCGGAATAGGCCTCGTCACTGAAATACCCAAACTCGAACCAACCCGCGGCCCGC
The DNA here is from genome assembly GCA_013822585.1 of Opitutus sp. Lineage (GTDB taxonomy): Bacteria > Verrucomicrobiota > Verrucomicrobiia > Opitutales > Opitutaceae > Didemnitutus. The sequence continues at coordinate 4,589 of PNKG01000028.1, read as the reverse complement.
TTCCGGCCGATGAAGTCCCGGCATACATTCGCCTGGTGTTCGCACGAATCGAAGCGCTGCCCCGTTTGCCCGTCGGTCGACACGCGTGTATAGATCGCCACCGGCACGGCGCGATGATCATGGGTCGAGGTGGAGGTTTGAATCGCATTCAGCATAGGGGCGCCCGGCTATACGGCCCCAGCAGCATGAGCGATTATTTCAGAACCGGATCACCTGGTCTTGGGTTTATCCGTGAATTCCTTGTGCCAGCACGCGGTTACGCCTACGGGCTCAAAAGCCCATCGGTGTCGCCACTTCCGGCATTTCGACGACATAACCCATTTCGCGATAGCCGGCTGCACGCCGACGAAACATCGCGGTCGTGATCGCCTGATTCTCGTCGAGGTAGTCAAAGATGAGAACGTCCCGCTTCGCTTCGTGTTTCCGGTGAAGGCGCCCGGCGTATTGCACCAACCGGCCCTTGAAGGAGAGCGGCATCGCCAAAACCAAGGTATCCAATTGCGGGAGATCGAAGCCCTCTCCGATCAGCGAAGCCGTCGCAAACAATACAAACGAAACACCCGCCAAGTAATGCTCACCGATCCTTCTCAACACCTCTGTCCGGGCTTTCTTTCCCATTTGGCCATCCATTCGGTAACATGGCACATCCGGCGATCGGGCAGCTAACGCATGCTGCAACTGCTCCAGATAGACCTTGCGATCCGCCAGCACGAGCGGACACCGCCCGGCCGCCACGCACGATAGCAGATCGGCAACAACTACGCTGATGCGCCTTTCGTCCTGCACCAATGCATTCCACAGGGCGTGGATCGGCGGACGTGGACCGGCCTCGGGAGGAAGTGCGACTGTCGTGCGACGGACTTTCACGGTGCGCACCTCGCCGGTCGGTGTGTCCACCAGCGTATGCCTGATCGGCCCACACTGGGCGAAGAGCAGCTTCTCCAAACGATCCTTTCGCTTGGGCGTGGCCGTGAGTCCGTAGACGCGTCGGCTGGGACACGCTTTCAGCACCGCTTCAAACGAGGCTGCCGGCACATGGTGGCATTCATCGACAATCACCGTGCCGTAGCCGGCGAATATCGCAGCCGGATTTTCCGCTCGGCCCAAGGACTGGAGCATCGCGATGTCCAATCGGCGCGTGAGTCGAGGCGACCGACCGCGCCAGAGACCGATTTCTTTTCGTGTCAATCCCAGGAACCGCATGGCCGTCTCGCGCCATTGTTCCACGAGCACTGCCCGATGCACCAGCACCAGCGCCGACGTGCGCGCCCGCGCGATCAGTGCACAACCCATTACGGTTTTTCCCGCCCCAGGCGGGGCGCACAATACGCCTTGGTCCTCCGCCAGCAATGCGCGAACCGCCGCCGCCTGGCCCTCACGCAACTCACCTTGGAATTTCCACGACACACGAGTTCCGGCGTCGCGCCCGTCTTGGACCGCGACCGTAGCGCCCGCGGCCTCCAGTAGCGCCAAGCATGAGTCGAGCACGCCGCGTGGCAGCACAAGCTTGCCGGGATGCCATTCGCCTGCGAAGAGAAAACGTGGCGTATCGAAGGTCGGGAAGCGCAGCCGCAACTTTTCGTGGAAAACTGGATTGGGAAACGTCGCCAGCCGGCGCAAGGCCGCCAACACGGGCGTAGGCAGGGAGCACGGCACGTGAATCTGGGCATCCAGCCGCACCGTCACTTCTCCCGAGATCATGCCGGGGCGAATTCTTGGTTGGGATAAGTCCAGCACGAGCGCATCGTTCCGGAGCGCAAAGTCGTCGTTTTGCTCCGGTGCCGTGTTCGTCGAGACGGATATCGGCAGCGGCGCCACCGGAGCGATCCTGGCTAGTGCTCTTTCCAAAGCGTCACGGTTCAATCGAGGGAGTCCCGCCAGATACGCCCATTGATCAGTGATCGGGCGCAGATTCGAATCGAGGAAGAGCGTGTTTCCCTGTTCGCGAGGAATCCGCGCCAACGGCAACGCGATCAAGTTCCCAAATCCTCCGAGCGGCAGTGTGTCTTGGTTCGGAAACAAGCGATCGTAGGCAGCCAATTTCATGGTCGGGCGAAGGGCTGAGGCCTTCGCCACCAGTATCGTTCCCAGTCTTCGTGCTGCGACCGCCGGCACAGGCTCCGCGAAGAAAATCCAGCCATGCGCGCCGTTGCCCGAACGCGAGCGCTCGATCGCGACCGTGATCCCGTTCCGCTCCGCCGCCTCGCGATACGCCTGCACATCAGCCTTCCAATCCTCGCCGTCGAAATCTGCCGCCAGAAACCGGCAGGTGTCATCGATGTTGATGGCGTAAACCCCGAGCGTATGAACGCCCCGCAGATGGGTTTCAATGGCCTTCTCGTCGAGAGAAGGGAATCGCTGGTGCGGACACTCGGTGCATTTCACCTTCGGTTTCTGGCAGACTCCGGGACGCCATTCGTTGTCGCAGGCCGGAGAGTAACCGTTCTTGCCGGTCTTTGTGTTCTCCCAGCGTTTCGGAAATACAGAGCGCCGGGTGCCGAATAGATCGAGAAACAGCGCGATTTTCTCAGCTGGCGTGTGTGGAATCGCTTGTGTCGCCCTTTGCGTCCCCAGTTTGAGCACCGCGTCGGATTCCAACCCGGCAATTTCCTCCTCTACCTTTTCAGCCTCTGCTGCAAGCGTTGTGAGCTTGCCCCGTAACTCACTCAGGCGCTGCTGACGTGACGGTGGCGTGGAGTCCATTAGTCGCGGGTTGTCCGGCTCTTGATCGCCGACGGTTCCGGCACCAGACGCGCCGGCTCTTCCAGGATGTCGAGGATAGCCCGGGCGCAGAAGACGCGGTCGCGTTTGCTGTCGCCGACCTTGGTCAGGACGCCGCCAGCCTCCAGCGCGGTGATGGCGCGCATCACCGTGTTGTAGGCGACGCCTAACCGCCGCTCGGTGCCGCGCGGCGTGAGGAAGGGATTCGCGCCGATGAGATCGATCAGCTGCAAAGGAACCTTCGATCCGCCACCTGCAAAAGCGTCACGCCATGCGGCCATCTGACGGTTGATGCGCTCGGCGCGGCTCAGGGCGTCTTCCGATTGCCGAGCGACTCCATTGAGGAAATATTCCAGCCAGCCGGGCCAGTCGCTGCGCTCGGTGACCCCGCGCAGGCCATCATAGTAGTCGTTGCGGGTCGCCTCGAAAAAAGCCGATAGATACAGCAGTGGTTCGGGCAAGACACCGCGCGCGCACAGCGAGAGGGTGACGAGCAACCGTCCGACGCGCCCGTTGCCATCGATAAACGGGTGAATCGCCTCGAATTGATAGTGCATCATCGCGGCATGAACCAGAGGAGGCACGGATTCGTCATGTAAAAACTCTTCCCACCGACCGAGGTGATCCAGCAAGTCTCCTGGTGGCGGCGGCACGTAGGTAGCCTCCGCCAGCGTGCAGCCCGGCCGGCCAATCCAGTTTTGCGTGCGCCGAAATTGTCCCGGCGTGGCGTGGTCGCCGCGCACTCCCGTCATCAGCTTCTCGTGCAGTTCTCGGACCAAGCGCAGGGAAAGCGGCAGCGATTCCAAGCGGTTGAGGCCGTGCTCCAAGGCGGCGACATAGTTGCCGACCTCCCGCAGATCCTCCGGGCTGCGCTCGGGACTCACTCCGGCTTCCGCCGCTAGCAATTCGCCCAAGGTTGCCTGCGTGCCTTCAATCCGGCTCGAAAACACCGCCTCGCGACGCACGAAGGGGCGGATCAGCAGGTGTGGATTGGGCAACCGCCGTCCCTCGCCTGCCAGACGGCCGAGCAATCTATCGGCGTGCGAAAGGGTGCGAACCAGTTTCGGTGTCCACGCAACATCCGGGGGTAGCGGATTGGGATGAAAAGCACGGTAGCCTTCGAGGGTCTTCACCCAACGACCAGCTGGGCTGCCTGCCGTGGTAGATTTCATGGGTGGAAACAAGCAGACTGCTTATTTCCATCAAGTCCAAATCCCGGAAACAAGATCGCCGCCTGTTTGCGCGCCTATTCAGGGCGGGCTCGGTCAACATGGACCAGTCCCACCTATGTCGTGTTCACGATTGGCCGATTGCCCTGGCCGCATTCGTTTCAAAAGTTCGTGGTTTGCCGTGACCGGGTGGAACGAATGGAACGAATCGGCTGTGCCAATCTGGCCGATCAGCCTTGGGATTCGTTCCAGTCTTTTAACTCGGGGAATCCGTCCCCGAGGGAATTTCGCTGGAGAACCGCCTGATTCGCTCCAGAAAGTTCGTGAAACGTAACGGGTCGGGCAGCCATTTGGCGGCTCCGCGCGGCATCGGACATCTCCGCCATTGACGGCCCTTTTCGCGGGCGGTTTGCTCAGGCCTCATGCCGCACCGGACCGGGAAAACAGAACTCAAGTTCAAACGCATCGTGCTCAAGCTGAGCGGCGAGGTCCTCCGCGGTCGCGGCACCGAGCCCATCGACGACGCCACCCTCGAGGCCATGTGCGCCCAGGTGAAGGAAATCCACGACCTCGGCGTGCAGGTCTGCATCGTCATCGGCGGCGGCAACATCTTCCGCGGCCTCTCCGGCGCCAAGCGCGGCATCGACCGCACCACCGGCGACTACATGGGCATGCTCGCCACTGTCATCAACGGCCTCG
>PNKG01000027.1 GCA_013822585.1 Opitutus sp. | reverse complement strand
AAACAGCAGACCGGCCCGGGCTCGCTGATCTCTCTCTTCGTGCGGGGCGGCGAAGCGGAGGCCTTCCGTTTCCTCGACCACCTCAAGGTCATCAAGCTCGCCGTCTCGCTCGGCTCCACCGAGTCCCTGGCGCAGCACCCGTCGGCCATGACTCACTCCGGCCTCACGCCCGAGGCGAAGAAGGCCAGCGGCGTCTCCGACGACCTTGTGCGCCTCTCGATCGGCATCGAGCACGCCGACGACCTGATCTGGGACCTCGGCCAGGCGCTCGACCACGTCTGAGCCGGGGAAAACCACAGGTCGACACAGATAATCCCGAGAATGCCGCCCCCCCCCGGCCGTGAGGAGACGTGGATCACGCTATGATTTGGATACCGAAGGCCCTTTGAACCCGGATTCCGCGATTGTCTGAAGTGTGGGGGCTTTACGTCCCGACTCCGGCATCCATCACGCGCACGCGAAAGTCGCGGCATAAAGCCGCTCCCACATTCGGGGCAGCCCTTTCGGATTGCGGCATCCGGGTTGAAAAGAGACCAACGGAGGCGATGTCCGTCGGCAGGACGAGGCGTCCTCGCCGAGCCGCGGCTCACCCGGAGGGTCCGCACTACCCAAAGTCCAATAGGATGCAGGCGGCCTCGCTGAGGCCGGTGCAGAGCGAAGGCCGGGGTCAACGACCCCCGGCTACACCCAGCGAACTCGATCCCACGCTCCGGAAATTGATGCGGGGATATTCACTCCTCGACCACGACCGGCATGCCCTCCTCGACGAGGGCGAGGAGCGTGCGCGCGTCCCAGTTGGCGAGGCGGAAGCAGCCGTGCGACTCCGTGCGGCCGACCTTTTCCGGGTCGGGTGTGCCGTGGATGCCGTAGCCGGGCCGGTCGAGCCCGATCCATGCGACACCGACGGGATTGTTCGGGCCGGGCGGGATGACGAGCTTGCGGCCGAGCTGCCTGCCCTCTTCGGACTCGGGGAAGACCTCGGGGTCGAAGGTGTAGTTCGGGTCGGGGATGATGACCTTGATGCGCAGCTCGCCGACGGGGCGCTTGTCGACCTTGCGCGCGATGCTCACCGGCATGTGGGCGACGAGGCGGCCGTCGGCGTCGGTGAGGGTGAGCTCGCGTTCCGCGAGTCTGATGTGGATTTGCGCGGCTTTCACGTCGAGCAACACGACGCCGACGTTCGGCACTTTCGCGACCGTGCCGGGCAGCAGCGCTTCCCAATCGACCTCCGGGTTTTGCGCGCGCACGAAGCGCGGATTGGCCCGGTAGCGCTCGGAAACCATCTCGAGGGCGTTGCCGTAGCCGAGGCGTTCGAGCTGCGATTTTTCCAGCCAGGTTTCCGGCACGGCGAGCAGCGAGCCGAGCTGCTCGGCGGTGAAAGTGTGCCCGGTCATGGCCGGCGCCGTGAGCAGCAGCGCCTCGCGGGTGGCGCGGTCGAGATTCCCCGTCTCATCGAGGCCCGCGCTGCGCTGGAAGGCTTGGAGGGCGTTCGCCGTCTGCACGCCGCGCACGCCGTCGATCGCGCCGCAGGAGAAGCCGCGGCGATGCAGTTCGACCTGCGCCTCGAGCATCGTCTCGACCGGGCGCGGCTCGGAATCCGCTGCGGCCTCCTCCGCGGCCAGGGCGAGGGGCAGCAACGACAGGAAGGTCAGCACGCCTCTCATCGCGTGCGGATCAACGCCCAGAGCCGCGAAACCCCGCGCGGGACCGCCGCGCCGCGCTGTTGGAAGTCGTGCCCGAGCCTCAGACGGAGGCGCGCCAAAGGCCCAAACACCGTGTCGCGCAGATCCCGGATCTCGGCGATGCGCCCGCGCAGGCCTGCCTCGGTTGCCCCCGCGTCGTCGGTGAAGTCGAAGTGGAGGTGGCCGGCGCGCCCCTGCTGCGCGAAGGCCGGGCCGATCATCTCGGTGGAGTGGCGGTGCGACGCCGTCGGATCCTGGCCTGCCTGACGATGGCCGGCCCCACCGTGCCCCGGGGCCGCGTCCGCTTCGTGCGATTGCCCCGGCCACGGGAGGTCCACGTTTCCGCAGCCCGGGAGGGCGGCGAGTGTTGCCGGCAACAGCAGACGGAGGAGGGTTCTCACGCAGGGAGATTGGCGCGAGTCCGCGGGTGACGCAAGCGGCCGGCCGGACCCGCGCCGGCGGAGGAGGGTGGCACGACATCTAATGACAACCGATGACGAGACCGACGGCCCGTGACGGGGTATCATCCGACCATGAATCATGCCTTCCATAGCGGAGAGGCGCGGCCGGCGTCGATGCGCTGGTTCCTGCCCGCCGCATGGATCGTGATCCTGGCCAAGTGCGCGCTGGTCTGGTGGGCCATCGGACACTGGAACGTCCCGGTGCATCCCGCTTGGATCGTCGTGCCCACGCTGATCATGGCTGCGCTCGCCACGGTGCTCTGGATCACGCACACGGAGGATTGAAATTGCTCCGGTCCGCGCCGACTCCGCACCCCGGCGGCGCGGGGGTGATGATGCCCCGGGTGGGCTGTCGGGCGCATTGGCAGTGCTCTGGCAAACGACAACAATCGCGCTTCCAACCGCGCGTGAATTCCCCATGCTCGCCGGCGATCATGGGTCAAGAAACCGTCACCTATCTGACGAACATCGTCATCGCGGTGATTTTGGCCGGGTTGCTGACCCATTCGTGGATGGCGCAGGGCCGCACGGAGTCGCTCCGCTGCTGGATGATCTCCGCGTGGATCATCGCAACGGCCGACATGCTGTTCGCCCTGCGTCCGGAGTTGCCCGCCGCCTTCGGGCGCTTTGCGCCGACGTTCCTGATCACGCTGGGCCAGGCCGGCCTGCTCCTCGGCGCCCGCGCCACTGCCGGCCAGACCCGTCCTTGGGGCGTGCTGTCGGCCGTGGCCGCCATCCATGCGGCAGTCTTGGGATATTTCCTCACGCTCGACCAGCCTACGCACTGGCGCATGGTCGCCAACGGCGTCGTGTGGGCCGGCCTCTCGCTGGCTTCGTTCGCCAGCCTGCGCAAAGCCCCGGTCTTCTTTTGGAAGCCCGCTTTCGCCCCGGCCAACGTCTTCCTGCTCCACGCGGCCTTCCATCTCCTGCGCCTCGGCTTCGCCATCGCGTCAGCCACCTACGATTGGACCGGCATCGCCGCCGCGCTCCAGATCCTCGGCGACCTCGAGGCGTCGTTCTTCACCGTCGCGCTCTTCGTGGCCTTGCTCATCGCCACCCTCCAGCTCCGCCATCAGGAGCTCTCCAGCGCGCGCGCCGAGGTCGAGACCCTTTCCGGCCTCCTGCCGATCTGCGCCTGGTGCAAAAAAGTCCGCGACGACGCCGGCTACTGGCAGCAGGTCGAGGATTACTTCGAGCGCCGCGACCGCATCCGCTTCACGCACGGCATCTGCGCGGATTGCGCCGACAACTTCAAGGACCAGCCCTTCGAACCCTCCGCGCCGGAGCAGAAGTGACCGCGCCGCGCGGCGGGCGACTCGCGCGTTGCCACACCGCGGCGTTGTGCTGGGATGCCGCCGCCCTCTTACCCCCATGCCCACGCTCCTGAACCGCCGTCAATGGCTCAAGGCCGCCGGCGCGGCCGTCGCCGCCACCACGCTCGCCTCGCCCTCGCGCCTGCTCGCCCAGGCTCCCGCCGCCGCCCCGCGCCGCCCGCCCGTCGCGCCCGGCCTCGTGCGCCTCAACTACAATGAGAACCCCTTCGGTCCCGCGCCTTCCGCCAAGGCCGCGATGCACGCCGCGGTCGACGGCTCGTTCCGCTACGCCGACGCCGAGGAACGCGACCTGCTCGAGCTCCTCGCCGCGCGCGAGGGCTGCCGGCCCGAGCAGATCGTCATGGGCGCCGGCTCGGGCGAGATCCTCGACGTCGCGGGTTTCCACTTCGGCCTCGAGAAGGGCGAGATCGTCGCGGCCAACCCGAGTTACATGGCGCTGCTCAACGCGGCCGACCGCGTCGGCGGCAAGGCCGTGCGTGTCCCGCTCAACGCCCGCCTCGAGCACGACCTGCCCGCCATGGCCGCGGCAGTCACCGACCGCACCTCGCTCGTCTACCTCGTCAACCCCAACAACCCCACCGGCACCGTCTGCGGCGCGGCGGAGCTGCGCGACTTCGTGCGCCGCCAGTCCGAGCGCACCACGGTGTTCATCGACGAGGCCTACCTCGAGATTTCCGACGACTTTGCCGGCCGCACCTGCGCGCCGCTCGCCGTCGGGGGCCGCAACGTTGTCGTCGCGCGCACCTTCTCGAAGATCTTCGGCCTGGCGGGCATGCGCCTCGGCTACGCCGTGATGCCCGAGAAGCTCGCCGTCTCGCTCCGCGCGCGCATGACCGGCAGCCTGAGCATCGTCACCCTCGCTGCCGCCGCGGCCTCGCTCAAGGATCCCGACTACGTCCGCGACACCCGCGCGAAGATCCGGGCCGGCCGCGACGCGCTGGTCGCCGAGGTGAAGGCGCTCGGCCTCGCCTACGCCGAGCCGCAGGGCAATTTCGTGTTCTTCCGCACGGGCCTGCCGGTGCAGGACTTCATCGCGAGGATGCGCGCGGAGGGCGTCGAGGTCGGCCGCGCGTTCCCGCCGATGACCGACTGGGCGCGCATCAGCATCGGCCTGCCCGGGGAGATGGCCGCCTGCCACCGCGCCCTGCGCCGGGTGCTGGGCTGAGGCCGGCGCGCCGGCCGCGGCTCAGAACCGCACCGTCGCCGTCACCGGGAAATGGTCGCTCGGCGCGCGGCCGTCCTCGGCGTAGTCGAGCACCGCCGCCGCCGGCACTTCGGCGGCGCCACGGGCGAGGATCCAGTCGATGCGCACGCCCTCGCGCTTCGGCGGCGCGAAGCCGTTGAAGCTGTTCAGGTCCGCGTTCGTGCGCTGTTTCGCCTGCAGCCACGTGTCGGCCAGTCCGGCGCCGGCCGTGAGCTCCGTGTAGGCCACGCTCGCGCCGCCCGGGCAGTTGAAGTCCCCGGTGAGGATCAGCGGCAGCCCGGGATCGGTCTGCGCCAGCCGGGCGCGGATGAGCGCGGCGCTCTTCTGGCGCGCGGGCTCGGATTCGTGGTCGAGGTGGGTGTTCCAGAACTCGAACACACGCCCCGTGTTTTTTTCCCGGAAGCGCACCCACGTGACCATGCGCTTGAAATGGTTGCCCCACGAGGCCGAGGGGAGATCCGGCGTGTCGGACAGCCAGAAATGGCCGTAGGCCAGCGGCTCGAAGCGGTCGCGCCGGTAGAACACCGCCATGAACTCGCTCCGGCTGCCGCCCTCGCGCCCGAGGCCGATCCACTCGTAGGCGGGCAGGCCGGCGGCGAGGTCGCGCAGCTGCGCATGGACGCCCTCCTGCGTGCCGATCAGGTCCGGCGCCTCGCGCTCGAGCAGGCGCAGCATCGCCGGCCGGCGCTCGGGCCAGGCGTTCGGCGGCTGCGGGCTGGCGAAGCGCAGGTTGTAGGTCATCACGCGGAGCGTGAGCGGCGCGTCCCCGGCGCGCAGCGCGGCCGGCGAAAGGCAAGCGGTCAGCACGCACAGTCCCAGGGCGAGGCGAAGCGAAATCATGCGGTCAGGTGTCTAGGGGGGATTTTGCCCGGAGTCACGAGCCGCTTGCATTGAGGACGAAGGGAACCCCCGGTGACTGTTCCGGTCAACGCATTGGGCCACACGGAATGCGCCATCATCTCTGCAGGCTACGGTTCCCCGGTTTTCAGCTCGCGGCGTGTGCGTTCGCCCTGGCGCCTGTGACGGATGCGAGTGAGAGGATTGCGCAGGCGCTGCGCGATTCGCTGCCGCGCTACGATCCCGCGGCCCATGCCGCCGAGCAGCGCCGGAAGGCTGAAGGCGAGACGAAGGCCGGCGCGCCGCCCCCGGTTCAGCCGCGGGAAGCGCCCCGCGGGAAATCCGCCGCGCCGCCCAATCTCGTCACCGATCCCAACGTGGTGCAACTTGCGCCATTCGATGTGCGTGGCGAGCGGCCGCGACCGGCGGTGAAACTGCCCCGCCTGCAAACGCCGGAGGCGCTCCGTCCCGGAGAGCGGACCAACGAGGCTTTCCTGAGCGCTGCCGAACGCGGACGCCGCCTCAGGCGGAAACATCTCGGGGCGCTCGATTACGCCCTGCTCAATCCGCACTGGCTTTTCGGCGACGGCCGCGCCGCCGAGGCCGAACGACGCGAGGTTTTCGCCGCACAGATGAATGCCATCGCGGATGCAATCGGGTTTGCGCAGGCCGGCGGCGCGACCGACGAGGAGCTGAGGCAGCTGCGTGAACTTTACCTGCAGCTCTACCTCAGCAGGCCGAAGTGAGATGTCGCCCTGCCGGAGAGGTCTCGTGCGCTGGCGATCGGCGAAAAACCCGGCGTGTATCGCGACTATCCGGCGCAAAAGGCGGCACGGCACCCCTCGCGCCGATCTGGATCACCGGAATGGTGGAGCGGCGGAAGACCTGATTGGGCCCACGGGACACACGAAAGGACACGACAGTGAGGCGGGCGGATCAGGCTTCGTGCGGTCCGCGTGTGACCGATGCTTGAGGCGACCAGCGTTTGCCACGGATTTCGCGGAGAGCACGGATGACGCGAGGTCCGTTGCGGGATTTGCCCGTGGAATCGGCGCAATCCGTGGCGAATCTGACTACGGAGGGCACAGCGGAGCGGGCGCGACCAAACCTCGTTCGGAAAGTTGCACGGGTTTCGGACGCATCGTTCGCGACTGAAAACCAGCCGCGGGGGACCGGCTTGGTTGCACGGTTTACATGAAAATAGTGCACAATCGTCCGTTGACCCGGTGACGCGCGTTTCCCCAATTGCACCCGAGCCCGCTCCGGTCGCGGAGCCCGCGGCTTCCGGAATTTTTCCGGCCCTCCAGACCTGAATCGAATCATCCTTCGCGTCACCCTGAACCCACCCCCGTCATGAGCGCGTCCCCCTCCCTGCGTTCGAGCATCCCGGACGTTTTCCGCTGCCGTCTCGCCCTCGCCGTGCTGGCGATCGCGGGCCTCGTCACCTCGGCTCCCCCGGCTTTGGCCCAGCCGATCTGGGCCGAGGAATTCAACACCGGCACCACCCCGAACCCCGCCGTCTGGGGCTATGACCTCGGCGCGGGCGGCTGGGGCAATGCCGAACTCCAGACCTACACGAGCGATGCCGCCAACGTGCGCGTCGAGGGCGGCTACTTGATCATCACCGCCCGCGAGCAGCTCCTCAAGGGCGGCCGCCGGAATTTCACCTCGGCGCGGATCAAGACCCAGGACAAGCTGACGATCAAATACGGCACGATCGAGGCGCGCATCCTGACGCCGAATGTCGCCAACGGGCTCTGGCCCGCGTTCTGGACGCTCGGCAACAACATCTCGACCGTCGGCTGGCCGGATAGCGGCGAAATCGACGTGATGGAGATGGGCAGCGCCGCCGCCATCTCCGCCGGCGTCGTCAACCGCCGCGTCGGCTCCACCGCCCACTGGGACTATAACAACTCCCACGCCGAATACGGCCTGACCTACGATTCGCCCACCAACCTCAACGGCACCTGGCGCGTGTATCGCATGGAGTGGACCCCGACGATGATCTCCACCTACATCGACAACACGTGGATCTGGTCGATCGACATCTCCAACCCCGCGAGCTTCGGCGGCGAGGAGTTTCATGCGCCGCACTTCCTGATCTTCAACCTCGCCGTCGGCGGCACGTTCACCGGCATCACGCTGTCGTCGGGCATCACCGCGCCGTTCCCGGCCGAGCTGCGGGTCGACTACGTGCGCGTTTACGACAACGGCTACACTGTCCTCGGCGGCTCGAGCATCGGCGGCGGCACGGCGACGCAAGCCCACGTCGAGTCCATCGTCCCCGGCATCACAGGGGGAGGCCCGAACAAGAAGGCCACCGCCACGATCGTGATCCGCGACGAATCCGGCGGCGCGGTCGCGGGCGCCACGGTCAGCGCCACCTTCAGCGGCAGCCACAACCAGACGATCAGCGCCGTCACCGACGCCAACGGCGCCGCCATTCTCACCACCTCGACGACCAGCAACGCTCCGGCGTTCACCGTCTGTGTGAACAGCGTCACCCACGCCACGCTGACCTACAATCCGGCGGCGAACGTCGAGACCTGCGATACCTATTGAGCGCAGCGCGTCTTGCGCCGGGCGGGTGCGTTGCCTGGCAGCGCCACGCCCGACGCGACGAGCTGGATCATCGCACCGGTGAAGCGCCGGAAACGAGCCGCGGAGGCATTGCCCGCCAAACCTGGACTCCGCGATTGCCGGACCTGCAGGAGCGGCTTTGCGCCGCGATCCGATATCCGCCGCGACGGCCTTTTCTGTCGCGGCATGAAACCGCTCCTGCAGTCACGCGCCGCGTGTCGGATCCCGGAATCCGGGCTTTTTGTGGGCGAACCTGATTCCGGGAAAATGTTTTGGGTCGATGCGCTCCACCTCGGCAGTCGAAATAGGGCGCGCGCCATGGCCAGCGCCAAGGCTTCTTCCCCCGGCGCGGGCTTCGGAGGACAAGTCGTCCCGCAGGGCTTCTCGGCTCAATAATCCAGATACGGCGCCAGCCAGCGTTCGGCTTGCTCGACAGTGAAGCCCTTGCGGACGGCGTAGTCCTCGACTTGGTCCTTCGCGAGCTTGCCCACGGCGAAATACTTGGATTCCGGGTGGCTGAGATAATAGCCGCTCACGGCGCTGGCCGGATGCATGGCATAGGAATCGGTCAGGGTGATGCCGGTGGCCTTCTCGGCGTCGAGCAGATCGAAGAGCGTGCGCTTCTCGGTGTGGTCGGGGCAGGCGGGGTAGCCGGGGGCCGGGCGGATGCCGCGGTATTTCTCGCGGATGATGTCCTGCATCGAGAGGTTCTCCGTCTTGCCGTAGCCGGAGGCGTCGCGGGCCTTCTTGTGCAGGAGTTCGGCGAGGGCCTCGGCGAGGCGGTCGCCCAAGGCCTTGGCCATGATGGCGGAGTAGTCGTCGTGCCGGTCCTCGAACTGCTTGGCGAAGGGCTCGACGCCGTGGCCGCTGGTCACGGCGAAACCGCCGATGTAGTCGAGGCGCCCGCTGTCCTTCGGCGCGATGTAGTCGGCGAGGCAGTGGTTGGCCTGGCCGGCGGGTTTGTCGTTCTGCTGGCGGAGGAAGTGGAGGGTTTTCACCACGCGCGAGCGCGATTCGTCGGCGTAGATTTCCACGCTGTCGCCGACGCGGTTGGCCGGCCAGAAGCCGATGACGGCTTTGGCGACGAAGTGCTCCTCGTCGACGATGCGCTGGAGCAGCGCCAGGGCGTCGCGGTGGAGCTTGGTGGCCTCCTCGCCGATGACGGGGTCCTGCAGGAGGTCGGGGAAGCGGCCGTGGAGTTCCCACGCGGAGAAGAAGGGACCCCAGTCGATGAAGGGCACGATCTGCTCGAGCGGCACGGGGTCGAACACGCGCGGGCCGAGGAATTCCGGACGGGGGATGTCCACCGCGGCCCAGTCGAACCGCGCGGCGCGGGCGCGGGCCTCTGCAAGGGGCAGGAGCTTGCGCGCGCCGCGGCGCTCGGCGAACTCGGCGCGCTGCAGATCCTGCTTTCCGCGGTTCTCCGCGGCGAAGGCGGGCTTCTGGCCGGGGCTGAGCAGGGCGGAGACGACGCCGATGACGCGCGAGGCATCGAGCACGTGCACGACCGGCTGGTCGTATTCCGGAGCGATCTTCACCGCGGTGTGCGCGGCCGAGGTGGTGGCGCCGCCGACGAGGAGCGGGAGCGACAGGCCCTCGCGTTTCATCTCCTTCGCGACGTGGGTCATCTCGTCGAGCGAGGGCGTGATGAGGCCGGAGAGGCCGACGATGTCGGCGCGCTTTTCGCGGGCGGTGGCGAGGATCTTGTCGGCGGGCGCCATGACGCCGAGGTCGATCACCTCGTAGTTGTTGCAGGCGAGGACGACGCCGACGATGTTCTTGCCGATGTCGTGCACGTCGCCCTTGACGGTGGCCAAAACGATCCGCCCGGCGGAGTCGTTTTGTCCACCGAGTTGAGAGCTGAGAGTTGAGAGCTGAGAGCCGGAATTTTCCGGGCTCTGGACTCTCGGCTCTGGACTCTCGACTGCCGCCGCCCGCTTCGCGGCCTTCTCCGCTTGCATGAAGGGTTCGAGGTAGGCCACGGCCTTCTTCATCACGCGGGCGGACTTCACGACCTGCGGGAGGAACATCTTGCCCTCGCCGAAGAGGTCGCCGACCACGCGCATGCCGTCCATCAGCGGGCCCTCGATGACGGCGAGCGGGCGGCCGTATTGCAGGCGCGCCTCCTCGGTGTCCTGGTCGATGAAGGCGTCGATGCCCTTGAGCAGCGAGTGCTTCAGGCGCTCTTCGACGGGGGTGTTGCGCCAGGCGTCGGTCGCGGCGGCATCGGTCCGGAGGCCCGCGGGTCCGCCGGATTTGGCGGCCTCGGTGGCCGCTTTGATTTCGTCCGCCAGCTTGACCAGCCGCTCGGTGGCGTCGGGGCGGCGGTTGAGGAGGACGTCCTCGACGTGCGCGAGCAGGGTCGGCTCGATCTCGGCGTAGTTGCCCAGCATGCCCGCGTTGACGATCGCCATGTCGAGGCCGGCGTTGATCGCGTGGTAGAGGAACGCCGTGTGCATGGCCTCGCGCACCGGGTTGTTGCCGCGGAAGGAGAACGAGACGTTGGAGACGCCGCCGCTGACTTTGGCGCCGGGGAGGGTGTCCTTGATGATCCGCGTGGCCTCGAAGAAATCGACCGCGTAGTTGTTGTGCTCCTCGATGCCCGTGGCGACGGTGAGGATGTTGGGGTCGAAGATGATGTCCTCGGGTGGGAAGTGCAGCCGGTCGACGAGGAGGCGGTAGGCACGGGTGCAGATGCGGACCTTCTCGTCGCGCGTGGCGGCCTGGCCCTGCTCGTCGAAGGCCATGACGACGGCGGCGGCGCCGTAGCGCTGGAGCAGGCGGGCGCGGCGGAGGAACTCGGCCTCGCCGTCCTTGAGGGAGATGGAGTTGACGATGCCCTTGCCCTGGAGGCAGCGCAGGCCGGCCTCGAGCACGCTCCACTTCGAGGAGTCGAGCATGATGGGCACGCGGCAGATGTCGGGCTCGGCGGCGATGAAGTTGAGCAGGCGCACCATCGTGGCCTCGCCGTCGATCAGCGCCTCGTCGACGTTCACGTCGAGGATGTTGGCGCCGGACTCCACCTGCTGGCGCGCGATGGCGAGCGCGGCCGGCCAGTCGCCGGCCTTGATGGCCTTGGCGAACTTCGGCGAACCCGTGAGGTTGGTGCGCTCGCCGACAACGATGAAGGTGGAGGCGGTATTACTCACGCGAGAGAAAGTTCAGAATGAAATCGGCCATGGCTTCAGGTGCGTGAGAAATCCCAAACGCCAACGGTCCAAATTCCAAAGTAGTGTGAAGCGGGTGAAGGAGGCATCGAAGTGGGCTTTGGCGTTTGGACGATTGGTGTTTGGAGTTTGCGATCGCCGCCGGAGGATCGCGTTCAGGTGATCGAGAGCGGCTCGAGGCCGCTGAGGCGGAGCGGGCGGGATTCGCCGGGGACAGGGAGGGGGCGCGGGTTGTGTTTGCGCACGGCCTTGGCGATGGCGGCGATGTGCGCGGGCGTGGTGCCGCAGCAGCCGCCGACGAGGTTGAGCCAGCCCTCGGCGGCGAAGTCGGCGAGGACGGAGGCGGTCTGCTCGGGCGTCTCGTCGTAGCCGCCCATGGCGTTGGGCAGGCCGGCGTTCGGATAGCAGGAGACGGGGCACTCGGCGTGCCGGGCGATCTCCTCGACGTAGGGGCGCATCTGGGCGCCGCCGAGCGCGCAGTTGAGGCCGACGCAGAACGGGTGCGCGTGGCGGATGGAGTTGTAGAACGCCTCCGTGGTCTGGCCCGAGAGCGTGCGGCCCGACTGGTCGGTGATGGTAACGGAGACGAGGACCGGGATGTGCCCGCCAAACTCTTCCCACACCCGGTCGAGGGCGAAGAGGGCGGCCTTGCAGTTGAGGGTGTCGAAGATCGTCTCGATCAGCAGCGCGTCCACGCCGCCGGCGACGAGCGCGCGGGCCTGTTCGGCGTAGGCGGCGACGACCTCGTCCCACCTCACGGCGCGGAAGTCCGGGCGGTTGACATCGGGCGAGAGGGAGAGGGTGCGGTTGAGCGGGCCGAGGGCGCCGGCGACGAAGCAGCGGCGGCGGTATTTGTCCTCGGCGCGGCGCGCGGCGCGGAGGGCGATCCGGGCGGCGGCGGCGTTCATCTCGGTGACGAGCGCCTCGGTGCGGTAGTCGGCCTGCGAGATGCGGTTGGCGTTGAAGGTGTTGGTCTCGACCATGTCCGCCCCCGCCTCGAAGTAGGCGTAATGGACGGCCTCGACTATCTGCGGCCGGGTGAGGCAGAGGAGGTCGTTGTTGCCCTTGAGGTCGTGCGGATGCTGCGCGAAACGCTCGCCGCGGAACTGCGCTTCGGTCAGTGAGTGCGCCTGCAACATGGTGCCCATCGCGCCGTCGAGGATGGCGATGCGCTGCGCGAAGAGATGGCGCAGCTCGGCGGCGGCGGTGGACTGGCGTTGGGTGAGGGAGGGCATGAGAGTGAGCCGGGAGCGGTGAGCAGTGGCACGGCGGGCAAGGGTTGCTCGTATCGTTGCATCAAGATTCGATGATATAATGATTGCAACATCGGCCTGCGTTCCGGCCGGTGAAGGCGGAAGAATTATGACAGGGCGGCGCGGGGAGCGGGTGCGCAATCCGTGCGCAGGGATTGGGCTTGCGGGCGGCGGGGCGCGGCGCGTTTGCTCGCGGCTCCTGAGTTCTTTGTTTCACCAACCCGGCAGTCGCAGGGAAGGCCGTGCAAACCGGCCACAGTTGCGCTGCGGTAACGTCCGACAAATCCCCACCGGCGGCAGGCGCCGGCACGGCCAATTTCCGTTTGCGGAAGTGAAGGCGGGGAGGAGGAGCCGTCGCGAGACGGCGCAGGGCGGAGTCCGAACATCTGGCTGCCGGGTCTCACCAATCCGACGGCGCGTCGTGCGCGCGCCGGCGGGAACTTCATCGCACAGTGAAGGGTGGGAGTGGAAACGTGCTCTCCGCGCCGGGCAGCAAACCGGCGCGCGGGCGGCGGTCTGCTCTTGCCATCGGAAAAGCAGATCATGTCCGCTCCCCAATCCGCGCCGTCGCTCCGACGGCCGCTCCTCCTCGCCGCCGGCCTCGTGCCGGCGCTGGCGCTCGCGCAGTCCGCGGCGCCGCAGAAGATCGACGACTACGTCGTCACCGCCACGCGCACGCCCATCGCCGTGACCACGGCCGGCAGCGCGATCGACACCCTGAGCGCCGCCGACCTCGCGCGGCGCCAGATTTCCACGCTGCGCGGCGCGCTCGGCGGCGTGCCCGGCGCGCCGGCCCTCGCCTCGGGCGCGGCCGGTGGTGCGACCTCTCTCTTCCTGCGCGGCGCCAACTCGAACCAGGCGCTGTTCCTCGTCGACGGCATCCGTTCCAACGATCCGAACACCGACTACGCCGTGACGCTCGGCGGCGCCAGCGTGAGCGCCGTCGACTCGCTCGAGATCGCGCGCGGCCCGCAGAGCACGCTCTACGGCGGCGAGGCCGTGGGCGGCGTCGTCGCCCTGCGCGCCCGGCGTGGTGCGGGGCCGGGCGGCGGCACGGTGTCGGTTGAAGCCGGCTCCTTCGGCACGATCCGAGGTGCGCTGTCGGCGCAGGGCGGCGACCAGACGACCGCGTATGCGTTTTCCGCCGCCGGCGGCCACACCGACAACGACCGGCCGAACAACGCCTTCGACTCCGCCACCTTTGTGCTCCGGCTCGACCGCCGGCTGGGCGACGCGGTCGAGGTCGGCGCGACGTGGCGCGGCTTCAACGGCGAATACGGCTCGCCCGGCACGCGCTTCACCAACGATCCCGACAACACCGAGCGCGAGAGCAACCAGCTTGCGACGCTCTTCGCGGCCTTCACCCACTCGGCCGCGTGGAGCAGCCGCGCCGTGCTCGGCGGACAGGACCGGAGATTCGTGTCGGAGAATCCCGGCGCCTTCGGGACGCAGGTGACGGTGGTGAAGAACCGCCGCGCGGTGCTCGACTGGCAGACGACCTGGACCGGCGCGGCGCGGCACCGCCTCACCGCCGGCACGACGCTCGAGGCCAACCGCACCCGCAACACCGGCTTCGGCGACATCAACAAGCGGCAGGAGCTCTTCGCCGTGTTCGTGCAGGACGAGTTCACCCCCGCCGACAACGTCCACCTCACGGCCGGCCTGCGCAGCGACGAGCACGACACCTTCGGCCGCGCCACGACCGGCCGCGCCACGGCGGCGTGGCTCGTGGCGGACAGCCGCCTGAAGCTCCGCGCGACTTACGGCACGGCGTTCCGCGCGCCGTCGTTCCTCGACCTCTACGGACGGAGCGCGTTCTACGCCGGCAACCCGGCGCTGCGCCCCGAGCAAGCGCGCGGCTGGGACGCCGGCCTCGACTACCACCTCGCGCGCAACCGCGGCAGCGTCGGCGTGACGTGGTTCGACACGCGGCTGACGAACCTGGTCGTGTTCGATTTCGCGTCCTTCCCCGGCACCGTGCGCAACGTCGAGCGCGCCCGCACGCGCGGCGTCGAGGTGGCGGCCAAACTCGCGCCGCGCGAGGGCACGGAGGTGCGCTTCGCCTACACCTGGCTCGAAGCCGACAACCTCTCCCAGCGCAACCGGCTGCTGCGCCGCCCGCGGCACAGCGGCTCGGCGGATGTCTGGCACGACTTCGGGCATGGATTCAGCGCCGGCGCGGGCGTGGCGTTCGCCGCGCAGCGCGAGGACGTGGACGCCGCGACCTTCGCCCGCATCGACGGCGAGGACTACGCCGTGGCGCGCCTCTACGCCGCGTGGCAGGCGACGCCACGGCTGACGGTGAAGGCGCGGGTCGAGAACCTTTTCGACGAGAGCTACGAGGAGGTGCACGGCTATCCGCAGCCCGGCGTCGGCGCGTTTGCAGGCGTTGAGTGGAAGTATTGAACAGACGCGGTGGAGCGGGTTGACCTCAACCCGCTCCGAACGCATCCGGTCAGCGCGTCTCACCCACCAGCGTCCCTCTCTCCCGTGGAAGGCGCGGCTACCGCCGCGCCGCGAACGTGGCATGGCTCAGCCGCGCCCTTGTTCCATCTTCGCTGAGCCGTCGTCGCTTTCTTCCCGGTGATACCAAGCACCCGTAGCTAATTGACTTTAGGGTGGGCGTCGGCGTCCCCGACGACGTCTGTCGCCGCCGGGGACGGCGGCGACCACCTGCCTGCCCAATAGTCCAGAAGCAAGCGGGCGCTGGTATGAGCGCGGCTCTTCGGGACGACTCGCCCCACCATCAGCGGATCACTGCATGGTCGTATGCCGCAAGACTCCGGTCTTGCGGCTTTGTCGTTTCGCGGGACACTGCGCGGACCCCATGAACACGCGCGTCCGCCCGTTGCTTTTCCTGTGTCTCGCCTCGCTCCCATCCGCGCCGATCGGCGCCGCGGATTTCCGCCACGGCCAGCCTGCGCAGTCGCAACGCCCCGCGGCCGACTACGTGCCGGATCTCGCCGCCATCGTGCGCGAGGGCTCGAGCGAGATGCGCGGGGTGGTGGAGCGCTATGTGGCCGACCGCGGCGGCCTGCTCGTCATGCACCCGGTGGCCGGTTCGCCGCTGCAGCTGCGCCGGCTGCGCGAGTTCTACGCCGCCTGGCAGGGCAAGCTCGACGCGATGGACTACGACAAGCTTGGCGTCGAGGGCCGCATCGACTGGCACCTGCTCCAGACGGAGTTGAAGTTCCAACTCGGCCTCCTCGACCGGCAGCAGAAGCGCATGGCCGGGATGGCGCCGCTCCTGCCGTTTTTCGCGCAACTCGCCGCCCTGCAGGAGCAGCGCCGCGAATACGCCAGGCCCGACGGCAAGGCCTCGGCGGCCGCGCTCGCCGACGCCCGCGCGCAGCTCGAGGCCGCGCGCAAGGCGCTCGAGGCCGGCCTCGGCGACAAGCCGGCCGAGAACGCGATCAAGCCGGACAAGATCGTCGCGCTCCGCGCCATCAACCAGATCGCCGCCATCGGCAAGCAGCTTGCGGACTGGTTCAAGCATTACGACACCTACGACCCCGAGTTCGGCTGGTGGACGCGCGAGCCCTACAAGCGCCTCACCGGGGCGCTGGACGATCATGCGAAGTTCCTCCGCGAAAAGATCGTCGGCGCGAAGCCCGGCGAGGACGAGCCGATCGTCGGCGACCCGATCGGGGCCGACGGCCTTGCGCTCGACCTGCAGCGCGAGATGATCCCTTACACGCCCGAACAGCTCATCGCGGTGGCGGAGAAGGAATTCGCGTGGTGCGAAGCCGAGTGGCGCAAGGTCGCGCAGGAGCTCGGCTACGGCGACGACTGGAAGAAGGCGCTCGAAAAGATGAAGGAGGACCACGTGGCGCCCGGCGACCAGCCGGAGATGATCGCCGACCTCGCCTACGAGGCGGTGGACTTCATCACCAAGCGCGACCTCATCACCGTGCCGCCGCACATGATCGACGACTGGTTCATGACCATGATGTCGCCCGAGCGGCAGAAGGTCAGCCCGTTCTTCCTCGGCGGCGACCGCATCATCGTGTCGTTCCCGACGGACTCGATGGATCACAAGGACAAACTCGACAGCCTCCGCGCCAACAACCGCCATGTCTGCCGCGCCACGGTCTTCCACGAGCTCATCCCCGGCCACCACATGCAAGGCTGGTATGAGCGCCGCGCCAACCCGCACCGCGAGCTCTTCGACACGCCGTTCTGGGTCGAGGGCTGGGCGCTCTGGTGGGAATTCCATCTCTGGGATCTCGGTTTTCAGCAGAAGCCGCTGAACCGCGCCGGCGCGCTCTTCTGGCGCTCGCATCGCGCGGCCCGCATCATCTTCTCGCTGAATTTCCACCTCGGCAGATGGACGCCGCAGCAGTGCATCGACTTCCTCGTCGACCGCGTCGGCCACGACCGCCACACCGCCACCGGCGAGGTGCGCCGCTCGTTCAACGGCGACTACTCGCCGCTCTACCAGGTCGGCTACATGATGGGCGCGATCCAGATCCGCGCGCTCTACGCCGAGCTGGTGAAGAGCGGCCGGATGGGCGAGAAGGAGTTCCACGACACCTTCATGAAAGGCGGCAAGATGCCGATCGAGATGGTGCGCGCCCGCCTGAGCGGCACCAAGCTGCCGCGCGACCACCGGTCGTCGTGGAAGTTCGTCGGGGACCATCCGTGAGCCGCCGGCGCCACCAGCAGACCCCGCCGGCCGCGAAGCCGGCGGGCCAGGCGCTGCTGTGGGCCGTGGTCGTCACCTGCGCCGTCGTGACCGTGCTGCTCCTGCGGCTGGCGCGCGACATCCTCGCGCAGCTCCAGGCGCTCGGCGGCAGCGGCGGCGCTAACTCGACGCGGCTGCTCACGGGCCTGTTCGTCGCGATGTGCCTTGCGGGCTTCACCATCGCGGCGCTCTGGGCCGCGCTGAAGAAGGCCCTCGGGCGCGACCGGACGACGGAGGAGTGAGGCGAGGTGGACGCGTTGCCGGAGCAATGTTCGTATTACGAACATTGGGTTGAAGCCGCCGCGGGTCCCCGGAGCTACGCTTCTTTGCCGGACCGGGCTTGGTGCAGCCGGCGAAGGCGGGCGATGATTTCGTCGTCAGTCAGATCGGCCGGCCAACCGTAGGCGCGCAGGACCGCGTCGTCGATGGCCGCGGAGTCCGCGTTGCGCGCCGTGCGGGAGAGGGCGAAGCGTTGCTTTTCCTGTTCGCGGCTGAGGGCGCTCAGCGGCGCGGCCGGCGGCCAGGGGAAAGGGAAGGAAAGCAGGGCCGCCAGCGGCGGCCCGATGCTGAGCCACACCGCGAATACGCGCGAGGCGAGGACGCCGGCGCTGAAGTCGTCGTCGCGTGCCCAGACCAGCAGCGAATCGTCGGGCACGACCTCGCCTTCGACCCAGGCGAAGCCGGCCTGCAGCTCGGCCGCAGGGCAGGCGAGGAAACGTTCGAGGCGCGCGAGGGCGTTGCGCAGAGCATCGTTGCGTTGCAGGTTGACCGGAGAGATGCCGGCGCGCGCGACCGCTGCGCTGGGCGCGACATAGAGCTGGCGCTCGGCCTCGTCCATCGTTGCCGGGAAATCGACCGCCCAGCGGCGGACCTCGCCGCCGTCCGGGGCGACGCCGCTGAATTCCCGCAGCACATCGCCATTGGGCCGGCCGGTGGGGTTGCGGGCGGCGAGCAGGCGCCGGGCCTCGGCCGCCGGCACGACGCGCGCCGACTCCACGCGCTCGCCGGCGAAGGCGAACGCACGGTTTTCGCGGAGCGGCGGCGGAAGCGGGCGGCTCATCGACTTATCCGTTGCTTAACGCCGCCCCGAAGCCAAGCGTGCTTCCAACCCCATGCGCCTCCTCCCCGTCGTCCTCGGCCTTGCCGCCGCCACCCCGTTGTTTGCCGGAACGCTCGTTGAGAAAGTCCGCGCCTACCGCACCGCCCGCGAGCAGGCGCTGGTGGCCGAGTATCGGGATTTCGTCTCGATCCCGAACGTCTCGGGCGACCAGGCCAACGTGCGGAAGAACGCGGAGTTCATCGTCGCGCTGATGAAGGCGCGCGGCATCGAGGCCGAGCTGCTCGAGGGCGAGACGAGCGCGACCAATCCCGCGGTGTTCGGCGAGATCACGGCGCCCGGCGCGACGACCACGGTCGTCTACTACGCGCATTACGACGGCCAGCCGGTGAACCCCGCGCAGTGGGCGCCCGGCCTGCATCCCTTCAAGCCGGTCTTCCTCACGGCCCCGGTCGAGCGCGGCGGCAAGATCGTCGACTGGCAGCCCGGCCAGCCCATCGACCCGACCTGGCGGTTGAGCGGGCGCGGCGCGGCCGACGACAAGGCCGGCGTCTATGCCATCATCAACGCCTACGACGCGCTGACCAAAACCGGGCACCGGCCGACGGTGAACGTGAAGTTTTTCTTCGAGGGCGAGGAGGAGATCGGCTCGACCCATCTGCGCGAGCTGCTCCGGAAACACCGCGCGAAGCTCCAGAGCGACCTCTGGATCATTTGCGACGGCCCGCGCCACGCTTCCGGCCGCAAGGTCGTGAGCTTCGGCGTGCGCGGCGACGTCAACATGGACCTCACGGTCTACGCCGCCAAGCGGCCGCTCCACAGCGGCAACTACGGCAACTGGGCGCCCAATCCCGCCCTGCGCCTCGTCTCGCTCCTCGCGAGCATGAAGGACGACAACGGCCGTGTGCTCGTGGAGGGCTACGACGACGACTCCGTGCAGTTCTCCGAGACCGAGCGGATCGCGGTGCGCGAGGCGTCGTTTGCCGACGACGACCTGATGAAGGAACTCGGCCTCAACCAGGCCGAGGTGCCCGGCCGCTCGCTGCTCGAGAGCTTCGAGCTGCCCACGCTCAACATCAACGGCATCCAGAGCGCCAACGTCGGCCGGCTCGCGGCCAACATCATCCCGGCCAGCGCGCGTGTGACGCTCGATCTGCGCCTGGTGCTCGGCAACGACTGGCGGCGCCAGGTCGGCCGCGTGGTCGACCACATCAAGGCGCAGGGCTGGCACGTGCTCGACCGCGAACCCACCGACGAGGAACGCCTCGCGCATCCGAAGCTCGTCAAGGTCGAGGTCGGCAAGGGCTACAACGCCCAGCGCACGCTCATGAACCTGCCCATCGCGCAGAAGGTGATCGCCGCCGTGCAATCCACC
>PNKG01000026.1 GCA_013822585.1 Opitutus sp. | reverse complement strand
GGTGTAGCCGCTCAACAGGACGCAGGGGAGGCCGGGCCGGCGCCGGCGCAATTCACGGAGGGTCGCGTGGCCGTCCAGCCCGGGCATCGTGAGGTCGACCAACGCGGCGGTGTAGCGCGCGGGGTTCGCCGCGAACTGGTCGACCGCCTCCCGGCCGTCGGCGGTGAGCACCGGTTCGTAGCCGAGCTGGGCCAGCAATTCGCCGAGCAGAGCCCGCACCGAGGCGTCGTCGTCGGCCACGAGGATCACGCCGGAGGCCCGGCCGAGAGACGCTGCCGCCGCCCCGGCCGTGTCGGCGGCGGGTTGGGCGGCGGTCGCGGTGCCGGGCAGGTAGATGCTGAAGACGGAGCCGCGCCCGGGCGAACTGCGCACCGTGAGGGCGCCTTGATGCGAGCGCACGATGCCGAGCACGGCGGGGAGCCCCAGCCCTCGTCCGGTGAGCTTGGTCGTGTAGAACGGATCGAAGATGTGCCGGATGACCTCCGGCGACATGCCGCAGCCGGTGTCGGACACTTCCAGTTTCACGTAGGTGCCGGGCGCGATTTCGGAGGAGGGCAGGGCTTCGGCGAGCTCACCCGGGCGCAGGGAGGCCAGCGTGGTGCCGATGCGGATGCGTCCCGGGGTCTCGCCGATGGCATCGGAGGCGTTCATCACGAGGTTCATGACGATCTGCTGGAGTTGCGAAGGGTCGGCTTCCACGGCGGGCAGGCTGTCGCCGAGGGCGAACTCCAGCGTGGCGTTGCGGTTGAGCGAGACTTCGAGCAGGTGCGTGGTGCCGCGCACGATGTCGTTCACATCGAGGCGCTCGATGGTGAAGGCGCCCTTGCCGGCGTAGGCGAGCAGTTGGCGGCAGAGGTCGGCGGCGCGGTTGGCGGCGGCGGCGATCTTGTCGAGATGCGGCCCGGCCTCCGCGGGCACGCCCCGGCCGAGGCGGATCAGCGAGGTGTTGCCGAGGATGACGGTGAGGAGGTTGTTGAAATCGTGGGCGATGCCGCCGGCGAGGACGCCCAGGCTCTCGAGCCGCTGGGTCTCCTGCATCTTGTGCTGGAGTATTTCGGCCTCCCGTTCGGCCAGCTTGCGTCCGGTGATGTCCGTGTGCGTGCCGGTGATGCGCAGGGGTGAGCCGGTGGCCGGGTCGCGGGCGACGACTTTGCCGCGGTCGAGGATCCATTTCCATTCGCCGTCCTTGGCCCGCATCCGGAGCTCCACGGCGAACTGGTCGCGCACGCGCCAGACTTCCTGCTCGTCGGCGAGCACCCTGGCGCGGTCATCGGCGTGGACCAGCCCGAGGAAGCCGTCGCGACCGGGCGGTATTTCGTGCGGTTCATAGCCGAGCATGCCGAACCAGCGCGGACTGCGCAGGATCGTGTCGCGGCGGACATCCCAGTCCCAGAAGCCGTCTTGGCTGCCCTCCAGCACGAGCGACAGACGCTCCTCGTTCTGGCGCAGGGCGGCGGCGTGCCGTGACACCTGCCGCAGCATGCGCCGCTGCCAGACCAGTGCGACGAGCACGACGAACAGAACGCCGGCGACGGGGAGGGCGTAGGGCCGGAGGTCGCGCCACTGGACCTCGCGGGGCCGGATGCTGCTGACCCAGCGTTCGTAGATCCGGTCGAACGTTCCGTCGCGATTCACGGCGACGAGACCGTCGTTCAACTGCTCGAGGAGGGCGGTCTGGCCGGGAGCCACGCCGAAATGCTCCCGGTAGGCGAAGTCCGGGAAATCCAGCGCGACCGGTTCGATCTCGGTGTAGCCACGGGTGCGGGCCACGTGCCGGGCCACCAATTCGGTGGCAAAGACGGCATCGGCTCTTCCCTCGTGCACCGCGGTCACGCACTCGGACAGCGAGGACAGGAAGAGAAACTGCACGCCCCAGTCGCGGGAGCGGAGATATTCGTGGGCCCGCGAGTCGCGCGGCGCGGCGACCTTCAGGCCGTTGAGCTGGGAAAAGTCCCGGATCTCATGCCGGCGGCCCTTGGTGAACATGGCGCCGCGCATGACGGCGGTGGTGCTGCTGAACGCCATGAATTCGCGCCGCTCGGGCGTGTCGACCACATTGCAGATGATGTCAATCTCGCCCGACCGGAATTTCCGCAGCAGTTCCGCCCAAGGCAGCACCTGGTAGTCGATCCCGAGCCCTTGGTTCTTGGCGACGGCCTGGAGCAGCTCCACGGCGAAACCTGCGGGGCGGCCCTGCTTGTCGGCAAAAGTGAAAGGGGCGGCGTCCGCCTCGACGCCCGCCCGCCAGCGGCGCGCCGGGGGACCTTCCGGCGCGCCCAAGGCAGTCGCCGCCATGGCCAGAAGCGCGATCCGGCACAGGCGTGTGAGCGCTCCGCCAAGAGGTGTTCGTTCAGTCACGTGTCGTTGAGTCAATCGGACAGCTACCCGCCCGGTTCATCGGCACAAGTCGGTTTCCGGTGCAGTCGTGCGATCGTCAGCGGGCGTAAAACGGATTGTAGCGACGCTCCTGCCTGAGCGTGGTTAACGGGCCATGTCCGCAGGCCAGCACGGTGTCGGCCGGGAGGCGGAAGATTTTCTCCCGATTGTTCTTCAGCTGGTCGGAGTAGTGCTCGCGGCTGCCTCCCGACGAGGCGGCGAACAGCGAATCGCCCACGACGGCGAGCGGCCAGGAGAGCCCGGTGACGTAGTAGGTCGTCTGGCCCGGGGAGTGGCCCCAGGTGAAGAGCGTCTTGACCGCCAGGGCGCCGAGATGGAAATGCGCGTTCTCGGCGAAGGTTTTCGTGCCGGGGTGGTCGCCGGGCTCGCGCGCGCTCGCCCACACCTCGGCGCCGGTCGCCCCGGCGAGCCGGGGCAGGGCGGCGACGTGGTCCGCGTGCGTGTGGGTGAGAAAGATGCAGGCGAGCTTCAGTCTCTCGGTGGCGATGGTGTCGAGCACGGCCGTGGCGTCCATCCCGGTGTCGAACGCCGCGGCGAGGCGGCTGCGCGGGTCCCAGACGAGGTAGCTGTTCACCGTCATGGAGTCGTCGACCCGGGTGTTGAAGAGCGCGAAGCCGCGGGGGAATGCCGGCTGCTCGGGATACCATTCCTTGCGGGCGAGCGAGAGGAGCGCCGCGGGATTGAGCTGCAGGGCGCGGGCGACGGCGCGCAGCGGGCGGTCGCGGATTTCGCCGGCCTGCAGCGCCGCGAGCTCGGCCGGCTTGAGGCCGGCGCGGGCGGCCAGCTCGGCATCGGACAGCCGGAGGCCGCGCTGGGCCTTGCCGAGCACGTCGGTGAAGTTGTCCTCGAGGGGAATGCGCGGCATCCGGCATCCATCGCCCGAATCCCGCCGCCGCGCAAGCCGGCAAACACCGCGCCGGGGCGGGGTTGACGCCTCCGCGCCGGCGGACATGCTCGCCGCCATGAACCCCAGGACCGTTTTGCCGCTTTCCGTGCTGCTGGCCGCCGTCGCCCTGAACGCCGCGGAGGCGCCGAAGATCACCGCCTTCGAGCGCTCCCAGGGCTGGCAGCTGTTGTTCGACGGGCGCGATCTCTCCTCGTGGCGCGGTTACCGCAGCGACAAGGTGCCGGCCAACTGGCGCGTGGCCGACGGCTCGCTCACGGGCGCGGCGGGCGCGGCCTTGGTCACGGCGGCGGAGTTCGGCGACTTCGAGCTGACCTTCGACTGGCGGGTGGGCGAGGGCGGCCACGGGGAGGTTTTTGTGCGCACCTCGGAGGACGCCGCCTCACCCGACCGCAGCGGCCCGCAGATGCAGCTGGCCGGCCACGGTCCGGCGCTGGGCGGCCACGGGCTTGCCGCCCCGGAACGGACCATCCCGCCGCAGTTCGGCGTCTGGTATCGCTCGAAGATCGTGGCCTTCGGCAACCGGGTCGAGCACTGGATCAACGGCGAGCGCGTTCACGCCTACTCGGTGGACACGCCGGAGTGGAGGAAACTGGTGGCGGCCAGCCCGCTGGCGGGCGCGCGCGACCTCGGGCGGCAGCGCGCGGGGTTCATCGCGCTCTCGGGCGATCGCGTGGAGTTCCGCAACCTCAAGGTGCGCCCGCTCTGATTCCGGCGCCGCCGGAAACCGGTTGAAATTTCTCCTCGCCCCGTGGCGAGGGCTGCGCACACCTTTGGCGCATGTCGACGCAGTCGCCCCATCTCATCCGGAAGAAGGTCATCGCCGGTAACTGGAAAATGAACAAGACCGCCGCGGAAGGCGCGGCGCTCACGCGGGAAATCGTGGAGGCGGTGGGCCGCGAGACGCTGGTCGACACCGTGCTCTGCCCGCCGTTCACGGCGCTGGAGAGCGTCGCCCGCGCGCTCGAAGGCCAGGCGATCAAGCTCGGCGCGCAGAACATGCACCCGGAGAAGAGCGGCGCGTTCACCGGCGAGATTTCGGCCGAGATGCTGCGCACGCTCTACGTCACGCACGTCATCCTCGGCCACAGCGAGCGCCGGCAGTATTGCGGCGAGACCGACGGTTTCATCAACAGGAAGGTCCTGGCGGCGCTCGCGAGCGAGCTGCGCCCGATCCTCTGCGTGGGCGAGACCCTGGCCGAACGCGAGGCCGGCCGGACGCTCGATGTCGTCCGCACCCAGACCGAGGCCGCGCTCGCGGGCGTGAAGCCCGAGCAGATTACCACCGTCATCATCGCCTACGAGCCGGTCTGGGCTATCGGCACCGGCAAAGTGGCGACGACGGCGCAGGCGCAGGAAGTGCACGCATTCATCCGCGCCCTGCTCACGAGGCTCCACGGCGCGGCGCTCTCGCAGAAGGTGCGCATCCTTTACGGCGGATCGATGAAGCCCGCCAACGCCCCGGAGCTCCTGGCGCAGCCCGACATCGACGGCGGCCTCATCGGCGGCGCTTCCCTGGAGGCGCGCTCGTTCGTCGATCTCGTGAAGGCCGCCATGGCCGCGGTCTGAGCCTTTCGGCGCTCCGGCGGATTGTCCCGCCTGCGGGCTTGCGCGGCTCCGCTCCGGAGGATTCCCTGCGGACGATGACTGCGCCACGAGTTTACGCCGTCTGGGTGTCTTTGCTGCTGACCTGCGGCGCGGCGTGGGCGGATGTGCTTTTTGCGCCGGCCGACTGGGCGCTCCAAGCCGCCTTCCCCACCGAGCCCAAGGTCGACGACCAGCGCACGCCCTCGCCCCAAGGCGAGCAGCTCGCCCAGCGCCGTTATCTCGAGGTCGGAGGCGAGCGCCTCATGCTCGTCCGTTTCGTCTATCCGGTCGTCCCCGACATCGCCCAGCGCGGCGCGCTCTACAAGCAGTCGGTGGAGACGTTGATGAACTCGCGCGCCGGCGAACTGCGCAAGGACGAAGCGCACATGATCGGGGAGCACCGGGGGCTGCGGCTGCTCATCGAGCATCGCCGCGAAAAGACCCACCGCGAGGTGCGGCTGGTCCAGATCGGCGCGTCGCTCTACTTCGCCTCGGCCGAATGGCCGGGCGGGCGGACTCCCCCGCCCTTGGCGGCGGGATTCCTCGCCAGCCTCGCCGTGCAACCGGCCTTCGCCAACGCCCGCGCGGCGGAGGAACGCGAACGCTGGCGCGAGATCGCGCAGGACAACTTCAAGCTGCGCTATGACGCCACGCGGTGGTTCCTCGATCCCGAATCGAAGGATCCGCATTCCTCCGTGCTGCTGCGGGTCGACGAACTGGCCGAGGCGGAGTTCACCACCTCGCCCGGCCGCAATCCCGCCGCCACGATGGAGGAGACGGTCCTGGCCGGTGCCCGCGAGAGCGCCGAATCCGTCAAACTGGTGCGGCGCGGGCGCAAGCTGCGCGGCTCCGCCACGGTGGAGGAACTGCGTTTCACCGTGCGGGCCGACGGCGTGAACTACGAGAACCACGGCTACTTCTACAGCGGCCCCGAAGGCACCGTGCAGGTGCGCGCCTGGTCGCCGGCCAAGACCTTTGCCAAGGTCGAGGGCGACATCGGCGAACTGCTCGACGGCCTCACGATCTCACGCGGCGGAGCCGCGGCCAGCGCGCGGTGACCGCCGGTCAGCTCTTCCGCGCGGCCAGGCGGCGCGCGAGAGCCGCGAGGAAGGCGCTGTCGCCGGGCAGTGCGGCCAGGCGGGCGAGCGCGGCTTCGGTCTGCGCCTCGGCGTGGCGGCGGGCGGCGTCGAGGCCGTGGAGCCTCACGTAAGTGGTCTTGCCGGCCCGGGCGTCCTTGCCGGCGGTCTTGCCGAGAGTCGCGGTGTCGGCGGTGGCGTCGAGCACGTCGTCCACGATCTGGAATGCGAGGCCGAGGCTCCGGCCGGTCTCGCGCAGGCGCCCGAGATCGGCCTCCGTCGCGCCGCCGCAGAGGCCGCCGCCGGCAAGGGCGGCGGTGATCATGGCGGCGGTCTTGTTGAGGTGGATGAAGTCGAGTTCGGCCGCCGTGGCGTCGGCCTTCTTCTCCGCGAGGAGGTCCTCCATCTGGCCGCCGATGAGGCGCTGGCTGCCGGCGGCGTCGGCGAATTCGCGGGTGAGCGCCGCGCACAGGGCCGGCGCGGCGGCGTAATGGTGGGCAAGGAGCTGGAAGGCGAGGGTGAGGAGCGCGTCGCCGGCGAGGAGGGCGGTGGCCTCGTCGAATTGCCGGTGCGCCGTCGGTCGGCCGCGGCGGAGATCGTCGTTGTCCATGCACGGCAGATCGTCGTGCACGAGCGAATAGGTGTGGAGGCACTCAAGGGCGACGGCGGCCGGAAGCGCGTTGTGGCGCCGGCCGAAGAGATCGGCGGCGGCGAGGACGAGGACCGGCCGCAGGCGTTTGCCGCCGGCCTGCAGGCTGTAGCGCATGGCCTCGTGCAGGCGGGCAGGCCGGGTGCCGGCGGGCGGCACGAGGGCGTCGATGCCGCGCTCGACCCGTTCGACATAGGCGGACAGCTGGGCGGCGAATTCCATGCGCGCCGCACTGTCCGGCCGGGGCGGCGGGTTGGCAAACTTTTGTTAAGTCGCCCCGGGCGAAGAAAGTCTCGCCACCACCCGGGCCGCGGTTTTTATCCCCGGCGTCGTTTCCCATGCCCACCTACGAATACGTCTGCGCCAAGTGCGGCCACGAGATGGAGGCGTTCCAGTCGATGAAGGACGCACCGCTGAAGAAATGCCCGTGCTGTGGGAAGACCGGCCTGAAGCGCCGGGTCGGCGGGGGCGCCGGCCTGATTTTCAAGGGCTCGGGATTCTACATCACCGACTACAAGAAAAAGCCCGCGGGCAAGTCCGAGGGCGCAAAAACGGAGTCGAAACCCGCGGAAAAGTCCGCAAAGTGACGCCCGATCATGGCTGACAAAAAAGTCGAAAAGGCTCTCTACGGTCCCAGCACGGTCGAAGTCGCGCTCGGCGCGGTGCTCGGCCTGCTGCTCGGCGGCGTCTTCGCCGCCGTCTACCTCGTCTTCAAGCCGGTCACGGCGGTGAAGGAGAGGCCGAAGGAGCCCGCGAAGGGCGTGATCTACCACCTGTCGGGCAAGACCGACGGCAACAAGGCGCGCAACTGGCAGAGCAAGGCGACGACCTTCGTCAACGGCGGCAGCATCATCGTCACCGAGGAGGAGCTCAACGCCTGGGCCGCCTCGCTCAACGGCGCTCCCGCGGCCCCGGCCAAACCCGCCGCCGCACCCGCTGCGCCGCCACCCGCCGGCGGCACCCCCGCGAGCAACGACTTCATCAGTGCCAGCGGCCTGAACTTCCGTCTCGACGGTGACAAATTCCACGTCTCGCAGAAGGTGCTGCTCAATTACTACGGCATCGCGAAGGAAGTCGTGATGCAGGCCGAGGGCGGCTTCGCCCGCTCGGGCGATGGATTCGCCTTCAAGCCGGAGCGGGTCTACCTCGGCTCGTGCCCGCTGCACCTGCTGCCCGGCATGACGCCCGCGCTCGTCAGGGCGCTTGTCGCGAAGCAAAAGGTGTCCGACGATTTTCGCGCCGCCTGGGTCAAGATCTCCGACATGGCCGTCGATGGCGGGCTGCTGAAGATCACGACGCAGCCGTGAACGCGGCGCGCCCGTGTCGAGAAGCCTCAAGAACATCAGCGTTGTCGCTCTCGCGACGGTCGCCTCACGCGTGCTCGGTCTCGTCCGCGAATCCGTCACGGCCGCCGTCTTCGGTGCCAGCGCGCTGAACTCGGCCTTTGTCTCGGCCTTCACCTTGCCGAATCTTTTCCGCCGACTGCTCGGCGAAGGCGCGCTGACCGCGGCCTTCGTGCCGGCGCTCACGCACGAGTTGGAGCGCAACCAGCGCGACGGCGCCTTCCGGCTGGTGAGCAAGGTGGCGAGCTGGCTCGCCGTCGTGACCACGGCGATCGTTCTGCTCGCCCTCCTCCTCTTCGCCAACGCGGAGACGGTGGTGCGGACCGCCGTCCGATGGGGGGTGGCGGAGGACACCGGCCGCCGCTTGCTGCTCGGCGCCGACCTCGCGGCCGTGCTCTTCCCCTACATGATCTTCGTGTGCCTGGCGGCGGCGTTCAGCGCGGCCTGCCAGGTGCTCGGGCGCTTCGCCGAGCCGGCGCTCTCCCCGGTGTGGCTCAACCTCACCATCCTCAGCGCGCTCGGCCTGGGCTCGTGGTGGGCGTGGGGTGCGCCGCAGCGCATGAACCTGCTGTGCGCGGGCGTGCTCGCGGGCGGCTTTCTCCAGATGGCGGTGCCGGCGGGCGTGCTCTGGCGGGAGGGCTGGCGCCCCGCCTTCGATCTGCGGCCGGACGACCGCGTGCGCGAGATCGTCCGCATCCTGGGGCCGACCGTGATCGGCTCCGCCATTTATTTGATCAACATCTCCGTCT
Source organism: Opitutus sp. (assembly GCA_013822585.1). Lineage (GTDB taxonomy): Bacteria > Verrucomicrobiota > Verrucomicrobiia > Opitutales > Opitutaceae > Didemnitutus. Next base: position 11,004 of record PNKG01000026.1, on the reverse strand, counting down.
CGCGCTTCATCGGGCTCTCGCTCAACGACGCGGCGGCGACCGTGCTCAATCTCGCCACCCGCCTGATGGAGCTGCCCATCGGTGTCTTCACCATCGCCGTCGCGACCGTGGTCTTTCCGCTCATTTCCCGCCATGCGGCCAAGGGCGACTGGGCATCCCTCACCCAGGATTACCACAAGGGTCTCCGCCTCGTGCTCGTGATCAACATCCCGGCTGCCGCCGGGCTGGCGATCCTCGCCGAACCCATCACGCGCCTGCTGTTCGAGCACGGACGCTTCACCGCGGCGGACACTCGACTCATGGTGTCGGTGCTGGCGGCCTGCGCGCTGGGGCTGCCTTTCATCTCCTTCACCAGCCTTGCGCTGAGGGGCTTCTACGCGCTGGGCGACACGGCCACGCCGGTGCGCGCGGCGGCCCTGAGCTTCGCGGTCAACGTCGTGCTGAGCGTCGTGCTGATGCGTTGGCTGTCCACCGTCGGCCTCGCGCTCGCCAGCACCGCGGCGGTCGTGGCGCAGGCGCTCTACCTGCAGTCGCGCCTCGTGCGCAAGGACGGCGGCTTCGCCGTGGCTCCGCTCGTGCCCAACCTCGGCAAGATCGCCTTCGCCACCGTGCTCCTGGCGGCGGTCGCCTGGGGCGGGGCGCGCGGGGTTGCCCTGCTCGATTTGCCCGGCCGGGCGGGGGATTTTGCGGTCGTGCTGCTGGTCATCCCGCTCGCCGCCGCACTCTACGGCGCGGTGCTTTGGACGCTGCGGATCGACGGCCGCGAGGAGTTGGAGCAAATCTGGGGGCGGATGCGCGGCAAGCGGGGTGGAATGGCACAGTAGCCGAGAAAATTTCCGGCGGCTGCCGCTGGCGTGTTGCGGTCCGGGCGGATGCGCTGTGGAGCCGCGCGCATGAACCTTTTCGCCGAGTGGTCGACCCCGCTGGTGGCGGATGCCTGTTTGCGGCTCAAGGCGCCGGTGCGCGTCGCACCGCCCGGGTTGGCTCCGATCACCCCCGGAATGAAGACGGCCGGCCGGGCTCTTCCTGTGCGCCACTGGGGCAGTGTGGATGTCTTCATCGAAGCCGCGGTGAATGCACAATCCGGCGACGTGCTGGTGATCGACAATGCCGGCCGCACCGACGAGGGTTGCATCGGCGACCTGACCGTGCTCGAGGCGAAAGGGGCGGGCTGCGCTGGCGTGGTGCTGTGGGGTTTCCACCGCGACACCCCGGAGCTGCGCACGATAGGATTCCCCGTTTTCAGCTACGGCGCCTGTCCGATGGGGCCGCAGCGGCTGGATGCACGCGCCGAGGATACTTTTGCGCGGGCGAGTTTCGGGAACTTTGCCGTGACCGCAGACGATGCGGTCTTCGCCGATGACGACGGCGCCCTGTTCCTGTCCCTGTCCCGCGTTGCCGAAGTCGTGCCGCTGGCCCGGCAGATTTGGCGGACCGAGCGCCGGCAGGTGGAGGAGATCGGGCGCGGCCGACTCCTGCGCGATCAACTGAAGCTCGCCGAGTTCATCGCTTCCCGCCAAGCGCAGCCTTCGCTCACGTTTCGAGATCACCTGCGGCGCATCCAGGGCGCGATCGAGGAGTAGGCGGTTGCGCCGCAAGGGCGGACGCCTACGGTGGGCGCATGAGCGACAACATCGAGGTCCGGCACAACGGGTCCGCCCGCCGCTACGAGATTGAGATCGACGGCAAGCTCGCCGTCGCGGAATACGCGCTGGAGGGCGGCCGGCAGGTCTTCACCCACACGCTCGTGCCGCCGGAACTGCGCGGCAAGGGGCTGGCGGAGAAGCTCGTGCGCCGCGCGCTCGAGGACGCCCGCGCCGCCAACCGCAAGGTCGTGCCCGCCTGCTCCTACGTCGCGGTCTTCATCCAGCGGAACAAGGAATTCGCCGGATTGGTTGACGGCTGAGGGAATGAAAAACCCGCGGCGTGGGCCGCGGGTCGGAAGGGAAGGGAGCTCGATGCGGGCTCAGGCCTTGGTGACGAGGCCGGCCTTGAGCGCCTTGACCGAGACCCAGAGGCGTTTGGTGCCGCCGTTGGGCATCTTCACGCGGATCTTCTGCAGGTTCGGGCGGAACTTGCGGGGGGTTTTGCTCGTCGTGTGCGTGCCGATGCCGCCGCTCTTCTTGGACTGACCCTTGCGGTTGATGATCCTGCCCTTGACGGGGCGTTTGCCTGTGATTGCGCAAATTCGTGCCATGGTTTTGTCGAGTTAAAGGGTCGTGAGTAAAGGTTCGCGGAAGCGCTACGCAAGGGAAATTTCCTCGCGCGGGCAAATCGGCCGTCAGTCGCGCAAAGCATGGAGGGCCTGAAACTTCTGCCCCATGTTGCCCGGGTGGAGGAGCTGCATCACGGCCTGCTTGCGTGCGCTGAACCCGCGGGCCTCGGCGGCGACGATGGAGGCGAGAGCCGCGGCGGCGCGCTTGGTGAAAAAAGCCTCCTGCGACTCGACCAGGGCCTCGCCGAAGCCATTTTGTTGCAGGCCATCGACCAGCCAGTCCCAGCAGACATGGCCGGTCAGGTCGATTTCGCCGGGGCGGTCGAGCAGGGCGTTGCCCATCTTCTGACGCGAGTAGGTGCGAAGCGTGCCCACGGGGTGTTCCTCGGCCAGCGCGGCCCAGGACTTTCCATAGTCGAAGGCGAGGAAGAGCCCCGTCCAAGGCTGGCTCACGATGGTCTCGATCAGCGCGACCGTGCGCAGCGGGGCGTCGATCGTGTAACCTTCGGGGGCGGTGCGTGGGAAACGCGCCAGCGCCCGCGCGAGTTCGGGCGTCGGGGCAGGCAGCTCGGTTTCGTGCAGTTCTTCTCCGGCCAGGGCCACGCCCAGCTCGCGCCACGCGCCGCGCCGCCAGACCGCGCGGTGGAACGGCTGGGCGTCGAACAGCTCGTTGGAGAAGACGACGCAGCGGCCGGCAAACTCCAGCGGCTGGCCGAGCGAAATGGTGCGGTAGGCGCGAAAGGGATGCGCGATGCCCTTGAGCGCCCCGCCAGCCGGCTCGGCGCCGATCTCGACGAAATCATAGTCGGCGGGATTCTTCCCGGCGAGCAGTCCGGCTGCGGCCGCGACGACCAAGTCGCCGAAGACCGGGTTGAATGTGGTGGAGGTGAAGAAATCGGCTTTCCTGTCGCGGCCGACGCGGCGCCGGTCTGCGGTGTAGTAGCCGACGGCCGGGTGATACAGCGCCAGCTCCATGAAACGCGCGAACGGCACGCCGGCGGCGGCCTGCGGCTCGGCGGCGAAGACTTCGCGGAAGGCTGACGAGGAACCCATTTACAAAAGAAGGCATTTCCCCTTGGGTTTGACCATGCTCAAACGCCTGTTCGCCATCGCCGCCGCCGTCGCGGCCGGGTTCCTGGCCGCGCAGTCCGCCGCGCGGCAGTTCGGAGCCCCGAGCTGGTGGCCCAACCGCGACCGCGACCGCAACGTCCGCTACTTCCGCGACGTGCTGGAGACGGTGAAGCAGTATTACGTCGAGGCGGACAAGGCCGACTACGACAAGCTCACCCGCGCGGCGCTGCGCGGCATGATGAGCGAGCTCGATCCGCATTCCGAATACCTCGACGCCGAGGCCTTCAGCGCGACCGAGGAGGAGCTGAACAACGAATTCAGCGGCATCGGCATCCAGGTGGAGGAACGCGACGGCCACATCGTCGTCATCACGCCGATCGCCGACACCCCGGCCGAGCGCGCCGGCATCCGCCGCGGCGACCGGCTCGTGGCCATCGACGGCAAACCCATTGCCGACCCGAGCGTCGAGGGCGTGTTGCGGCTCATCCGCGGCGAGCCCGGCAGCGAGGTGAAGCTGACCATCTTCCGTCCTTCGCAGGACAAGGAGATCACAGTCCAGCTGAGGCGGCAAAAGATCCGCCTGCGCAGCGTGCGCAACGCCGAGGTGCGGCCCGACGGCATCGGCTACGTGCAGATCACGCAGTTCAGCGAGCGCACCGGCGAGGAGTTCACCGACGCCCTGAGGGACTTGGAAAAACGCGGCCTGCGCGCCCTCGTGCTCGACCTGCGCAACAATCCCGGCGGCCTGCTCGATGCGGCCGTCGAGGTCTGCGACGCCTTCTTCGAGAAGGACGAGCTGGTCGCCTACACGCAGGGGCGCACTGCGGAGTCGCGCGTCGATTTCCACGCCGACGGCCGGCACACCCCGCGCCCCTATCCCGTGGCCATCCTCGTGAACGGCGGCACCGCCAGCGCGGCCGAGATTGTCTCCGGCGCGATGCGCGACACCAGGCGCGCCGTGATCGTGGGCGAGAAGACCTTCGGCAAGGGCTCCGTGCAGAGCATCATCGAGCTGCAAAACGGCGAGGGCATCCGCCTCACCACCGCGCGCTATTACACCCCGAGCGGCGTGACCATCCACGAGAAGGGCATCGCCCCGCACGTCGAGATCGAGATGTCGCCCGACGACGAGGCCCGCCTGCGCATCCAGCAATCCCGCACCGACATCACCGCGCCGGCGGAGTTCACCGACCGTTTCGGTTTCGCCCCGGTCGAGGACACCCAGCGCAACGCCGCCGAGGAAGTGCTGCGCGGGGTGCTGCTGGCGCGGGGGGCGGGGAAGTGAGCGGCGTGCTGCGGAGGAGGTTTTCCGTAGCGGCGGCCTGTGGCCGCCGGAGGACGTTCGTCGGCGGTCACAGACTGCCGCTACAGGGCGAGCAGGCGGCGATGACGACGGCAGGCTCCTACTATGCAGCGGCGGGTGCGTTTTTTCGGTGGGAGGGGCTTTATGCCCCGACGATGATCGTGCGTCGGGGCATAAAGCCCCTCCCACCCAGTAGGCCATGATCCTCGCGCTTGAAAGTTCCTGCGATGAGACCGCGGTGGCGGTGTTCGATCCGGCGCGCGGGCTGCTCGGCGAATGGGTGCACAGCCAGATCGTCCTGCACGGGGCCTACGGCGGCGTCGTGCCCGACCTCGCCAGTCGCGAACACCTTGCCCACTTCGCTCCGCTGCTTCAGCGCGCCTTGGCGCACGAGCGCGTCGAGCGCGTCGGGAAGATCGCCGTCACGCAGGGTCCCGGGCTCGCGGCGTGCCTCGCGATGGGGCTCTCCGCGGCCAAGGCCCTCGGCCTCGCCTGGCGCGTGCCCGTGGTGGGCGTGAACCACCTGCGGGCGCACGCCTTCTCGCCCTTCATCCCGCTGCACGCGGCGAATCCCGCGGCCTTCGACGCGGAGCTGGCGAAGCTGCTGCCGCATCTCGGCCTGCTCGTTTCCGGCGGCAACACCGCCCTGTTCACCATCGATGCGGAGCGTCGCATCCGGATGATCTCCTCAACGATGGACGACGCCGCGGGCGAGGCGCTCGACAAGGGGGCCAAGCTCCTCGGCCTCGGCTACCCCGGCGGCCCGCAGGTGGAGAAGCGCGCGCTCGAGGGTGACGCCCGGGCCTTCCAATTCCCCAAGGCCGTCGCCCGGAAGGCGACGCTGGATTTCAGCTTTTCCGGTCTGAAGACGAGCCTGCGCTACACGCTCGAGAAGATGCAGCCGGAGGAGATCGAGCGCCGGAAGTCCGACCTTTGCGCGAGCTACCAGGCGGCGGTGATGGACGCCCTCGTGCGCAAGACCAAGCTCGCGCTGGCACGCGGCTTCGCCGCGCCAGGGAACAGAGATCAGAGAATGGAGGACAGAAAGCTGAGGGAAGGGACTGCAAAATACGGGGCACACCCTGTGGACCGTGGTTCTCCGTCCTCCGTCCTCCGTCCTCTGCCTTCTGAATTCCGCAGCCTCGGCCTGTCGGGCGGTGTCGCGAACAACAAGACCTTGCAAGCCGGACTCGCGATGGTCGCGCGCGGCGGCAACGTGCCGCTGCTGGTGGCGCAGCCGGCGCACACCGGCGACAACGCCGGCATGATTGCCTTCGCGGCCTGGGCCGAGCGGGAAAGTGGTGGCGTCAGCGAGGCCGGTTTCGACTTGGAAATTGCGCCGAGCCTGGCGCTGGCGTTATGGGGCTCTTTGAATTGCTGATCCCAGAAGTCAGAGTTGGACACAGGGAGCACAGAGTCAACCGGAGGGCACAGAAGGCTGCCAGACCGGCTACAGGTCCGGCTCGGTGAACTCCGTGCTCAGCTCCGTGTTCTCTGTGACAAATACAAAGCCTTGGATTTCACACGAAGGAAGCGAAGAGCGCAAAGATTCGGGATCGGAATCTTCGCGGCCTTTGCGTGCTTGCGGTAAATTTGATGGGCCGTGTCCGCTCAGGGCCAGAGCCACCAGAAGACGGCGCCGACGCCGAGGCCGTAGAGCGCGGCGTCGAGCAGATACTTGGCGGTGGAGATCCACGGGCGTCCCAGCCAGATGGACTCCGGCACCGTGCCGAAGCCGAAGGCGATGAAGGCGATCGCGGCGCCCCATTTGCCCGCGCGCAGGCCCTGCGCGGGATCCAGCCCGCAGATGCGCCAGGCCAGATAGGCCGCGACCGTCGTGACGACGAGGGTGAACAGGAACCAGATGCCGAGCGATTTGCCCATGTTGACCGGGCCGGGCGCGTTGAGCCGGAGGAACCCGACGGGGCCCTCCTGGTATTTCTTGGTCATCGCCTCGGAAGCCATGTCTTTCATGTCCGTGCAATACGGCAGCACATACTGGCCGGGCGCGGGGTTGCCGGCGTTGATGGCGGCGCGCACGGCGTCCTCGTTGGCGAAGCCCTTGTAGTCGGGGTTGTGCCACTTGAAGACCATGTGGACGAGGGAGCTGAGGATGAAAACGACCACTGCGCTGAGCAGGATCGGCAGCCAGAGGGAGAGCAGGGCATTCATGGGGTGAGGGGTGTGCGCTGTTAATTCGCACAAATAGCCGAACGACAAAAGTCAGAAATCACAGCGAACTGGACCCACAATTAAGCCCGGATTCCGGGATTCAACCTGCGGCGCGTGACGGTAATCGCGGGAATACGGGTTAAGTTACGCCTGCCTTGTCAGAAGGCCGATGTGGAGTGGGGTGCGTGGCGGCACAAAAGCGGATATGGCACTGAGTCTCGAGGCCGATGATTTTTTGGTTGGCGCGGCTCGTCCGGAGGTCTCCCCTGCCTTTGCAGTTTCTCGTGGAGGTGGAAATGGGGAGATATGCCAAATCACGGCGCTGATTCCTGAAAAAGCTTTCCATTCGGGAATCCGGGTATCGATTCCGCCTACAGGCTGAAGTCGGCTGCGGCGAGGCAACCCGTCTACGCCAGCGAATGGCTGCACGAGGCAAGGGGGCGTTGCCGGCCGAGGCGGGTCAGGTCTTCGAGCTGACCGGATTGGGCAGGTCAGAGACCGGCCTGCTCAATTTTTCGCGCAGATAGGGAGCCGTTGGACTGCGTTTCACTTTGGTGAGGCCGGGGAGCGGGCCCTGGTAGAGGATCTCGCCGCCGGCCGGACCGCCGCCGGGGCCGAGTTCGAGGATGTAGTCGGCTTCGGCGAGGAGGTCGAGGTGGTGTTCGATGACGACGACGGTGTGGCCTTGGTCCACGAGGTTGTGGAGCACGCGGATGAGTTTCTCGCAGTCGCTGAGGTGGAGGCCGATGGTGGGCTCCTCCAGCAGGTAGAGATTCTTCGGCGCGAGGCCGCGTGAGCGCTCCTGGTAGGTGGCGAGGCCCTTGGTCAGCTCGGTGACGAGCTTGAGGCGCTGGGCTTCGCCGCCGGAGAGCGTGGGGCTGCTCTGGCCGAGCGTGAGGTAGCCGAGGCCGCAGTCGCACATGAGCCGGCAGACCTGTGAGAGCTGTGAATGGAAGTCGAAGAAGGCGGCGGCCTCCTCGAAGGAGAGGCGGAGCACCTCGCCGATGGTTTTGCCCTTCCACGTGATGTCGGCCAGTCCGGGTCCGTAGCGGGAGCCGCCGCAGGCGTCGCAGGGCAGGTAGCTGTCGGGCATGAAGGCCATCTCGAGCTTGATGCGGCCGGCGCCGGCGCAGGCCTCGCAGCGGCCGGCACCCCTGCCGGACTCGCCGCCGCCGGCGGTGTTGAAGGAGAAACGGCTCGCGCTGTAGCCGCGCAGCTTGGCCTCGGGCAGCGTGGCGAAGAAGGCGCGGATGAGGTCGAAGATGCCGAGGTAGGTGGCGGGCGTGGAGCGCGGGGTCTTGCCGATGGGGGATTGGTCGACTTCGATGACGGATTTGAAGCCGCTCGCGCCGCGGAGCTCGGAAAATGGCGCCGAACCGCGTGGTGGGGGCGCCCCGCCCACAACCTCGGTCTCGAAGCCGGTGAGTTTCACGAAGTCGCGGCCGGTGAGCTTGTCGCTCTTCCGCTTGATTGCGGTGCGCACGGCGGGGTCGAGCACGTCGCGGAAGAGCGTGGATTTGCCCGCGCCGCTCGGACCACAGATCATGACGAGCCGGCCGAGCGGGAGGCGCAGCGACTGGCCGCGCAGATTGCGGTGGTGGATGTCGCGGAGCTCGAGCCAGCCCTGGTGGAGCGCGTTGACCCCAACGCGCTCGGAACGGGTTGGGGTCAGCGCGTTCCACCCAGGAACAGGGCGATACGCCCCGCGCAGGGGGTGCTTGATGCCTTGGGCGAGGAAGAGTCCGGTGAGGGAGGCGGGGTTTGCCTTGAGGTTGGCGGGGGTGTCGTTGGCGAGCACCTCGCCGCCGTGCAGGCCGGCGCCGGGGCCGAGATCAATGATGCGGTCGGCGCGCTCCATCACCCTGTCGTCATGCTCGACGACGAGGAGAGAGTTGCCCTTGTCGCGGAGGGCGCCGAGCGTGCCGATGAGGCGCTCGTTGTCGCGGGCGTGAAGGCCGATGGAGGGCTCGTCGAGCACGTAGAGGACGCCCGAGAGGTTGGAGCCGAGCTGGGCTGCGAGGCGGATGCGCTGGGCCTCGCCGCCGGAGAGGGTCTCCGTGGGGCGGTCGAGCGAGAGGTAGCCGAGGCCGACGTGGTCGAGGAAGCGGAGGCGTTCCTCGATTTGCGGGAGGATGTCGCGGGTGATGAGGCGGCCGCGGGAGTCGAGCTGCAGCCGGTGGAGGGTGGCGAGGAGCTGGGCCGGTGTGAGCCGCAGCAGCGCCGGCAGGGAAATGGCGTTGGGAGAGCAGGGCAAACCGTCCCCGGTGAGCCGCGGCTCGGCGGGACGCCTCGCCCTACCTTTGAGCGGCAGCTTCACGGCGCGGGCGACGCGGTTCAGGCGTTCGCCGTGGCAGGTGGGGCAGAGTTTGCCGTTGGCGGACGGATCGTCCGGGTCGAAATGCCGGAGCGCGTCGGCGACCTCGGCGGACATCTCCTCATCCCCGTCGGGCTGGAGCATCCAGTCGTAGATGCGGCCGTGGCCGCGGCAGGCCGGGCACCAGCCCTTGGGCGAATTGAAGGAGAAATGCTTTGGATCGAGCTCGGGAAACGATTCGCCCGAGCCGATGTCCGTGCGCGTGGCGGAGAACCAGCTCAGGATCTTGCCGTCCGGCGTGACCAGGAAGCAGGAACCCTTGCCGAGGCGAAGCGCTCTCTTGAGCGCTTCATCAGCTTTCAGCTTTAAGCTTTCAGCTTTAGGCTGCGCGGCTTCGCCGCGCTTCAGATCGGCGACGACGACCTCGACGTCGTGCTCCTTGTAGCGGTCGAGCTTGGTGAACGTGTCGACGCGGAGCAGGCGGCCGTCGGCGCGCATGAGTTCGTAGCCCTGCTGGCCGATCCACTTCGCGATGGGCTCATGGTGGCCCTTGCGGCCGCGGATGAGCGGGGCGCAGAGATGGAGGTGTTTGGCGCGCCGGGCGGCGGGCGTGGCCAGCGTCTTGTCCAGGAGCCGGCGCAGTTGGGCGGGAGACAGCGGCATGACCGGGCGGCCGGTCTCCGGATGGTGCTGCACGCCGAGCCGCGCGTAGAGCAGGCGGAGATATTGGGCGACCTCGGTGATGGTGGCGACGGTGGACTTGCGGGAGCCGCGCGTGACGCGCTGCTCGATGGCCACGGTCGGTGGGATGCCGGACAGGCGGTCGATGTCGGGCCGGGGCAGTTGCTCGACGAACTGGCGCGCGTAGGGCGACATCGACTCCATGAAGCGCCGCTGGCCCTCGGCGAAGATGATATCGAAGGCGAGGGTGGACTTGCCCGAACCGGAGACGCCCGTGACCACGGCCAGCTGGCCGTGGGGGATGGAGAGCGAGATGTTCTTCAGGTTGTTCTCGCGGGCGCCGATGACCTGCAGGGATTTCGGATTTCCGATTGGGGATTCCGGAGTGCGCGCCCCGTAGGGGGCGGCGTCTTCGGCCGCAGCGAGCGAAGCGGCGTTGTAACCTATTAGGTTACAAGTCGGGTTCGCTTCAGCGGGAGCCGGCGCGGACTTGTAACCTAATAGGTTACACTCGGCCAAGGCGGCGCGGAGGAACGGGGCGGTGGCGGTGGCGGTGCGCGCGATCCGTTCCGGCGTGCCTTCGGCGACGATGCGGCCGCCGCCGGCGCCGGCTTCGGGGCCGACTTCGAGGATCCAGTCGGCGGACTTGAGCACGTCGAGGTTGTGCTCGATGACGACGACGCTGTGGCCGCGATCGACGATGCGCTGGAGGACCGACAGCAGGCGCTTCACATCGTGCCGGTGCAGGCCGGTGGTGGGTTCGTCGAGCAGCAGCAGAGCGCCGTGCGATTCAAGGCAGGGCGAACCGTCCTCGGTGAACCGCGGCTCGGCAGGGACGCCTCGCCCTACCCCTTGGGCGGTGTAGTCGCCGAGGTAGCGGACGAGCTTGAGGCGCTGGGATTCGCCGCCGGAGAGGGTGTTGAGCGGCTGGCCGAGCGTGAGGTAGCCGAGACCCACGGCTTCGAGCGCGGCGAGGCGCGCGCGGATGGTGGCGAGCGAGGATCTGTTTTCGCCGGGGGAGGGCACCCGGCCCACAGGCTCGGCGAAGAAAGTCCGGGCGTCGGTGATCGTCGTGCCGAGGAGATCGGAGACGGACCGGCCGTGCCAGCGGATGGCCAGCACCTCGGGCTTGAAGCGGCGGCCTTCGCAGACCGGGCAGGGCACGAAGACGTCGGAGAGGAACTGCATCTCCACGCGCTCGCTGCCGAGGCCCTGGCAGTGGTCGCAGCGGCCTTCGCCGCTGTTGAA
>PNKG01000025.1 GCA_013822585.1 Opitutus sp. | reverse complement strand
CCGGCATTTCAAGCTGACCAACGAACTCGGCCTCATCGCCTGGTTCGAAGCCGGCGCCCGCATCCCGGACGATCCGATCGCGGATTCATCCCTCGGCATCACCAAGGTCGACGAGAATTTCTACCTGCTCCGCTCCGGCGGACGCTCGAAGAGCCCGACCGAACTGCTCGAGAATCCGATCTTCGGCCAGTTCCTCGACTCGTTGAAACACCACTTCGACCTCGTCGTCGTCGACTCCCCGCCCATGGGCGCCGTGACCGACGCCCTTCTCATCTCCGGCAACACCGACGAGATCATCTACGTCTGCCGCTTCAACCGCGCCTACCGGAAACACATCCGGCTCTACATCAAGAACCTCAAGGAGAGCAAAAACGAGCTCCTCGGTGTCGTGCTCAACGGCCTCTCGCCCCGGCGCATCGAGTATTACTCCAACTACCGCTACTACCGCAGCTACAAAAAATACTACGGCGCCCAATCCTGAACCCCGGCCACACCGCAGCCGCGCCGATCGCGCGGCTTTTTTGTTTCCGCGCTCAACCGATTCCGCCTTCATCGCGATGCCCGCCCCCACCACCTCCGCCGTGATCTCCGCCTACCTGCCCCCCGACTTCGATTCACGGCTCCCGATCGCGCTCATCGCCGGCCGCGGCGGCTACCCCGCCCTCACCGCCGCCGCGATCCGCCGCGCCGGCGCCCCGGTCCGGTTGATCGCCTTGGAGGACGAGACTTCCGCCGACCTCATCGCGGGCTTCTCCGAGTCCGAGCGTGTCCTGATCAACGTCGGCCAGCTCGGCAGGATGCTCGCCGCGCTGAAGGACTTCCAGGCCGGCTACGCGCTGATGGCCGGGCAGGTGAAACCCCGAAAGCTCTTCCACGGCCTCACACCCGACCTCAAGGCCGCGCAAATCCTCCTCACCCTGAAACGGCGCAACGCCGAGACGATCTTCGGCGCCATCGCCGGCGAAATCGAGAAGCTCGGCGTCCGGCTGCTCGACGCCCGCGCTTTCATCGACGATCAGCTCGCCCACGCCGGCCCGATGGTCGGCAAGAAACTGCCCGTCGACCGCGAATACCTCGACCACGGCATCCAGATTGCACGCGAGATCGCACGCCTCGACATCGGCCAGAGCTGCGTCGTGCGCAAGGGCACCGTGCTCGCCGTCGAGGCTTTCGAGGGCACCGACGCCATGCTGCGCCGCGCGGGCACCTTCAAGACCGACGGGACGCTCTTCGTGAAGACGGTAAAACCCGGCCAGGATTTCCGCTTCGACGTCCCCGTCTTCGGCCTGCGCACGCTGGAAACGATGCGGGAGGCCGGCCTCGGCGCCGCCGCCCTCGAGGCAGGCAAGGTCATCATCCTCGACAAGCCCGCCGTGCTCGCCCAAGCCCAAGCCTGGGGCCTCTCGCTCTACGGTTTCTGAACCCCGCCGGTGGCTTGCACTTTTCCGGCGGCCACGCACTGTTGCCCCGAATGAAGGAAGACGTCGTCGAGATTTCCACCAAGGGCCTCATGCCCACGGCCAACGGCTGCGCCGTGTTCCTCGGCAACGACGAGAAGACCTTCGTCATCTACGTCGACCCCGGCGTCGGCAGCGCGATCTCGATGACGCTCAACGGCGTGAAGAAGGAGCGCCCGCTCACCCACGATCTCATCGGGCATCTGCTCCTCGGTTTCGACATCCGGCTCGAACGGGTCGTGATCAACGACGTCAACGAGGGCACCTATTTCGCCCGCGTCATCCTGCACATGCAGAACGAGCTCGGCCGGAAGATTCTCGAACTCGACGCCCGCCCGAGCGACTCCATCGTCCTCGCCCTCCAGCAAAAGCGCCCGATCTACGTCACGCGGCGCGTGCTCGACGCCGTCGAGGACATGACCGAGATCCTCGATCGCGTCCTCAAGCAGCAGAAGGAAGAGCCTCCCGCGGAGGAGGAGCAATAACGGCCGCTCGCATGGCCCCCGCACCACGCCCGCTTCCCGCGCCCATCCGCCCGGGCCCGCTCACGGCGCTCGCGCCGATGCAGGACGTCACCGACCTGCCCTTCATGCGCGTCATCGCGCATTACGGCGCGCCGGACTATTTCTTCACCGAATTCTTCCGCGTCCACTCCCAGTCGCGTCCCGAGAAGCACATTGTCCGATCCATCGTCGAAAACCGCACGGGGCGGCCGGTCTTCGCCCAGCTGATCGGCGAGCACGTGCCCGACCTCGTCCGCACCGTGCGCGAGTTGCTCCGGTATCCGGTCGCCGGCATCGACCTCAACATGGGCTGCCCGGCCCCGAAGATCTACCGGAAGAACGTCGGCGGCGGCCTGCTGCGCGACCCGGACAAGATCGACTCGCTGCTCGGCGCCCTTCGCGATGCCGTCCCCGGATTGCTCACGGTGAAGATGCGCCTCGGCTTCGACTCGACCGAACACTACGAGCGCGTCCTCGCCCTCATCGCCAAGCACGGCGTCGACCTCCTCAGCGTGCACGGCCGCACCGTCCGGGAAGGCTACCGCAGCGAGGTGCACTACGATTTCATCGCCACCGCGGCGCGCAGCGTGCCCTGCCCGGTGCTGGCCAACGGCAATGTCGCCTCCGCCGCCCTCGCGCGGAGCGTGCTGATCCAAACCGGGGCCGCCGGCGTGATGATCGGCCGCCACGCGATCCGCAACCCGTGGATTTTCCGCCAAGTGCGCGAGGAGCAGGCCGGCGATCCGGTCTTCGCGCCCACGCTCGCGGATGTCCGGGACTACATCGAATGCCTCTATCGCGAGACGCGGGCGCCCCACATCCCCGAGGCCGCGCACGTGGCCAAGATGAAGAAATACCTGAACTTCGTCGGCCAGTCTGTCGATCCGCGGGGCGCTTTCCTCCACAACATGCGCCGCGCCATGAGCGAGGCGGAACTGTTCGCCGTCTGCGACCGCCATCTGCTGACCGAGCCGGCCAGGCCCTTTGCCACCGAGCCCTATCCCGGCGTCATCGCCCGCCCCAACTGCGAGACACCGGACGAGTCTTGTTTGCTCGACAGGGCCTCGGCTTGATTCTCAGGCCGGTCAGCTCTGCAATTCCACCAAGTTCCCCTCCGGGTCGCGCAGATAGACCCGGATCACGCGCGTGTTCCCGGCCTGCTTCGTCCAGTCCCCCCCCCCGGGGGGGGGATTGCCACCGGCCGCGATCAGGTGGACATGACCGAAGCGGACCGACGGCGCGCTCATTCCAAACCGAGCGTCTGGCGCCCGATCGGCGAGATCATCTGCGGCGTCCATTGCGGATCCCACACGATGTGCACGGCCGCGCGCTCCACAGTCGGCAATGCGGCGATCTTGGCCCGCGCGTCCTCGGCGATGACCGGCCCCATGCCGCACCCCGGCGCGGTCAGCGTCATCTTCACGTCGACCCGGTGTCCGCCCGCCGGGGTCTTCTCGATGGAGAGATCGTAGACGAGGCCGAGATCGACGATGTTGACCGGGATTTCGGGGTCGAAGCAGGTCTTCAGCGTGTCCCACACGGCCTCCTCGCTGAACTCGGTCGCCACCGCGCCACTCTCCGCGCCGGCTTGGAAATCCTTCAGCGCCGCAGCGTGCTCGCGGGCGATCTGAAACAACCCCTGCTCTGTGCGCACCGTGACGTTGCCGCCGAGCGATTGCGTGATGAACACGTTCAGGCCGGCCGGCAGCGTGACTTTGTCGCCCGCCGGAATCAGCGTGGCGGGAGCGTCGCGGAGTAGCGTCGTGGTGGCTTGCATCGTCCCCATCATGCACGCCGCCACGCGCCGCGCAATAGCGACGTCGCGTTCAGTTCAAGCCGAGTTCGAATGGCAATCGCGCGTAGATGCCCTTCGGGTCGTTCAGCCGGCCGAGCAGCTGCAGTTGCGCGGTGGCCTGCCGGAGGAACGCGCCGAACGGACCGGAGACCGCCTGCTCGCGTCGGCGGCCCTCGAGCGCCTCGCTGAGGGACTCGGCGAACTGCTTCTTGCGCGGCAGTTCGACGACGCGGAATTTGTCGCCGAGGTTGGCTTTTGCCGCCGCGTATCTCACCGCAGCGGAGAGGCCGCCGAGCTCGTCGACCAGCCCGAGCCGGAGCGCCTCGCTGCCCGACCACACCCTGCCTTGGGCGATCTCGCGGACTTGGGCGATGTCGAGCTTGCGGGACTCGGCGACCTTGCCGGTGAATTCCTCGTAGATCCAATCGATCAACTTCTGAAAGAGCGCGAGCTCCTCGTCGGTTTTGGGCCGCACCACCGTCGCCGCGTCGGCAAAGTGACCCGTTTTCACCGTGTCGAAGGTGAGGCCGAGCTTATCGTTGGTGAGTCCCTGGAAGTTCAGAAACAGGCCGAAGACGCCGATCGAGCCCGTGATGGTCGTAGGCTCGGCGAAGATGCGGTCGCCGTAGGTGGAGATCCAGTAGCCGCCCGAGGCTGCGAGGTGGCCCATCGAGACGATCACCGGCTTCTTCTCGCGGGTCAGCCGGACCTCGCGCTGGATGGCCTCCGAGGCCGAGGCGCTGCCGCCGGGGCTGTTCACACGCAGGACGACGGCCTTCACGTTGTCATCCAGGCGAAGCTGGCGGATTTGGCGGGCGACCTTGTCACCGTAGACCACGTCCTCGTCCCGGCCGTCGCCATCGACGATCTCGCCCTCGGCGTAGACGATGCCGACCCGGTCACGCGCACCGACCTCGATCTTGTGGGCGCCGAGGCGCTGCCCCACAGGGCCGTCGTTCGAGACGAGTTTGGAGTAGTGCTTGAGGTCGACTTGCTTGAAGGTTTCGCGCGAGCCCTTGCGGCCGGTGTCGGCCTTCAGCTCATCGAGCACCGTGTCCCAATATCCGATGCGGTCGACCAACTTGGCGGCGATGGCCGGCGCCGGGCGCACGAAACCCTCCGCGTCGACCAGCTTCTGGAAGGCCCCCTTCTCCAAGCCGCGGGCCTGCTCCACCGTGCCGACAAGTTCACCCCAAATGTCGTCGAGCAGCTTCTGGATCTGCGCCCGGTTCTCCGGGCTCATGTCGGTGCGGGTGAACGGCTCGACCGCCGACTTGTATTTGCCGACACGGGTCACCTGCACGCCGACGCCGAACTTCTCGAATGCCTTCGCGAAGAACATCGGTTGCGAGGCAAGGCCGGGCATGAGGATGGCCCCGTAAGGATCCATCGTCACCTCCGACGCCGCCGAGGCGAGGTAGTATTCCCCGGTCAACGCATAGGTCAGATACGCCTTCACGGGTTTGCCGCTCTTGCGGAAGGCCGCGAGCGCCTCGCGCACCTCGCGGAGCTGCGCGTAACCGGCGCCGCCAGCCGAGAGTTGCCCGCGAAGGAAGATGCCCGCGATGTCCTCGTCCGTCGCCGCGGCCTCGATGGCGCGCGTGATCTGGCGGAGTTGCAACCTGCGCTGGCCCTCGCCACCGAGCGCCTCGACGAGTTCGTCCAGTCCCTCCATCTGTTCGGGTGCGTCCTTGATGCGTGTGCCGAGGTCGTAGACCAAGTAGGAGCCCTTGGCGACCGCCACGGGCTTCTCTCCCAAGGCGGCGATCGCCCCGATCATGAGGAAAAAGACCGCCGCGGCGCCGAAACAGAAGACCAACAGGGCGGCCAGCGTGGCGAAAAACGAGGTGAAAAAACTCTTCATGAGCCGACCCTAGCCGCGCGCCGCGCCCCAGCCAGCGAAAACGGTTCAGGGGAATGCTCTTGGGACGAACGGCCGGCGGGCTCCACCAGCGGCGGGCGACCGAATACTTTCCTTGTGCCGGCGACCCGGAGGCGTAGTTTGCCCGTCCTCCCGCATGAGCGAGAAAAAGGAGCTCCTCACCACGAACCGCAAGGCGCTGACCATCAATCTGGACGGCACCCGCTACGGCACCATCGCAGAGATCGGCGCCGGCCAGGAGGTCGCCCGCGTCTTCTTCCAGGCAGGCAACGCCTCCGGGTCGATCGCCAAGACCATGTCGGCCTATGACATGACCTTCAGCGACGCCATCTACGGCAAAGCCCCGCGTTACGTTTCGCGCGAGCGCCTGCAGACGATGCTGCACCACGAATACGCCCTGCTGAAGGAGCGCCTGTCCGACAAGCGCGGCGAACGCACCCGGTTCTTCGTCTTTGCCAACACCGTCGCCGCCAAAAGCGCCAAAGTGAGCGACGGTCACGGCTGGCTCGGCATCCGCTTCCAGCTCAACCCGCTCGAGGAGCCCAGCGAGATCATCATCCATGTGCGGATGTGGGACAATAAGAACGTCCTCCAACAGGAGGCGCTCGGCATCGTCGGCACCAACCTCATCTACGGCGCGTTTTACTGCCACGACGACCCCGAGAAGTTCATCACCTCGCTCGTCGACAACGTCGGCACCGACCGCATCGAGGTCGACATGCTGAAGTTCAGCGGCCCGGCCTTCGCCCGGGTCGACAACCGCCTCCTCTCGCTCCACCTCGTCAAACACGGCCTGACCAACGCCGTGCTGTTCGCCCCCACCGGCGACGTGCTCCAGCCCTCCGAAGCCATCTACAACAAGGCCGTCCTCGTCGAGCGCGGCACCTTCCGCCCCGTCACCCACATCAACGTCGACATGCTCAACTGCGCCACCGCGCAGTTCCTCCACGAACCGGTCGTGAAAGGCAAGGACGTGGTCGTGCTGATGGAGATCACGATGAACAACCTGCTCGCCAGCGGCACGATCGACACCGCGGACTTCCTCGCGCGCGTCGACATGCTCGGCCACATCGGGTTCACCGTGCTCATCTCCAACTACTCGGAGTTCTTCCGCCTCGTCGGCTATTTCCGCCGCTACACGAAGGAGAAGATCGGCGTCGCCCTCGGCATCAACGCCCTGCTCGAGGTCTTCAACGAGAAATACTACGAGCACCTCGACGGCGGCATCCTCGAGGCGATGGGCCGCATGTTCAAACACGACGTGAAGCTCTACGTCTATCCCATGCGGTCGGAGACTCTCGCCCGCTTCGGACTGGCCGACTCGGCCGCGCAGACGCAGCTCGCCCCCGGCGAGCTCATCACGGCGCGCAACGTCCACGTCGCGCGCCACCTGCGCCACCTCTACCAGCACCTGCTGGAGAACCACTCCATCGGCTGCATCACCGGCTACAACGACGACTACCTCGCCATCTACTCGCGCGAGGTCGCCGACCGCATCAAGGCCGGCGACCCCGGCTGGGAACGTCTGGTGCCCTCGAAGGTCGCCACCGTGATCAAGCAGCGGAAGCTGCTCGGCCACACCGGAGCACCCGCCTGATTCCGCTCCACCGCGCGCCGGTGGCTTGACGTTTTTATCTCTTGGCAGCCCGCCACGGTTGCATGGAACCTCGGAATGATGCGGTTCCAAAAGTATCACGCCCTCGGCAACGACTACCTGGTGCTCGACCCGGCGGACTCTCCGGCCTCGGCCTCGCCCGAGCCGGCCCAAGTTCGCGCCCTCTGCGATCGCCACCGCGGAGTCGGCTCCGACGGCATCCTCTGGGGACCGCTGCCGAGCGCCACCGCCGGCTTCCGCCTGCGCATCTTCAATCCCGACGGCTCCGAAGCGGAAAAGTCCGGCAACGGCCTGCGCATCTTCGCCCGCTACCTGTTCGACCGGGGCAAGGTCAGCGCCGCGCCCTTCACCATCGAGACTGCCGGCGGCACCGTGGAAGCACGGGTCTTGGATGCCGGCCGGAGCGTCACCGTCGACATGGGGCGCGTCAGTTTCACCAGCACCGCCATCCCCGTGGCCGGCCCCGCCCGCGATGTGCTCGACGAAGTGCTCGAGGCCGGCGGCCGCCAGTTCACCTTCTGCGCGGCGACGGTCGGCAATCCGCATTGCGTCGTTCCACTGCCGGAAATCTCGCCCGCCCTCGCGCACGAATTCGGTCCCCTGATCGAGCGCCACGCGCTGTTCCCCAATCGCACGAACGTCCAGTTCCTCCGCGTGCTGGACCGGGCCAACATCCAGATCGAAATCTGGGAGCGCGGCGCGGGCTACACGCTCGCCTCCGGCAGCAGCTCCTGCGCGGCCGCCGCCGTCGCCTGCCGGCTCGGGCGGGTCGATCGCGACGTCACGGTCCACATGCCCGGCGGCCGGATCCGCATCGAGCTCGGCATCGACTGGACCGTCCGCATGACCGGCGCCGTCACGCGGGTGGCGGAGGTGAGGCTCGATTCCGGGTTTTTCGGACGCGAGACCTGACCGGGAAAGGGGCCGTTCCCGGACACCAAGAAAAAGCCGGGGCTTTCGCCCCGGCTCGACGGACACACTGAGAGCTTGGCTCAGTCGGACTCATGCAGTCGGGAACACGACTGAACACAAATGGACACGAATTCTGCGGGGTGCCCCGAGTCTGGTATCGTTAGCCTGCCGATCGATCGCCGGATGATGCGTCTGCCGGCTGCGCGTCTTTTCATTCGTGTTTCTTCGTGTCCGTTCGTGGTTGAACTGAATTGTTCCGGCTCAGTCGGCGTATTTCACACTGCAGCCGTAGGGGCGCGAAGTCTTGGTCCGCACCTCCTTGCCGGCCTTGAGGTCGGCCAGCGCGGCCTTCACGAAATTGGTGGCCTTGGCGATGTCGTCCGGATTGGCCGAGCGGATGTCGTCGATCCCGCCGGCATAGACGAGGGTGCCCTGCGGGTTGATCACGAACATGTGCGGCGTCGTGCGCGCATCGTAGAGTTTGCCGATCTTGCCGTCCTGATCGCGGAAGTAGGCGGACGGAGCCGCGCCCACGCGCTTCATCCACGCCTCGACCTTGGCCTTGTCGAAATCGCCTTGGGCGCCGGGATGACCGGAGTTGATCGAGAGCCAGACGACGCCGTCGTCCGCGGCGGCCTTCTGCGTGGCGGGCATGTTGCCGCTCTTGTCATAATGTTTCACGACAAACGGGCACTCCGGATTCACCCACTCCAGGACGACGGTCTTCCCCTTGTAGGAGGAGAGCGAGCGGCTCTGGCCGTGGATGTCGGTGAGGGTGAAGTCCGGCGCGGCTCGGCCGACTTCCGGCGCGGCGAGGGCGGAGGAGACGATGGCCGGGCTGAGCGCGGCCAGAAGGAATGCGATGCGTTTCATAGGGTAATGCGAAGAGAAAAGTCAGCCGCGCTGTTTCGTCAAAGCCGGGTTCGGTGAAATTCTCCGGGGTATTTCCACTCGGCGGGCGGCCAGTTGCGCCTTGCCGCATCGGCGCGCGCATCTAGCTTGCACGCGGCGGCCCGTCGGCTGCCGTCGATGTTCGTCAACGCCCCCCGCTTCACCCGCGCCGCCCGCGACTGGTTCGCCCCGCCTTTGGCGGCTGTCACCGTGCCGCTCGGGTGTTTCGCCGTGCTTCAGATAATTTATCTTTGGCCGGAATGGGCGGCCAATCCGGATCTCTCGCACGGCTTCTTCGCGCCCTTGTTGTTCGCCCTGTTGCTCCGGGAGGGCACGAAGAGCGGCCCGGCGCGCTGGCTGGTTCCCGCGGGGGGCCTGTGGGTTGCCGCAGGGATGATTCTGCTCGCGGCGCTGCTCATGCTGGGGCTGGGCGGCCTGCTGGCGGCCTCGGTCGGCTGGTCGCACGCGGTGGTCAAATTCGCCCTCACCGCGGCTTTTGCCGGCGCGCTTCTCGCCGGATGGCTGGTGCTCGCCACGGAGCCGGTGCGCGCGATCCCCTTCAATTGGGCGATATTCACCGCCATCGCCCTGTGGCTGCTGGCTGCTCCGCTGCCCACCGGCACCTACGCGCGCCTCACGCTGGCGCTGCAGGGCACGGTCACCTCCGGAGTGCTCCACGCCCTGCACATCCTCGGCATCCCTGCACGGCAATCGGGCAACATCATCGAGCTCGCGATGACGAGCGTCGGCGTCGAGGAGGCCTGCAGCGGCATCCGCAGCCTCATTTCGTGTCTCCATGCCGGTTTCTTTTTCGCCGCCTGGCTGGTGCGAAAGCCCGGCCGCCGGATCGTCCTCATCGTCCTCGCCCCCCTGCTCGCGGTCGCGATGAACTTCGCCCGTTCGCTCGCGCTGACCCTGCTGGCCAACCGCGGCGTGGACATCCTCGGTTTCTGGCACGACGCCACCGGCTACGCGATCCTCGGACTGACGGCGGCGATCCTGGGCGGAGTGGCCTCGCTGCTGAGCCCGCCCGGAGAGGAGGCCGCCCCTGCGACCGTCCCCGTCGCCGCGACCCCGCCGCGCGCGGGCTTCGCGGTCTTCACGGCGGGTCTGGCCACGCTGGTCGCCCTCGGCGGTATTTTCGTGTTCCTCTCGCGTTCGTCGTCACCGCCCTCCGCCGAGGTCCGCATTCCCGTCGCCTCGCTGTTGCCCGCCGAAGCCGCCGGATGGCAGGTGGCCAGCGCGCCGAACCTCTACCGATTCTCCGGCATCCTGCAAACCGAGCACCTCGTCGAGCGCACCTACTTCCGCATCGCCGACACCCGTCCCGTCCGGATCAACATCTATGTGGCCCACTGGTCCGCGGGAGCGGCCTCGGTCAGTCTGGTCGCTTCGCACACGCCGGATGCGTGCTGGCCCGGCGCCGGCTGGCAGCAGGAGCCCGCACCGGATCGGCAGGTGCGCCTCGATCTGGCCGGCGCGGCGCTTCCGGTGGCCGAACACCGCATCTTCCGCCAAACCACATCGCCGCAACACGTCTGGTTCTGGCACCTCTACAACGGCGCCGTCATCAACTACCGCGACCCCTACTCCATCCCCGCCCTCGTCGAGCTGGCGCTGCGCTACGGATTCCGGCGCGAGGGCCCGCAGTATTTCATCCGCCTCTCGAGCAACCTCCCTTGGGAACAGCTGCGCGACGAGCCGCTTGTGCGCGAAATCTTCGCCAACCTCGGTCAGGTCGGCCTGCGCCCATGATCTTCACCACGACCAAACAGGAGCGCACCATTCTGCTCGTGCTGGCCGTGCTTCTCGTGCTTGGCGGGGTCGGATTGCTGTGCTTGTAAACGGCCCGGTCCACAACCAAGCTCGGCGGGTCTTCATTCCGCGCGTCGCGTAGCTCCGATGAAACGCCATCCCTCCGCGTCGCGGGTTCTCCCTCCAGCTCCCTCCCGATCGGCGACATTGCACGCATGAACCAATCGACACCGCTCCTGCGTGTCCTGCCCTGGGCCATCTCGGCCGGCTTCGCCGGCGCCGCCGCGTGGTTCGCCATCCGGTCCGATGCGTTCCGGGCCGAGACCGACTCGCTGCGCGCCCAGCAGGAATTGGCCGAGGTGACGTCCAAGATGGCCCAATCGCAGCTGGCGGAGCGCACTCTCCTGGCCGAAGGCATGATCGCGGAACTTGGTCGCAAGCTGCGGCTGACGGAGGATATCGGACGTCTCAAAGTGGCCGCGCTCGCGGCCCGGCTGCCCAATCTCGCCGAAGCCCGTGCCATCGTCGTTTGGGATCCCGCGCTGCAGTCCGGATTGCTTGTCGTCTCGCACCTCCCCGCGATCGCCGGGGAGCAGGACTACCAGATTTGGATCCACGACCCGCGGCATCCGACCCCGATCAACGGCGGCGTCTTCAAGCCCGGCGTCACCGGCCACGCCACGGTCGCTTTCAAGGGCGAGCAGCCCCTCTCCCAGGCCGTCGCCTTCGCGATCAGCCTCGAGAGGAAAGGCGGCGCGCCGAAGTCCGAAGGGCCGGTCGTGTTGTTGGGCAACCTGTGAGCCTCCGCTGCTCCGGCGGCGGCGGCGGCGCTGGCGAGCATAATTTTCGGGGCCGAAAGTTGCTCTTGTCACCCGCCCCGGCGGCGAAAGACTCGCGCGCGTATGATCATCAAACCGAAGGTCCGCGGCTTCGTCTGCGTGACCGCGCACCCCGCCGGCTGCGCCGCTCACGTGCAGGAGCAGATCGACTACGTGAAGGGCAAGGGCCCGATTGAAAACGGCCCGCGCAACGCGCTCATCATCGGCGCGTCGACCGGCTATGGCCTCGGTTCGCGCGTCGCCGCCGCCTTCGGCTCCGGCGCGAAGACCCTCGGCGTGTTCTTCGAACGTCCGTCCGAGGACGGCCGTCCCGCCACTCCGGGTTGGTATAACAGCATCGCCTTCAGCCAGGCCGCGCGCGCCGCGGGGCTTTATGCCGCCAACATCAATGGCGACGCCTTTTCCGACGACGTGAAGAAACAGACGATGGAGATCATCGCCCGCGACATGGGTCCCATCGACCTCGTCGTCTATTCCCTCGCCTCCCCTCGCCGCACCCATCCGCGCACCGGCGTCGTCCACAAATCCACCCTCCAGCCGCTCGGCGCGCCCTACACCAACAAGACGGTCGACACCGACAAGGGCATTGTCAGCGAGGTCACAATCCAACCCGCCGACGAGGCCGCCACCGCCGACACCGTCGCCGTGATGGGCGGCGAAGATTGGGAAATGTGGATGCAGGCGCTGGCCGACGCCAAACTCCTCGCCCCGGGCGCCACCGCGATGGCCTATTCCTACATCGGGCCCCACCACACCTGGCCCATCTACAAGGACGGCACCATCGGCCGCGCCAAGATCGACCTCGAGCGCGCCGCCCGCGCGATCGACGCTCAGCTCAAGGCCCACGGCCACGGCCGCGCCTTCATCTCCGTCAACAAGGCCCTCGTCACCCAGGCCAGCTCCGCCATCCCGGTCGTCCCGCTCTACATTTCCATCCTCTACAAGGTCATGAAGGAGATGGGCCTGCACGAAGGCTGCGCCGAGCAGATGCAGCGCCTCTTCGCCACCCACCTCTACAACGGCCGCTCGCCGCAGTTCGACAGCGAGGGCCGCGTCCGCATCGACGACTGGGAGATGCGGCCCGACGTGCAGGCCAAAGTCGCCGCCATCTGGCCGCAAGTCACCACCGAGAACCTCGCCCAACTCACCGACATCGCCGGCTACCGCTCGGAGTTCCTCAAGCTCTTCGGCTTCGGCCTGCCCGGCATCGACTACGACGCGGACATCGAGCCGCACGTGCCGATGGCGTGAGCGGAACGGCGCCATGCGTGTTGTCCTCCAACGCGTCGCCCGCGCCAGGGTCACTGTCGAGGGCCGCGTCACCGGTGAGATCGGGCGAGGCCTTCTCCTTCTGCAGGGCATCGAATCCTCCGACACCGCCGCGGACGGCGAATGGCTGGCGCAGAAAATCGCCAAGCTGCGCGTCTTCCCCGACGACACCGGGCAGATGAACCGCTCCGTCGCCGACATCGCCGGCGGCATCCTGCTCGTCAGCCAGTTCACCCTGCACGCCAGCACCGCCAAGGGCACACGCCCGTCCTTCAACGCCGCCGCCCGGCCGGAAATCGCCCGACCGCTCCACGAACTCTTCCAGCGGCAGCTCGCGCAACGGCTCGGCCGGCCGGTGCAGACCGGCGAGTTCGGCGCGATGATGGAAGTGTCCCTCGTCAACGACGGACCGGTGACGCTTGTCATCGACTCGAAGACCCGCGAATGAGCCCGCTCAACGGAACAGAGGTTTGATTCCCGCCGAAGCGAGGAGAAGGCGCCCTGCCCGGTGATTTCCTGCGCCGCCGCGTCCGATCCGGTCAGCGCCGCGCCTTTCCGACCGGACGCCGCAGAGCCGAAAGCATCGTGGACATTTCGCCGACGGCGGCTTGGATGACACGATGTCGCCCCTGCCCCGTCTGCTCCTCATCACCTGCGCGGCGCCACTGTTCGCCTGTGCCACCGGGGCCGAGGACGCCAACCTCAGGTTCTTCCGCGACCTGGCGGAAACCCGCAATTATACGCTCGGCCGTCCCGTTTCGCCCAAGCTCACCCCCGACGGAGCCAGCGTCATCTTTCTGCGCGCCGCCCCGCGCAATCCCACCCTGCGCCTCTACGAATTCACGATCGCCACGGGCGAGGAGCGCGAGCTGCTCTCCCCCGGGCAGCTGCTGGGCGGCGGCGAGGAGAAACTCACCGCCGAGGAAAAGGCGCGCCGCGAGCGGCAGCGCCAGAGCATGAGGGGCTTCACCTCCTTCCTGTTGTCGCGCGACGGCGCCCGCCTGCTTGTCCTGCTCTCCGGCCGCGTCTACGTGGTCGAGCGCGCGTCGCTCAAGTTCACCGAGCTGCCGGGCGAAAACTGGATCGACCCGCGCTTCTCACCCGACGGCAAGTTCGTCGCCGCAGTCAAGAACCGCGAACTGCACGTCATCGACCTTGCCACGAGCCAGCCGGCGCAGATCACCCGCGACGCCAGCGCGACGGTCGCCAACGGAGTCTCGGAATTCGTCGCCCAGGAGGAAATGAAGCGCAACGAGGGCTATTGGTGGTCCCCCGACGCCACCCAACTGCTCTATCAGCAGACCGACGAAAGCAGCGTCGAAACCCGCTACATCGCCAACGCCCTTCGTCCCGAAGAAAAGCCTGCCAGCTTCGCCTATCCCAAGGCCGGATCGCCCAACGCCGTCGTGCGGCTCGGGCTCGTCCCACGGACCGGCGGCTCCACTCGCTGGGTGAAATGGGATGCGGCGAAATACCCCTATGTCGCCCGCGTCGACTGGGTAAACCCCAACGCCCCGCCCACCATCCTCGTGCAGAACCGCGAGCAGACCGAGCAGGCGCTTCTGGCCGTGGACCCCGTCACCGGCGGCACGACGGAACTGCTGAGGGAAACCGACTCCGCCTGGCTCAACCTCGACTACGAGGCCGAGCTGCCGGTCTGGCTCAAGGACGGCTCGCGTTTCGTCTGGTCGACCGAGCGCCGCGGCTCGTGGCAGCTCGAATTGCGCGATGCCTCGGGCAAACTCGTGCGCGAGCTGACTCCGATCACTTTCAGCTACCGCGAATTTGTCGGTCTCGACGAAGCCAGCGGCAACCTCATCGTCCGCGGCAGCCTCGATCCACGGGAAGTGCACCTCTGGCGATTCCCGCTGGCCGGCGGCCCCGGGTCGCCGCTCACCCGCGATTCCGGGCACCACAACGCGGTGCTCGGAGCCAGACGCCTGGTGCACACCTACGATCACTTCACCGGCAAATACGGAGTCCGGGTGATCGACATCGCCGGACAGCCGATGGCCGCGCTGCGCACCACCGCAGAGGCGCCTCCCCGCCGGCCGACGACCGAACTGACGCGCACCAAGAGCGCCCCGGCCTTCGACGCCGCGATCACCCGGCCGCAGAATTTCGAGCCCGGGAAAAAATACCCGGTGATTCTCCAGGTCTATGCCGGCCCGACCGTCAAGCGGGTCAACGCCGTCATCCGCGACTATCTGCCCGACCAGTGGATGGCCGACCAGGGTTACATCGTCGTGCGCATCGACGGCCGCGGCACCCCCTGGCACGGCCGTGATTGGGAACGGGTGATCAAGTTCAACTTCATCGACACCGCCCTCAACGACCAGATCGCCGGCCTGCAGGCGCTCGCCGCCCACTATCCGGAGATTGATCTTTCGCGCGTCGGTGTGACCGGCTGGTCCTTCGGCGGCTATTTCAGCGCGATGGCGACCATCCGGCGCGGCGACTTCTTCCGGGCCGGCGTCGCCGGCGCGCCGGTCATCACTTGGGAAAACTACGACACCCACTACACCGAGCGCTACCTCGGCCTCCCCCAATCCAATCCCGAAGCTTATCGCGTCAGTAACGTCACCACCTATGCCGACGAGCTTCGCCGTCCACTGATGCTCATTCACGGCCTGACCGACGACAACGTTTACTTCCAGCACACCCTGCAGCTGGCCGACGCGCTCTTCATGGCGGGCAAGCCCTACGAACTGCTCCCAATGCTCGGCACCCACATGGTCAGCGACCCCGTGGTGAAGCTCCGCCAACAGCAGCGCATCATCGAGTTCTTTAACCTGAACCTGAAGGGCGCGCCATAACCGTCCGGCTCATACCAAGCACCCGCAGCTAATTGACTCCAGGGTGGGCGTCGGCGTCCCCGACGACGCCTTTCGCCGCCGGGGACGGCGGCGCCCACCTGCCTGTCCGATGGCCCAGAAGCAAGCGGACGCTGGTATCACTCGTCGCCGAAGCGCGGCACGGTCGCCGGGCGGCCGTTGTCCTTGCGGTCGAGTTGGAGGATGAATGGCGCGGCGACCTTCGCCCACTCGTCCGGTTTTGGATAGCCGCCGGCCTCGCCGCTCCAGCATTGGCGCAGCATGGCGGTGTCGATCACACCGGGATTGAGCGGCACGGCGGCGAGGGGCTCGGGCAGCTCCTGCGCCAGCGCCTGCGTCAGACCCTCGACGGCGAACTTCGACGCACAATACGGCGCCACCTCGGGCGACGCGCTGCGCCCCCAGCCGGAACTGAGGGTGACGATGGTGCCGCAGCCACGGGCGATCATCCGCGGCGCAAAATGCCGTATTACGGTGCAAACGCCCTTCACGTTGATGTCGATCAGACGGTTGCACTCGCCCGCCGGCACCTGCCAGAGCGGCGCGGGATTGTTCATCACGGCGGCGTTGCAGATCAGCAGGTCCGGCGCGCCCTGTGCGCCGGAGAGCTTCTCGGCCCAGATCGCCACCTTGTTCTCCTCGGTCACATCCACCACCGAAAAATCGTGCGGCGCCGGGTGGGTGAACCGCAAATCGAGGATCTCGGCGCTGCGGCCGCAGCCGGCCACCGTGTGCCCGTTGGCGATGAACCATTCCGCGAGCGCCCGGCCCAGTCCCTTCGTGCAGCCGGTGATGACGATGAATTTTCCCATGCGCCCAAGCTGCCCTCCGGGGGCATCCGCTGCAACCGCGTTCAGCGGCTTTGCAGGCGGATCTTGTTGAGACCGTTCTTGCGGCAGGCGTCCATCGCCGCGGTGATGTGCCGCAGCGGTGTGTTCTCGTCGGAACGGATGAGGACGGTGATGTCCTTGGTGATGCCGCCGACATCGTGCAGGAGTTTCTCCAACTGCTCGATCGTGACCCGCGAACTGCGCGCCCCGGTCTGGAAAGTGAACTCCCCCTCCTTGGTGATCGTGATCGAGATCGAGTCCTTGAGCTCGCTCTTGCCGGCCGTCTCGACCTTCGGAAGCGTGAGGTTCATCGTCGCGACGGAGCGGAACTGCATCGTCACGAAGGCGAAGAAAATGAGCATCACGAGCACGTCGATGAGGGGCACGAGGTTCATCTCGGGCCGTTTGCGGCGGCGCTGGTAGAGACCGCTCATAGCGATGCGGTCTTGGGCGAGGAGACGGAGGAGGATTCGCGGCTGTGCTTGCCGAGCACGCGCTCGAGCAGCACGTCGATCTGCGCCGCGTAGTTCTCCACCTTGCGCTGGAGATAGCCGGCGCCCACGAGCGAGGGGATGGCGATGCTCAGACCGATCACCGTGGCGGAAAGCGCCAGAGCGACGCCCTTGGTGAAGGCGACGGGATCGGGCAGGCCGGTGTCGGGGGAAATCTGCGAGAACACCTGCAACAGGCCGGTGACCGTGCCGGTCAGACCGATGAGCGGCGCGGCAGCGTAGATGACATCGAGATACGGGATGCCGCGCTCCATGCGGTTGAGCTCGAGGCGGGCGAAAGCCTTGACCGCATCGGGGTCGTGCCGGTGTTCCGCCGCATAGTCGAGCACACGGGCGAGCACCGAGTGCTTGCCGCCGGCATAGGCCTTGCCTTGCAGCACGGCGTCGACGAGATCGTCCGGCAGGATGGCGGCCTTGCGGAGGGCGTAGAGACGCTCGCAGATGATGTAGACTGCGAGGATCGAGCAGAGACCGAGCGGATAGATGAGAAGGCCGGCGCCCTTGAAGACGTCAAACATGGCGGAAAAGCTGGAGTGAACCGGACCCTCTGACTCTCACAAGCCGGAAAAGGTCCATTATTTGGACGGGAATATTACTCAGGGCGGATTCCGCGCCGGGGCGTCAGCTCCGGACCCTGAGGGTGTCGGCGAGACGGTTCAGTTCGGCCTCGAGTTGCTGGCCCCTTTCAACCCGCAGAGTGCGGCGGGCGCGCTCGAGCGACTCCCGGGCGGCCGGGATCTGCCCCTCCCGCCGCAGATGCTCGACGAAGGGCGTGACAATCTTGTCGAAAAAGTCGATGCCCGCCCCGGCGCCGTAGGTCTCGAGCAGACGGCGGTAAGTGCGCACGCGGCCGGCGATGTCCTCGGTGCGCAGGCTGCGTTGCAGGATCTCCGCGGCCTGTTGCAGGCTCAGGTCGACCCGCCCCGAGCGGTATTTCCTTGCCAGATGCTGCTCCTCGGCATCGGCCAGACTCGTCTCGCCGCGCTGCCGCAGGCTGGCGACGAATTGCCGGCCGAAGGCGATCTCGAGGTCCGGATACTTTTGCAGCGCGATCATCGCTTCGCGCAGGGTGGCTTCGCGGAGGCGCTGTTCGGTCCCGGCCGCCGTCTGCGCAGCGACCAGCGCCTGCCAGGCGCGCAGATTGCGCGGCTCGCGGTTCGCGGCCTCGCGCGCCGCCTTCAGGGCGGCCGCCGCGTTGCCGTCACGGAGATATTCGAGCGCGAAGAGGGTGTGGATGGCCGAGAGTTGGTAAAGAGGCGTGGCGCGGAAACGCTCGGAGATGAACGCCAGTTCGTGGTCGGTCAGCTCGCGCCACGTCTGCGGGTCGCGCACAAAGCCGGCGACGAATTTCTGCTCGGCATAGCGGCCGGCGTCCATCACCCAACCCGTGGGCGAGAGGAAGCCGAACCAGGCGTGGCGCCCGTCGAGCCCGGCGCCGCGGAAGAGCAGCGTCGGCACGCCCCGCGCCTTGCCGGCCTGTGCGGCGAAATAGGCCTGGTCGACGCAGATACCGCCTTCGCGCAGGATCGTCTCCAGCGAGTAGCCCTTCCCCGGCCAGCTGTATTGGTTGGCCGTGACGCGGTCCGTGCGGTAGCGGATCATGTCGTAGGCCTTGGCCAGCTCGGAGAGTGGCGGCGAGACGTTGCGTTGCGCCCAGGCCAGCTCGGCGAACGGCGTGCTCGTGTCGACCACGAACTTGAGTTCGCTCGCCGGCAGCCGGCGCAGTTTGTGGGCGGCGACATTTGCCCGGTCGAGCCTGGCCCAGAAGTTGAAGGCCTCAACGGGATCGGGGAGCTTGCGCGGGAGCAGGGCCGGGCTCACCTGCCCGTGCGGCCAATCGGGGGGCGGCGGCACATCGTAGACGATGGCGATGGCGAGCGCCAAGGAGGCGTAGTCGGCGAAGAGCGCGGGGTTCGCCGCGTGCAGTCTTTGCAGGAGGCCGAGGGTGGCGATCGGCTGGTCCTGGTCGCTGAGGGTGGCGAAAAATTCCTGGGAGAAGACCGGGTTGCCGACGAGCCAGCGTTGCAGGGCGGGCGACAACTCGCCGCCCAGCGAGCCGGGCGGCAGCTCGTAGCGGCTGGCCATGTTGGCGTGGCCGCCGCCGGCCTTGTCGATCGCGTCGATCCAGGTCTGCACGGCCTTGGCCCGCGGCGTGGCGAACAAGGCGGCCCAGCGGTAGAGGTGATACCAAGGCGCCGCGCCGGCCGGATCGCGCTCGTAGGCTCGGAAGGCCGTGGCGCGCAGCAACCCTGACCATCTCCCCCACCCGTCTCTTTGCGCTGCGGCCACGAGGTCGTCCAGCCGCTCCGCGCTCGGCGGCCGCCCGAGTTCCTCCGCAGAGACCGCCGGTTCCAGTGCCGAGACGGTCACCGGCAGGAGGAAGAGCAGGAGAACGTGGAATATCCGCGGCACGGCGGCAGCAAAACCCAGGTCCGGCAGGCGGACAACAAAAAGCCCGCCGTCTCTGGCGGGCTGAATCCCGGGACCGGGAGAGTGGATTACTGCGAGACGCCGGTGTCGGCGGTCGGGGTCTTTTGCTTGAATTCGAGTTTGTCGCCGTTGCGCAGCACGAGGATCGGCTCGCCCTCCTTCACGTCGCCGCGGAGCATGGCTTCGGCGAGCGGATCCTCGAGGCAGTGCTCGACCGCGCGGCGCAGCGGGCGGGCGCCGTATTTCTCGTCGTAGCCCTGCTCGATGAGCAGGAGCTTCGATTCGGGCGAGAACTCGAGGTGGATGTGCCGCGTGGCGAGGCGCTTCGCGACCTTGGCGACCTCGATGTCGACGATCTTGATGAGCTCCTCCTTGCCGAGGGGCCTGAACACCACGAGGTCGTTGATGCGGTTGAGAAACTCGGGCTTGAAGACGCGCTTGGCCTCCTCGAGCACCTTTTCCTTGAGTTTGTCGAGGTCGCGGAAGTCCGAGGCGCCGGCGGCGGCGAAGCCCATGGTGGTCTGGCGCTGGATAAGCTGCGCGCCGACGTTCGTGGTCATCAGAATGATGGTGTTGCGGAAATCCACCGTGCGGCCGAGCGAATCGGTGAGGCGTCCGTCCTCGAGGATCTGCAGCATGAGCTGCACGACGTCGGGGTGGGCCTTCTCGATCTCGTCGAAGAGCACGACGGAATAGGGACGGCGGCGGACGGCCTCGGTGAGCTGGCCGCCCTCCTCGTAGCCGACGTAGCCCGGAGGCGAGCCGATGAGGCGCGAGACGGAGAACTTCTCCATGTATTCGGACATGTCGATCTGCACGATCGCGTCCTGCGAGCCGAAGATCTGGGCGGCGAGCTGCTTCGCGAG
>PNKG01000024.1 GCA_013822585.1 Opitutus sp. | reverse complement strand
TCGGCCACTACACCGACTGGATCATCGGCCATGTGCACGGCGGCGCCCTCGGCTGGAACGGCTTCATGGCCGCCGGCATGTTCTACTGGCTCGTGCCGCGCCTCTGGAACCGGCCGCTCCACTCGCCATCCCTCGCCAACCTCCACTTCTGGCTCGGGACCATCGGCATCCTTTTCTACATGGGCGCCATGTGGGCCTCCGGCATCACGCAGGGCCTGATGCTCAACGCCACCGCCGAGGGCGGCACCATCCTGAAGTATCCGAACTTCATCGAGACGCTCAACGCCATCCGCCCCCTCATGCTGCTCCGCGTCGTCGGCGGCGGCCTCTACCTCGTCGGCTTCCTCGTCATGGCCTGGAACATCTGGAAGTCCATCGCCGGCGCCCGGACCGTCAACGGCACGATGGAGGTCTACGTCGAACCGCCTGCCCCCGCGGAGAAGATGACCCTCGCCGCCAGCTTCCTCAACCCCGTCACGATCTACGTGACGATCGCCACGGCCGCCGCCTGCGTCTGGATGTTCACCACCGGCGTGCTCAACATGCTCGCGCTCTTCGCCACGGTCGTCACCACGCTCTTCGCCATCGGCCACTTCCAGAGCCGCGGCAAGGCCTGGGGCGACTGGTATGACAAGCTCCTGCTGAACGCCCTGCCGTTCACCGTGCTCACCTTTCTCTCCGTCGCCGTCGGCGGCCTCATCCAGATCATCCCGATGCTGACCATCGACCGGCAGCTGCAAACCGAGGACCGCAAGGCCGACATCTACACCCCGCTCGAACTCGCCGGCCGCGACATCTACGTGCGCGAGGGCTGCTACACCTGCCACTCGCAGATGATCCGCACGCTCGTGCCCGAGGTGATGCGCTACGGCGACTACTCGCGCCTCGGCGAATCGATCTGGGACCACCCGTATCAATGGGGCTCCAAGCGCACCGGCCCCGACCTCGCCCGCGTCGGCGGCAAATACAACCACGCCTGGCACTACGACCACATGCGCGACCCGCGCTCGATCTCGACCGGCTCGAACATGCCCGGCTACGGCAACCTCCTCGAAAACGACACCGACTTCGCCGCCCTCCCCAAGAAAATCGCCGTCCAGAAGATGCTCGGCGTCCCGTTCCCCACGTGGTCCGACACGATGATCCAGACGCTCGCGAAATCGCAGGCCGAGGAAATCGCCAAGGAACTCCAGACCCAGGGCCGCTACGTCGCCCCCGAGAAGGAGATCGTCGCCCTCATCAGCTACCTCCAGTCGCTCGGCACGAAGTGGACGCCCGTCCCGCAGACCGCCGCCGCGAAGTGACCCGCCCATCACCCATTACCGATCACCCATAACCCGTTTCCACCATGCTCCGTCGCATCATCTACGAAGACTGGCAGCTCATCTTCCCCGTCGTCGCCCTCGCCGTCGCATCGCTGGTCTACCTCGCCGCCGCCTGGCGCGCCAGCCGCATGAAGCCCGCGCAGGCCGACCGCCTCGCCAATCTGCCCTTCGAGAACCGGTAACCCGCGCCCCGTCCGCCCCGCCATGAATCACAATCCCCAACCGCCGGCCGGCGACAACGAGGACAACCGGCTCCGCCCGCACTCCTACGACGGCATCCAGGAATACGACAAGCGCCTGCCGAACTGGTGGCTCTACACCCTTTACGGCACGATCCTCTTCTGGATCGTCTACTGGTTCGCCTACGAGATCGCCCGCATCATGCCCTCCGACGGAGCCATCGTCGACCGGGAGATGTCGCGCATCGCCGCCGCGAAGATGGCCGGCTCCATCGACGTCACCGACGACGCCAAGTTCTGGGAAATGTCGCAGAACGCCACCTTCGTCGAGGCCGGCCGCGCCACCTACAACGCCAACTGCGTTGCCTGCCACCTCGCCAGCATGCGGGGCAAGCACGAGAACCCCGCCGCCATCGGACCCGACCTGGCCGACACCGCGTGGATCCACGGCGGCACCCCGAAGGAGGTCTACGTCACCGTCTCCAAGGGCGTTGTCGCCAAGGGCATGCTCGCCTGGGAGCCCATCCTCGGGCAAAAAAAGACCGCCGAGGTCGTCGCCTACATCCTCAGCCACCACAAACCAGGCGGAGAGATCACCGTCGAAGCCTCGAAGTGATTGGGTAGGGCGCGGACTCCGCGCCGCGCGCGGCTCGCCGCCCTGCCTTCGCTCTGACCACGATATGAGCGGCCAGTCCACAGTCGAAAATTCCAAAGCGAAGGTCGGCCCCGCGCGGCACATGCCCACG
This sequence comes from Opitutus sp., assembly GCA_013822585.1. Classification (GTDB taxonomy): domain Bacteria; phylum Verrucomicrobiota; class Verrucomicrobiia; order Opitutales; family Opitutaceae; genus Didemnitutus. The sequence continues at coordinate 18,421 of PNKG01000024.1, read as the reverse complement.
CGCGATTTCGTCACGACGATCAACGACGACGGCTCGCGCTACTTCCTGCACCCGGCCGACGTCCACGGCTTCTTCAACCGCCTGCGCCGCTTCACCGGCCTCGCCCTCATCGCCCTCTACCTGCTGCTGCCGTGGATCCCCGTCGGCGGCTACCCGGCGGTGTTCCTCGATGTCGGCGAAGGCCGCTTCCACTTCTTCGGCCACACGCTCGCCGCGCAGGACACCTGGCTGCTCTTCTTCGCGCTCACCGGCGTCGGGTTCGGACTCTTCTTCCTCACGGCCCTCCTCGGCCGCCTCTGGTGCGGCTACGCCTGCCCGCAGACGGTCTTCCTCGACCACATCTATCGCCGCATCGAACGCATGATCGACGGCGACGCGCCGGCGCGCCGCCAGCTCGACCGCGCCCCGCTCGACGCCGCCAAAGCCTTCAAGCGCGTCCTCAAGCACACGCTCTACATCCTCGTCTCGCTGGCGATCACCCACCTGTTCCTCGCCTACTTCGTCAGCATCCCGGAAGTCTGGCATATGATGACCTCCGCCCCCCGCGAGCACTGGGCGGCGTTCCTCTTCGTCTTCATCGCCGCCGGCGCGCTCTACTTCAACTTCGCCTGGTTCCGCGAGCAGCTCTGCATCGTCATCTGCCCCTACGGGCGCATGCAGTCCGCGCTCTCCGACGACCACACGATGACGATCGGTTACGACGCGCAGCGCGGCGAACCCCGCGGCAAGGTCGGCACGCCCAACGCCGGCGATTGCATCGACTGCCACCGCTGCGTGCAGGTCTGCCCCGCCGGCATCGACATCCGCCACGGCATGCAGATGGAGTGCATCGCCTGCACCGCCTGCATCGACGCCTGCGACGAGATCATGCGCAAGGTGAAACGCCCCGCCGGCCTCATCCGCTACGATTCGCTCGCCGCCTTCCGCGGCGGCCGGACCCGCTGGATCCGCCCGCGCACCATCCTCTACGGCGTCCTGCTGGTGATCGGCATCTGCGTCGCGGCCTTCGCCTTCTCCACCGTGAAGCCGGCCAATTTCATGGTCATGCGCATGACCGGCGCCGCCTATTTCGTCGACCGCGACGACGTCCGGAACCAGTTCATGGTCCGTCTGCTCAACAAACGCAACGAGCCCACCGCCTTCTCCGTCACCCTGCAGGGCCTCCCCGCCGGCGCGCAGCAGAACGGCTTCACCGAGCCGGTGGTGGTCGCGCCGCTCGCCGAGCAGGTCGCCCCGCTCGTGCTCGTGGTCGACCGCAAGGACTACAAGGGCCCGTTCAAGGCGACCCTCGTCGTCGAGGATGCCGCGAAGTCGTTTGCGCTGTCGCGCCCCGTCGAATTCCTCGGCCCCGACGCGCGGCTGCTCGAAAAGGAGGACACCGAACGTGGCCTCAAACGCTGACAGCTCTTCGCGCAGCGCCGTAGGGGCGCAGTCTTGCCGCGCCCAGACACCGACGCCCGTTTCCGCCTCCGGCCGCTCCCTCTGGCTCTGGGTCGCCGCCAGCTTCCTCTTCCTCGCACTGCTCTGGACCGCCATGTTCCTCGCCGCGCGCCAAGCCGACACCCGCACCGTGCCGCTGCAGACGAAAGGAGCGGGCAAATGACCTTTAAATCACATGGTCACGCTGGCGCGGCGGCGCCGGTAGGGCGGGACCGCCGGGCCCGCCGCGAACGTCCTTACGGCGCGCCCAGCGGCGCGAAGTGCATCAGCCTTCGCGGTCGCGCCCTGCCTCCCGGAGTCAAAGGCTAACCATGGAACTCCCCGGCATCAGCGGTCCCGGAACAGCCTTCCTCGCCGGACTCGTCACCAGCCTCCACTGCGCCGGCATGTGCGGCCCGCTCGCGTGCGCCGTCATGCCCTCCGCGCGCGACCGCGCCGACGCGCAGACCGTCAGCACGGTTTACCATGTGTCGCGTCTGGCGAGCTACGGTCTGCTCGGCGCTCTCGCCGGCGGCGTCGGCTACCTCCCGCTTTCCTGGATCAATCAAGACGCGCTCCGCTACCTGCCGTGGTTGCTCGTGCTGTTCTTCCTCGCCGTCGCGGTCCGCTTTGACCAGCGCCTGCCGCGTCTGCCATTGCTCGGCCGCGCCTATGGCGCCGTCGCCGGCCGCGTGCGCGGCGGCTCCAAGCTCGCCGCCGCCACCGCCCTCGGCGCGGCCACGCCGCTGCTGCCCTGCGGCCCGCTCTACTTCCTCGTCTCGCTCGCGCTGCTCTCCGGTTCCGCGGCGCGCGGCGCGGAGACGCTGCTCGCCTTCGGCCTCGGCACCGTGCCGCTGCTCTGGCTCGCGCAGACCAACTTCCACTGGCTCCGCGCCAGGCTCGGCCCGCTCCGGCTCTCCCGCCTCCAGACCGCCCTTGCCCTGGCGATCGCCGCGATCCTCGCCTGGCGGCTCCGCGGCACGCTGGGCTTCGACGGGCCGGGCCCCGGCGACTTTTTCTGCCACTGACGAACATGAATTTTCCCCCTCGCGACAACTCGGGACAATTTTCTGTGGATCGGGTGCCCTCACCCGACAACGCGAAAGACGGCTTGCGGGGTGAGGGCACCCCGCCCACATCAGCAGACTTGGTGGACGGGGGCGTGCAAAACGGCGCAGGGGTGCGTGGACCCCGTGCGCGCAGAGCCGCCCCCGTCCACCTCTGCCGCCACTGCGGCGCGCCGCTGGCCGAGGGCGCCGCGCGCGAGTCGGGTTTCTGCTGCTCCGGTTGCGCCTACGTCCACCGTCTCGTGCACGAGCACGGCCTCGAGGGCTACTACAAGATCAGGGATTCCGTCATCGCGCCGGCCGATCAGGTCGTCTTCCAGCCGCGCGACTACGTCTGGCTCGCCGAGCTCCAGCAGCAGGCCGAGGCCAAGGACACGACCACCCCGCCGGAACTGACGCTCGATGTGCAGGGCATCTCCTGCGCTGGCTGCGTCTGGCTGATCGAGAAGGTTTATCACCAGCAGAAGGGCGCACTCCACATCGAAACCGACGCCCAGCTCGGCCGCCTGCGCTTCCGCTGGACGCGCGGCGAGTTCGACGCTTCGGCCTACGCCCGCGCCCTGCAGTCGTTTAACTATCTCGTCGGACCGCAGGGCGAGGAACCCGCGGTGCCGGAGAGCAAGTTCCTCGTCCGCCGCATCGGTCTCTGCGCGGCGTTCATGATGAACGTCATGCTCTTCGCCTTGCCGGCCTATTTCGGCATGGAGCGCGGCTTCGCCTACGCGGGGCTCTTCGACACGCTCTCGATGGTCTTCGCCACGCTGAGCGTGCTCGCGGGCGGCACCTACTTCCTCGGCCGCGCCTGGCACGCGCTGCGCGACCGCGTGATGCACATCGACCTGCCCATCGCGGTCGGCATTGTCGGTTCCTACGCCGGCTCCGTCTACGGCTGGCTCTCGGGCAACCACTCCGTCGTCTACTTCGATTTCGTCGCCACCTTCATCCTCCTGATGCTCGTCGGCCGCTGGGGCCAGATCGTCGCGGTCGAGCGCAACCGCCGCCGCTTGCTCAGCGCGCAGGCCCGCCCGCACAAGGTCGCCGTCGACACCCCGCGCGGCCTCGTCGACCGCCCCGTCGAGGAACTCGCCGCGGGCGACATCTTCTCCGTCCGTTCGGGTCAGGTGGTGCCCGTCGAGGCCCAGCTCGAGTCGACCTCCGCCACTTTCGGCACCGCGTGGATCACCGGCGAGGCGGATCCGCGCGAAGCGCGCGCCGGCGCCCGCGTGCCGGCCGGAGCCGTCAACCTCGGCCGCGGCGTCATCCGCCTGCGCGCCGCCCAGCCTTGGACCGCCTCGCTGCTCGCCCAGCTGTTGCGGCCGACCGGCCGCGGCCAATACCGCCACCGGCTGCTGGAGCGCGTCGTCGCCGGCTACCTCGCCGGCATCTTCGCCGTCGCCACGCTCACCGCGCTCGGCTGGTGGTTCGGCACGCACGACGTCGCGCGCACCTGGGCCGCGGTCACCGCCGTGCTCGTGGTCTCGTGCCCCTGCGCCATCGGCCTCGCCTATCCGTTGGCCGACGAGATGGCCACCGTCGCGCTGCGCCGCTTCGGCGTTTTTGTCCGCGAGAACGACCTCTTCCCGCGCCTCAGCCGCATCCGCCAGCTCATCTTCGACAAGACCGGCACCCTCACGCTCGAGACTCCCGTGCTCGCGAACCCCGAGACCCTGCACGCCCTCGCGCCGCCGGCCCGCGCGGCGCTGTTCGCGCTCGTGCGCGACAATCCGCATCCCGTCAGCCAGAGCCTCAACGAAACGCTGCTCGCCGACGGCCTCACGCTCGGCCTCGCGCCCGCGGTAGGCGAAGTGCGCGAGGAAACCGGCTGCGGCGTCACCCTGCGCAGCGCACTCGGCCTCTGGTCGCTCGGCCGTCCCGGCTGGCGCGCCCAAACCGTTCATGCCGTAATACGGCATGAATCCGGGGAGGCCCACGACACGGAGTTCGCCTGCGACGGCGTGGTGCTGGCGCGCTTCCGGTTCACCGACTCGGCCCGGCCCGGCGCCCGCGCGGAGCTCGCCGCATTGCGCGCGGCAGGCTACGGCACCTTTATCCTCAGCGGCGATCGCGCCGAGAAAGTGCAGCGCATGGCGGGGGACCTGGGCATTCCCGCGGCGAACGCCATCGCCGGCGCGACGCCGGAGGAAAAGGCGCAATGGCTGAAACGCACCGACGCACGCGACACGCTGATGCTCGGCGACGGGGCGAACGACAGCCTCGCTTTCGACGCCGCCTTCGCGCGCGGCACGCCGGTCATCCACCGCGGCGTGCTTGAGGCCAAGGCCGATTTCTACTATCTCGGTCGCGGACTCGGTGGCCTGCGGCGGCTCTTCGCCGTGAACGACACGCGCCGCCGCACGCAGCTCGTGCTGATCGTCTTCTCCGTCGCCTACAACTGCACGACTGTGGCCGCCGCCGCGCTCGGCCACATGAACCCGCTCATCGCGGCTGTCATCATGCCGGCCAGCTCGCTGCTCAGCCTCGCCATCGTCGGCGTGGGCATGCGGCGCTGGCTGAAGGTCGGGTAGGACCGGCTTCAGTCTCGCCGCAGCGGCTTGGAAAGTAGCTCCGGCTTCCAGCCGGCCCACTGGCGTCGGAGCCGGCTGGAAGCCGGCGCCCCGGGACACCTTTCAGCCTGGATTCCGCGGTTGTCCGAAGTGTGGCGGCTTTGCGCCCCGACATCGACCGCATTTCCCGCGCACGGGGAAGTCGCGGCATGAAGCCCCCGCATTCGGGACAGTCCTCTCCAATCGCGGAATCCGGGTTCAGAACTGCTGCGGGATCGCCGCCGTGAGGTTCAGGGGCGCGCTGTCGGTCACGAGCAGGTTGTCCTCGATGCGCACGCCGCCGACGTGGAGGTGTTGCTCCGCCATCGTCCAGTTCACGGCGTCGCGGAATTTCTCGCGGCGCGCGGGATCGTTGAGCAGTGCGGGGATCATGTAGAGGCCGGGCTCGATCGTGACGGTGTAGCCGGGGCGGAGAATGAGGTCCATGCGCAGGCTTTGCAGGCAGGGCCGCGGGTCCTTCGTGCGGCCGGGCTCGAGGCCGCTGCCGTCGCGCACGCCCAGGCCGACCATGTGGCCGACGCCGTGCGGGTAAAACAGCATGTGCGCCTCCCGCTCGACGAGCGACGAGGCGTTGCCCTTCATCAGGCCCATGTCGACGAGGCTGCCGATCATGTCCGTCGCCGCGCCGAAATGGATGTCCTTCCACTCGGCGCCGCTCACGCACCGGGCGCAGGCGCGGGCATGGGCGTTCTTCACCGCGGCGTAGAGGTCGCGCTGGAAACCGCCCGGCTTCCCGCCGGCGACGTAGGTGCGTGTGACGTCGATCACGTAGCGCTCCACTTGGGCGCCGGCGTCGATCAGGATGAAATCCGCTTCCTGCGCGACGCGCTCCGTCGAGGGCGAGCCGTGGAAGACCGCGGCCTGCGGGCCGACGCCGACAATGGTGTCGTAGCCGGTCTTGTCGCCGCCGCCGCGGAAGAAGCCGGCCTCGAGTTCGATCTGCATGCGGCGCTCGCTGACTCCGGCCTTGAGAAACGGCTGCACGGCGGCGTAGCCCTCAGCCGTGGCGATCGCGGCGCGTTTCATCAATTCGAGTTCGCCCGCCTCCTTGGGCCGCCGCGCATGGCGCAGGGCGTCGCGCACGCGCGCGGTCAGCGCCGCGTCGGCCGCGACCCCCGCGATGGATGCGCCGAGGTTGGCGACCTTGCGGTCCTTGCGCGCGGCGAGCCATGCGGGGAAATTCGGGAGCAGTTCTCCGGGCAGCTGCACGGCACCGTCCCACACGCGGTCCATCTCGGACACCTCGGGCACGAAGGAGGTCCACTCGCGCGTCTTTGCGTCGTAGGCGATGATGCCGCCCGGCGCGTCGGCGTGGCCCGCGAGGTAGTAATACTCTTGGTGGGCGATGTAGGGCAGGAGGGCGTCGCTGATCTCGGGCTTCGGGATGGGCGAACCGGCGCCGGCGACGAGGACCTCGTCGGTCAGGCCGAGGGCGGGGGCGATGCGGGAACGGCGGGCGGCGTAGTCGATGGGCATGGGGGAGGTGGCGGATTGAGGCGGAAAATGAGGCGGAACGAAAGCGCGGAGCGGCCAGCTGGGTCGGCGCCGAAATGGCCGGAGGCCCGCCGGCGGCGCTCAGCGCTGCGCGGGGGGATTCGGTGTCTGATCGAGGGCCTCGAGGGCGGCGCGCGCCATCTCGGAGCGCGGGGAGATTCGCCGCGCCAGTTCGTAGCGTTCGCGCGCCTCGCGCAGGCGATCGAGGCGCACCAGGATGTTGCCGCAGGAGACGTGCGCCTCGATGTTCCTCGGGTCGAGTGCGGCTGCGGCCTCGAAGTGCTGCAGGGCCGCCGGGTAATCGCGCCGCCGCGCGGCGACGGCGCCGAGCTCGAGTTCGCCCTTGGCCGGGTCGGCCGCTCTCGCCCGCTCGGCGAATTGCCGCGCCTTGGCGAGATCGCCGCCGTTTTGCGGAGGCAGCGACCAGTGGTAGCGCGCCAAGCCGACAAGGGCGGTGAGGTTGCCGGGCTCGAGGGCGAGGGTCTTCTCGAAGGCCTTGCGGGCGCGGTTCATGATGGAAGTGCGGTCGAGGCGCGTCGCCTCGGTCAGGCGCGCCATCAGGGCCGAGCCGAGCTGGGCGTGGAACCTCGCTTGGTCTCCGCCGAGCCTGATGGACTTCTCGGCAAGTTTCACCGCCTCCTCGTTGTGGCCCTGGCCGGTCCGCACGCGGCTCAGGGCCCACACGGCGACCGGGTCTGGGTTCTTCGCCTTGGCCTGCGCCTCGATCAGCTGCTCGGCGGCGAAGAATTCGCCCCGGTCGATCAGCACGAGCGCGCGCTCGTGCGGGGACTCCGCGCCGGCGCAGGCCACGGCCAGCAGCAGCGCGGACACGGGAAGCAGACGGGAAAGCAACGGGGTCATGGGCGTGAGTCGGTTCCAGCAAGAGCAGGCCCGCGCCCCGGGGTCAACGGCGCTTCCCGCTTCTCAGGGAGCTTCGGCGGGCGAGTCGAGCGCGGCCAGCGCCTGCTTCGCGGCCGCGAAGTCCGGGCGCAGCTTTAGGGCTGTCTCGAAACGCGCGCGGGCCTCGTCCTTGCGGCCGAGTTTGGCCAGCACCTTGCCGGCCGAGACTTGCGCGCCGGCCGCATCGGCGCGGAGCGCCAGCGCGGCGTCGTAGTGCGCGAGCGCGCCTTCGGGGTCTTCCGCGCGCTCGGCGAGGCGCGCGAGCTCGAGTTCGCCGAGGAAGGGGTTGAGCGCGTGCACGCGCCGGGCGAACTCCTTCGCCTTCTCCGGGCTGCCGCCGGCGATCTCGGGGGCGTTGCTGTGGAAGCGCGCGAGGCCGATCAGGCCCGCGACATGATTCGGGTCGAGCGCGATGGATTTCTCGAATGCGGCCTTCATCTTGCCGCTCATCAGCGCCATCTGCATGAAGCCGACCTCGCCCAGGCGGACGCTGAGGGCGAGGCCCAGCTGCGAGAAATGCTCGGGCCTGTCGGGCGCGGCCTTCGCGGCGGCCTCGGCGGCTTCGACCGCCTCCTTGGCGCGCTTTTGCGCGAGGCGGACTTGGGCGAGGAGGTTGAGCGCGGGGGCGTCGGGCGGCGTGGCCGTGGCGAGCGGGGCGACGAGCGCCTCGGCCGCGGCGGGATCGCCGGAGCGGAGCGCGGCCGTGGCTTTTTCGAGGTCGGTCTGCGCAGACGCGGAGCCGGCGAGGAGGGACGCCGCAAGCGCGGCGAACAGGGACTTGGTTTTCATGGGAGAAGCACGAGAGTGGAAATGCCGTATTACGGTATGACGGCCGCGGAGGCTCACCCTTGTTGCAGGGCGTGGACGGGATTCAGGCGGGCGGCGCGGAGGGCGGGATGGGCGCTGGCCGCGAGGGCGACGAGCGGGAGAAAGACGGCAATGGCGGCCAGCACGGGCGGGTCGGCGGGTTCGACGCCGTAGAGGAGCCCGCGCAGCAGCTGCGCGAGCGCGGCGGCCCCGGCGAGGCCGGCGACCACGCCCGCGAGCGTGACGCGCCCGGCATGAACCAGCACTTCGCCGAGGACGCGCCCGGGGCTGGCGCCGAGGGCCATGCGCACGCCGATCTCGCGCACGCGCTGGTTCACGGTGAAGGCGAGGCTCGCGTAGATGCCGAAGGCCGACAGTCCGAGCGCGATGAGCGCGAACAGGCCGAACAGCGCCGTGCGCAGCCGCGGCACGGTGGCGGTGGTCGCGATGTTCTCCTCCAGCGAGCGGATCGTCATCGACGAGGTGGGGTCGGCCCGGCGCAGCGCGGCCTGGATCGAAGCCGCGGTGGCCGAACCGCCGCCCGTGCGGATGAGCATCGTGGTGAAAAACCACGGCGATTGGCGCAACGGCACGTAGATTTGCGGCGGCGGCGGGTCGGAGAGGTTATCCTGCTTCACGTCGGCCACGACGCCGACGACCTCGCGGTATTCGCGGGCGAGCCAGGGCAGCGTCTGGATGCGCTTGCCGAGCGCGCTTTCGCCCGGGAAGAGGCGTTTCGCCAGGGTCCGGTTGATGAGGCAGACCTTGGGCGATGTCTCGAGGTCGCGCGCGTCGAGCGCCCGGCCCTCGATCAGCGGGAGGCGCAGGACGCGCAGGAAGTCGGGGGTGACCGAGTTGAACACCGCGTCGTCCGCGTTGCCCTCGGTGCGCGGCCGGCCCTGCACCCAGAACGGGTAGCGGAGCGTGATGCCGCTGAGCGGCGCGCTGGAGTCGACGGCGACCGATTCGACGCCGGGCACGCGGCGCACCTCGTCGATCGCGCGTTCGTAGTAGGCGGCGAGCTCGAGCATGGTCTCCCATTTGCTCGGCGGCGGCGCCAGGCGCGCCGTGAGAACGCCGCGCGGATCGAAGCCGGGATGGGTCTGCTGGAGATTGAGCAGGCTCTTCATCAGCAGGGCCGCTCCCGAGAGGACGACGAGCGTCAGCGCCACCTGTCCGGCGATGAGGGCACCCTGGGCGCGGCCGGCGAAGCTGCTGGTGCCGCCCTTGGCCCCGCCGGATTTCAGCGTGTCGTTAACGTTCGTCCGCCAGACCTGCCACGCCGGCAGGAGACCGAACACCAGGCCGGTGAGCAACGAGGCGCCGAACGCGAAGAGCAGCGCGCCGCCGTCGACGCCGATGGCGTGCGAGCGCGGCACGAGCCCCGCCGGCAACTGCGCGGCGAGGACGGGCAAGGCGGCGGCGGCCAGGGCGACCCCCAGCGCGCCGCCGAGCACCGCGAGCAGCAGACTCTCAAGGAACACCGCCCGCGCGAGCGCCGCCGGCGTGGCGCCGAGGGCAAGGCGCACGGCGAGCTCCTGCAGGCGGACGACGCCGCGGGCGAGCATGAGGTTCGCCAGGTTGACGCAGGCGACCAGCAGCACGAGGCCGACCGCCCCGACGAGCAGCAGCAGCGTGCGGCGCAGGCCGCTGATGCGAAGTTCGAGCAGCGGCTGCGCCCTGGCCGACCAGCCCCTGTTGGTGGCGGGGAATTCCTTCGCCAGCGCCTCCGCGATGGCCGAGACCTCGGTTTGGGCTGAGGCGATTGTCACGCCCGGTTGCAGGCGGCCGACGGTCGTCCAGAAGCGCGAGTCGCGGGCGAGATTCTCCGGCGCCTCGACGGGGAAGGGCAGCCAGACATCGACGAATTCCGGCTCGCGGAACTCCGCCGGCATCACGCCGACGAGGGTGGTTGGCACGTCGTTGAGCGTGACGGTGGCGCCGACGACGTCCGTGCGTTCGCCGAAGAGGCGGCGCCAGGCGGCGCGGCTCAGCACGGCGGTGCGCGGCGCGGCGGCACTGAATTCCTCGGGCCGGAAGACCCGGCCCGCGGCGGGCGCGGCGCCGAAAGTCGGGAAAAATTCCTCCGTGACGTGCGCGGCGACTAGCTGCACCGGGTCGCCGCCGTTGGCCGGCGCGTAGGAGACGAAGTCCGGCCGGAACGCGGCGAGCTGCGCAAACGAGCGGCTGCGCGACCGGAGGTCGCGGAAGTCGCTCGCGGAGAGCGCGGGCATCGTCAGCGCCTTGGCGGAGTTGATCGCGGTGAAGCCGACCAGGCGCTCCGGCTCCGGGTAGGGCAGGGGCGAGAGGACGATCGACTTGAAGATGGAGAAGATCGCGACGTTGGCGCCGATGCCGAGCGCGAGCATCGCGAGGGCGAGTGCGGCGAAGCCGGGCGCGCGTCGGAGCGAGCGGGCGGCGGCGGCGATTTCGGTCGGGAGTGATTTCATGCCCCGAGCCTAGCAGTCCTCGCCTTGCGGCGGATGGGCCGGAGGTCAGGGTCGTGGTCATGCCCGCGGCATGACCGGGGTCATGGCTGACCGGCCCGGAGCGTTGGGGCTAATAAGCAACATTGCTTAACCTCGCCCCTTCCTTTGCCGATCGTAACCCGTGGCGCCGGAATTGAGCAATGTTGCTTATTAGCCCCGAAATGGCGGCGGCAAAACGAAGAGACAGTGGGGCGGCTCAGATCAGGCCGAGCTCGCGGGCGCGGAGGGCGGCCTGGGTGCGGTCGAGCACGCCGAGTTTGCCGAGCACGTTGGTCATGTGGTTCTTCACCGTGCCCTCGGTGATGCCGAGCTCGGCGCCGATCTCCTTGTTGCTGCGGCCGGCGGCCAGGAGCCGGAGGACGCCGAGTTCGCGCGACGACAACGGCTCGGCGAGCGGCTGGGAGATTTTTTTGCCTTCGCGGGCGGAGAGGCGGTTGAGCTCGGCCATCATCTTGGCGGCGACGCTCGGCTCGAGGACGGAGGCGCCCTTGGCGGCGGCGCGGACGGATTCGCAGAGTTTCTCCGCCGAGCAGGCCTTGAGCAGATAGCCGAGCGCGCCGGCGCGCAGGGCCTCGAAGATCTCCTCGTCCTCGTCGAAGGTGGTCAGCACCACGACGCGCGTGGCCGGGGCGAGCTGGGCGAGGCGGCGGGTGGCTTCGACGCCGCCCATGACGGGCATGCGCAGGTCCATGAGCACGACGTCGGGGCGGTGCGCCTTGGCGAGGGCGAGGGCGCGCTCGCCGTTCCCGGCCTCGGCCACGATCTCGAAGTCGGGCTGGAGCGCGAGCAGGGCGCGCAGCGCCTCGCGGAAGAGCGACTGGTCGTCGGCCAGCAGGAGGCGGATTTTTTTGGTCACGGGAGAAGGTGGCCCACGGAACACACGGAAGACACGGAAAACGGAGCGGCCCGCGGATGGCCGCGAATGAGCTGGGAGGGCTCGGCTACGGTCGAGCCGGTGGGAGAAATAGGGCCGACAGATGCGTTCGCGGCGCGGCGGTAGCCGCGCCCTCCAGAGTTGCAGCCGGTGGCGAAGTTCACGCCGGCACCTCCACGCGGAGAGCGAAGCCGCCCTCGAGGCGGTTGCCGGACTCGACTTTGCCGCCGAGCAATTCGACGCGCTCGCGGAGGCCGGTGAGGCCGAAGCCGGCCTGGCCGCTGCCTTCCGCCGCGCCGCGCCCGTTGTCGGAAATCTCCAGTCGCACGCGCGTGGTGTCGCGGAAATCGAGCTGGAGCAGCGCGTTCGTGGCCTGCGCGTGCTTGCGGATGTTGGTCAGGCCCTCCTGCGCGGCGCGGAAAAGGGCGTGCTCGGCCGCCGGCGGCAGCTGGCGCGGCGTGCCCTCGATGGCGACGGCGGGCACGGGCTCGCCGTGGACGGCGAGCTGCTGGAGCGCGACCGGCAGGGGCGGGCGGGCGGCGTCGGTGCGGAGCGTGCCGACGGAGCGGCGCACGTCGTCGAGCGCGTCGGCGGTGAGGCGGGCGGCCTTCTCGATGTTGGCCTTGGCCTGCGCGGGATCGGAGGCGCAGACCGCGGCGGCCACGTCGAGCTGGGTCTTCACGACGGTGAGGTAGTGGCCCACGCCGTCGTGGATTTCGCGGGCGAGGCGGTTGCGCTCGCGGGTGGTGGCGAGCTCCCCGGCCTGCGCGGCGTAGGCGCGGAGTTTTTCGTTGGCGGCTTCGAGTTCGCGGCTGAGCGTCTCGGAGCGTTCGCGGGCGTCGAGGGCCTTGCGGGTGACGAAGGTGAAGGCGGCCGTGAACGCGAACGCCGCGAGGTAGCTGATCACCGCTTCGGGCACGGTGCGGTAGCCGAAATGAAACCAGAAGACGCCCACGCTCGCGGTGAAGAGATAGAGGCTGGCCAGCACCGCGCGCAGGGGGGTGAAGTCGAAGATCGCCTGGCTGACCAGCGGGAGTGCGATGATGCCGAAGAAGCCGCGCAGCGGGCTCACATAGAGCATCACGGTGACGATGGCGGTCATGGCGAAGAAGTTCCGCAGCCGCCACCGGGGGCCGTAGCGCAGGGTGATTGCGTCGCCGAAGATGCCGAGCGCGCCGTAGAGCGCGCCGAGGAGGAACGTGGCGGCAACCTGCCAGACCTCGCCGTTGATGCGCCGCGCGACCGCGAACTGCAGGAAGCAGGTCACGATGACGCTGCCGAACGCGAATGCGCCGTAGAGATCGGTGCGGCGGTGCGGGAGCGGACAGTTGGCTTGGGGCAGCCTCATGCGGGGAGAGTAGCAGACCGCAGGCTGGGCGGGAATATGACCAAAGTCACGCCGGGGCTGAGGCGAGGAAGGCGAGGGGCAGAAGGCGGGGGACGGGGCCTCAGCCGGAGACAGTTGCGGTCGGGATGGCGGCGACCGCCTTGCGGCGTGGCGCCCCCGTGCCGGCCCCGGCTCAGAGCAGCGCGTCGCGCAGAATCTGCACGGGGTGGAGCGCGGTGCGGGCCGTGCCGTCCTTGATCTGGTGGCGGCAGCTGGTGCCGGGCGCGGCGATGAGCACGTCGGCGGGTGTCGCGCGCACCGTGGGGAAGAGCACGAGTTCGCCGATCTGCTGCGAAATCTCATAGTGCTCCTCCTCGTAGCCGAACGAGCCGGCCATGCCGCAGCAGCCGCTGGGGATGAGTTGCACCCGGTAGTTGGCGGGCAGCTCGAGCATCTTCACCGACGGCACGAGCGACGAGAGCGCCTTCTGGTGGCAGTGGCCGTGAAGCTTGATCGTCTGCGCGCGCGTGGTGAACGACTCGCGCCGGATGCGGCCGGCGTCGGCCTCGCGCGCGATGAACTCGTCGATGAGGAGCGCGTTTTTCGCGAGCGCCCGGGCCGCGGGTTTCAGCGCGGCGGGGACGAGGTCGGGATACTCGTCGCGGAAGCCGAGGATGGCCGAGGGCTCGAGGCCGATGAGCGGCGCCTGCGCGGTAACGACGTCCTGGAGCAGCGCGACGTTGCGGACGGCGAGGGCGCGTGCCGCGCGGACGAGGCCCTTGGAGAAGTGGGCGCGTCCGGAGTCGACGTGGCGCGGGATGACGACTTCGTAGCCGAGGCGGTTGAGCAGCTCGACGGCGGCGATGCCGACGCCGGCGTCGTTGTAGTTGGTGAATTCGTCGCAGAAGAGATGGACGTGGCCGTGGGGGTAGGCGGGGGCGGCTGAGTCGGGGCGTAAAGCCCCTCCCACCTGATTCGCGTTTTTCTCATGCCATTTCGCCAGCGTGACCGGCGAGAGCGGCGGGAGGCTGCGACGCTCGTGGAAGCCCGCGAATTTCTTGATCCAGCGGGAGAGTCCGGGCTGGGCGACGACCCAGTTGTAGGCGGCGGGCCAGAGGGAGGCCAGGCGCATGAAGAACGAGAAGCCGGCGACGAGGCGCGAGCGGAGCGGCACGCCGTGCGCGTCGTGGTAGTGTTGCGCCCATTCGGCCTTGAGGCGGGCCAGGTCGACGTTGGAGGGGCACTCGGCCTTGCAGCCCTTGCAGGAGAGGCAGAGGTCCATCACCGCGGCGATCTCGGGGCTGTCCCACGGGTTGGTGAGGTCCTCGGGGTGGGCGAGGGCGTGGCGGAGGATGTTGGCGCGGCCGCGGGTGGAGTGTGCCTCGTGGCGCGTGGCCATGTAGCTCGGGCACATGGTGCCGCCCATGAGGTGCGACTTGCGGCACTCGCCGACGCCGGTGCATTTTTCGGCGGCGCCGAGCACGCCGCTGGAGGAGGCGAAGTCGAAGAAGGTCTCATAGCGCGGCTCGGCGTGGCCGGGCGAGTGGCGCAGCGAGGTGTCCATCGGCGGGGTGTCGATGATCTTGCCGGGGTTGAAGATGCCGCGCGGGTCGAAGGTCTCCTTGATGCGGCGCATCATCGCGTAGCACTCGTCGCCGACCATGAACCGGATGAACTCGCCGCGCAGGCGGCCGTCGCCGTGCTCGCCGGAGAGCGAGCCGCGGTATTTCTTCACCAGCGCGGCGACGTCGGTGGCGATGCCGCGGAACATCCGCAGGCCGGCCTCGGTTTTCAGGTCGAAGAGCGGGCGGGTGTGCAGCTCGCCGGCGCCGGCGTGCGCGTAGTAGACGGTGCTGACGCCGTATTTGGTTTTCAGCAGCGCGTCGAACTCCGCGATGTAGGCGGGCAGGTCCTCGACGGCGACGGCGGTGTCCTCGACGACTTCGCGCGGCTTGGCGTCGCCCTCGACGTTGTTCATCAGGCCCTGGCCGGCGCGGCGGAGGTCCCACACGCGGTTGACGTCGGCGCCCCAGACGGCGGGGAAGGCGTAGCCGAGGCCGGCGGCGCGGCACTCGGCCTCGATGGCGGCGAACTCGCGCTCGATGTGCGCGCGGTCGGCGTGCCGGATCTCGATGACGAGCACGGCGCCGGGGTCGCCGTGGACAAAGAAGCGGTTCTTGGCCTGCTCGAGGTTGGCCTTGGTGCACTCGAGGATGTGGCGGTCGATCAGTTCGCAGCCGAACGGCTGGTGCCGCATCGCGACCAGGGTGGCGCGGAGCGACTCGTCGATCGTGCGGAAATGCGCGCAGAGCAGGGCGCCGGCGGGCGGGAGCGGCTCGAGGTTGAGTTCGAACTCCGTGCCGAGGAACAGCGTGCCCTCGGAGCCGGCGAGGAGCTGGCAGAGGTTGAACGGCCGGTCGGACGACGGGTCGAAGACCGCGCAGTCCATCAACCGGTCGAGCGCGTAGCCGGTGTTGCGGCGGGTGACGGCGGGCTTCGGGTAGTGGTCGCGGATGAGCTGGCGGTTGCGCGCGTCGCCGAGCAGGTCGCGGACGGCGCGGTAGATCGCGGTCTCGAGCGCGGAGTCGTCGGGTCCGGTGCCGGCGCACTTGGCGTCGAACTCGGCGGGGGTGAGCGGGCCGCAGGTGACGAGGGAGCCGTCGCTGAGGAAGCCGCGGGCGGAGACGAGGTGCTCGCGCGTGCTGCCATAGACGATGGAGTTGGCGCCGCAGGAGTTGTTGCCGACCATGCCGCCGATCATGGCGCGGTTGGCGGTGGCGGTCTCGGGCGGGAAGAAGAGCTGCAGCGGGGCGAGGGCGAGGTTGAGCTGGTTGCGCACGATGCCCGGCTGCACGCGCGCGCGGCGGCGGCCGGCGTCGGTGGCGACGAGGGCGTGCATGTGCCGGCCGAGGTCGACCACGATGCCGCGGCCGACGACCTGGCCGGCCAGCGAGGTGCCGGCGGTGCGCGGGATGAGGCCGACGCCGTGCGCGTGCGCGAAGCGCACGAGTTCGCCGACGTCCGCCTCCGTGCGCGGGAAGGCCACGGCGAGGGGCAGCTCCTGGTATTCGGAGGCGTCGGTCGCGTAGAGCGTGCGCAGCAGGTGGTCGCGGTGCAGTCCGCCCTGCAGGCGGGCGGCGAGAGAGTTCAGGTCGGTGGCGGAGGCTCCGGCGCTCATCGAAAGCAGCAACGTAGCCGCGGCGGCGGGGTTGGCGAGCCTGCGCGCGCGGCGGGTTTCGGTTAATCTGTCTTAACGGAGAACAACGCGCCGTAATGACCGACCGACGAAGCGGAAACTGCTTGGACTGCGCCGCCGCCGCCGGTTAACTCGCGCCCAAAATACACCCCGCCACCGACCGGAGCGCCCCCCGCGCGCCGCGGTGCGGGCTTTTCTCACCTCCAGCATGAAGATCGGAATCGCCGGCGCCGGCAAAATCGGCGCCACCATCGCCACCCTCCTCGAGTCGTGCGGCTTCTGCAAGGCCGTCGTCCTCGCCGACACGCGCGGCAGCATCGACCTCAAGGGCCTCAGGAAATCGAAGTTCAAGCAGGTCGACGTCGCGGACGCCGCGCAGCTCGCCGCCTTCGTGCGCGGCGTGGACGCCGTGGTGAACGCCCTGCCGTTCTTCCTCAACAAGTCGCTCGCCCGCGCCTGCGCCGAGGCCGGCGTCAGCTACTTCGATCTCTCGGAGGACGTGAACACGACCGCCTTCGTGCGCGAGCTCTCCGCGAGCCGCTCGAAATCCACCTTCATGCCGCAATGTGGACTCGCCCCCGGTGCGATCAACATCGTGGGCGGCTCGCTCGCCTCCTCGCTCCGCGAGGTCCGGCTCTGCGAGATGCGCGTCGGCGCGCTCCCGGGCGACGCCAGCAACCAGATGAAGTATTACCTCAGCTGGAGCACCGCCGGCCTGATCAACGAATACTGCCAGGTCGGCGAGGCGCTCTTCCACGGCCGGCGCGTCGCCACCATGCCGCTCGACGGCATGGAGCGCATCACCATCGACGGCGTCGAATACGAGGCCTTCAACACCTCCGGCGGCGTCGCCACCATGTGCGAGACCTTCGAGGGCAAGGTGCAGGAACTGAATTACAAGACCATGCGCTACCCCGGCCACCGCGCCCTGATGAAGTTCCTCCTCCACGACCTCAACCTCGCGCCGCGCCAGGAGCTCGTCACCCAGATCTTCGACCAGGAAGTGCCGCTGACCGAGAACGACGTCGTGGTCTTCTACGTCAACGTCATCGGCCGCGACGCCCAGGGCGGCCTCAAGCAGCGCAGCTTCATCAAGAAAATGCACGGCGGCGTCGTGGCCGGCCGCAAGCTCAACGCCATCCAGCTCACCACCGCCGCCGGCGTCACCGCCGTGCTCGAGCTCTTCGCCCAGCGGCGCCTTCCCGCCGGCTTCGTCCGCCAGGAGTCCATCTCGCTCGACGATTTCCTCTCCACCCAGTGGGGCGGCCGCGTCTACGGCAAATGATCGAACCGAGTCACAGAGACAGAAGGAGGAGACACGGAGGTCACGGAGTTTCCTTTTTCTGATCTCTGTGCACTCTGTGGCTCTCCGGTTTTCCTCTGTGACCCAAATCTGACCACCCGCTTCCCCTATGGCCTCCAAGAAAAACTCTCCCGCGGCGCTCGCCGCCGCCACGTTCCGCCGCCTCGGCCTCAGCCGCAAGGTCAACGCCGGCGTCTTCGACGGCGAGTGGGGCGGCTCCGGCAAGCTCCTCTCCAGCTATTCGCCCATCGACGGCTCGCTGCTCGGCCAGGTCCGCACCGCCACGCCCGAGGAATACGAGCGCGCCCTCCGGCGCGCCGCCGCCGCCTTCGCGCAATGGCGCACCGTGCCCGCGCCCAAGCGCGGCGAAGTCATCCGCCAGCTCGGCAACGCCCTGCGCGCCGCCAAGGCCGACCTCGGCGCCCTCGTGACGCTCGAGGCCGGCAAGATCGTCGCCGAAGGCCAGGGCGAGGTGCAGGAGATGATCGACATCTGCGACTTCGCCACCGGCCTCTCACGCCAGCTCTACGGCCTCACCATCGCCTCCGAGCGCCCCGACCACCGCATGATGGAACAGTGGCACCCGCTCGGCGTCGTCGGCGTCGTCACGGCGTTCAACTTCCCCGTCGCCGTCTGGGCCTGGAACACCGCGCTCGCCGCCGTCTGCGGCGACGCCACGGTCTGGAAGCCCTCCAGCCTCACGCCGCTCTGCGCCGTCGCCACGATCAAGATCGCGGAAAAAGTCGCGCGCGCCAACGACGTCGACCCCGCGCTCTTCACGCTCCTCATCGGCGAAGGCGCCGTGGTCGGCGAGCGCCTCCTCCACGACGCGCGCGTGCCGCTCGTCTCCGCCACCGGTTCCACCAAGATGGGCCGCCACGTCGGCGAGGTCGTCGGCCGCCGCCTCGGCCGCACCATCCTCGAGCTCGGCGGCAACAACGCCATCATCGTCGCGCCGAGCGCCGACCTCGATCTCGCCGT
>PNKG01000023.1 GCA_013822585.1 Opitutus sp. | reverse complement strand
TCATCACCGATGTCGCGCTCGATCCCTACACCAGCCACGGCCACGACGGCGTGCTCAACGCCGAGAAGGACAACGTGGAGAACGACCGCACGGTTGCGATTCTCGCCAAGATGGCCGTGCTGCAGGCGGAGGCCGGCGTGGATTTCGTGGCGCCGTCGGACATGATGGACGGTCGCGTGGGCGCCATCCGCCGGGCGCTCGATGCCGCGGGCCACACCGACACGGCGATCCTCGCCTACTCGGTGAAATACAATTCCGCCTACTATGGCCCGTTCCGCGACGCGGTCGGCAGCGCGCAGGCGGCGGGCACACGCCTGCTCAGCAAGGCCACCTACCAGATGAACCCCGCCAACCGCCGCGAGGCCATCCGCGAGATGCAGCTCGACGTGGCCGAGGGCGCGGACGTCGTGATGGTGAAGCCCGCCGGCGCCTACCTCGACATCATCCGCGAGGTGCGCAACGCGACCGAGGCCCCTGTGGCGGCCTACCAGGTGTCCGGCGAATACGCGCAGATCCACGCCGCGGCCCGCCTCGGCTGGCTCGACCTCGCCCGCACACGCCACGAGGCGCTGCTGGCGATCAAGCGCGCCGGCGCCGACATGATCCTGACGTATTTCGCGAAGGACATGGCGAAGGCGCTGAAGGGTTGAGGTTGAGAGCGGATCCGGCGAATACAGTGGACTGTTCCGAATGGGGGAGCGGTTTTGCGCCGCGCCTCGCCCGCGCGCGGCCGAGGCTACCGATGTCGGGACATAAAGCCCCTTCCCCATTTCAGACAATTGGGGAACGCGGGCTCTGAGCGCGTTGAGGTCAAGGCGCTCCGTCTGAGTCACCGGCTTTCGGGAAGCTCAGTGCCTCGGGTCGGCGGCCGGCGGGACGCGGGCGCGGCTACTTCACCAGCAGGCTGTGCCTGCGGCTGTAGCCGAAGTAGACGGCGAATCCGATCGCCATCCAGACGGTGAGGTTGAGCCAGGTGATCGCCGGCAGGGAGAACATCTGCACGACGCAGGCGATCACGCCGAGGACGGGCACGAGCGGGACGAGCGGGGTCTTGAAGGGGCGCGGGAGGTCCGGTTGCGTGCGGCGCAGCGCGAGCACGCCGGCGCAGACGAGCGCGAAGGCGAGCAGGGTGCCGATGGAAATCAGTTCGCCCAGCAGGTTGAGGGGGAACAGGCCGGCGATGATCGCGCAGGAAATGCCGGTGATCCAGGTCGTGACGTGCGGCGTGCCGTGCTTCGGGTGGATCTTGGCGAAGCAGGCGGGCAGCAGGCCGTCGCGCGCCATCGAGTAGAAGATGCGCGGCTGGCCGAGCAGCGAGACGAGGATGACGGAGGTGAGGCCGGCGAGGGCGGCGATCTCCACGAGGTAGCGGAAGTAGGCCGGGGCCTGCGCTTGCTGGAGGGCGTGGATGATGGGCGCGCCGACGTTGAGCTGCGAGTAGTGGACCAATCCGGTGAGCACGAGCGAGACGGCGATGAAGAGCAGGGACACGATGAGCAGGGTGCCGAGCAGGCCGATGGGCAGATCGCGCTGCGGGTTTTTTGTCTCCTGCGCGGCGGCGGAGACGCAGTCGAAGCCGACGTAGGCGAAGAAGATCGCCCCGGCGCCGCGGAAGATGCCGCTCCAGCCGAATTCGCCGAAGGCGCCGGTGTTCTCGGGGATGAAGGGCGTCCAGTTGGCCTTCGGCACCGCGGGGTGGCCGAGGAAATAGTAGAAGCCGTAACCGACGAGCGCGAGGAGCACGCCGACCTTGATCAGGACCATGAGGTTGTTGAAGCCGGCGGATTCCCGGATGCCGATGTAGAGCACGTAGGTCAGGGCGAGCGAGATGAAGACGGCGGGGAGGTTGATGAGCGCGCCGGTGGTCTTGAGCGTCTGGAGTTGGAAGGTGACGAAGCCGAGGTTGACCGGGATGGTGTGGTCGGGATCGATGTCCAGCGGGGCGCTCGCCAAGGCAGGCGGCAGCTGCGTGCCGAACTCGCGGACGATGTCGTTGACGGTGCCGGACCAGCTTACCGCCACCGCGGCGCCGGAGAAGAGGTATTCGAGGATGAGGCACCAGCCGACGACCCAGGCGAGGATTTCCCCGAGGCTGCCGTAGGTGTAGGTGTAGGCGCTGCCCGAGACGGGGATCATCGACGCCAGCTCGGCGTAGCACAGGCCGGCGAAGAGGCAGGCGATGCCGGCGACGATGTAGGAGAGCGCGATGGAGGGCCCGGCGTAGAGCGCGGCGGCAGGGCCGGCCTGCACGAAGATGCCCGCGCCCACGACCGAGCCGATGCCGAGGGAGATGAGACTGAGGGGGCCGAGCGTGCGTTTGTAGCCGTGCTCGGCCGCCGCCTCCCTTTGCAGGTCGGCGATGGGTTTCGTGCGGAAGAGACTCATGGCGTGGACGGGGCGCGCGGGTTCAACGCTGCGGGTTGTTCAGCTTCGAATGGCGGCGGCCGTAGGCGAAGTAGATCACGATGCCGATCGTCATCCACACGATGAGGCGCAGCCAGGTGTCGCGCGGGAGCGACGCCATTTGCCAGAAGCAGATGCCGGCGCCGAGCAGCGGGACGAGTGGCACCAGCGGGGTGCGGAACGGGCGCGCCAGGCCGGGCTGCTTGTAGCGCAGGACGATGATGGAGACGCAGACGATGACGAAGGCGAAGAGCGTGCCGATGGAGACGAGCTCGCCGAGGAGGCTGAGCGGCAGCAGGCCGCCGATGATGGCGGCGAGCACGCCGGTGATGACCGTGGTGACGTAGGGGGTCTTGAAGCGCGGGTGGGCCTTGGCGAAGGTGGCGGGCAGCAGGCCGTCGTTGGCCATCGAGTAGAAGATGCGGGGCTGGCCCATGAGCATGACGAGGATGACGGAGCTGAGGCCGGCGATGGCGGCGATCTCGACGACGAAACGCAGCGCCCCGGGCGCGCCGGCGGCGATGAGGGCGTTGACGACCGGGGCGGCGTTGTTGAGGTCGGTGTATTTCTGCATGCCGGTGAGGACGAGCGACACGGCGATGAAGATCACCGTGCAGACGAGCAGCGAGCCGATGATGCCGCGGGGCATGTCGCGCTGCGGGTTTTTCGCCTCCTGCGCGGAGGTCGAGACGGCGTCGAATCCGATGTAGGCGAAAAAGATCACGCCCGCGCCGCGCATGATGCCGCTCCAGCCGAATTGTCCGTCGACGCCGGTGTTTTCGGGGATGAAGGGCGTCCAGTTGGCCTTGGCTTGGGCGAAATGGGTGAAGATGAACCAGAGGCCGAAGCCGATCACGCCGAGGAGCACGGTGACCTTGGTGATGACCATCGCGTTGTTGAAGTTCGCCGATTCCTTGATGCCGACATAGAGCAGCGTGGTGAGGAACGCGATGATGCCCATCGCGGGCAGGTTCACCAGGGCCCCGGTGGCGACCCACTCGCCGTTGACGAAATTGAACGGGGCGTTCGCGAGGTGCGCGGGGAAGGTGATGCCGCAGAAGTCGTGCAGGAACGTCACGAAGTGGCTCGACCAGCCGACGGCGACGGTGGGGGCGGTGAAGAGGTATTCGAGGATGAGGTCCCAGCCGATGATCCAGGCGAAGAATTCGCCGAGGGTGGCGTAGCTGTAAGTGTAGGCGCTGCCGGCGATGGGCACCATGGCGGCGAACTCCGCGTAGCACAGGCCGGCGAAGAGGCAGCCGAGACCGGAGATCACGAAGGACAGCGCGATGGCCGGTCCGGCGTATTGGGCGGCGGCCTGGCCGGTCAGCACGAAGATGCCGGCGCCGATGATGGCGCCAATGCCAAGGCTGACGAGGTTCGTGGCGGAGAGCGTCCTGTTGAGACGCTGGTCGCCGGAAGCCTCGGCCTGCAGCTGGGCGATGGATTTGGTTTTGAACAGACTCATGGGGTAGGGGGATGAATTCAAAACGCCGAGCGCGGCACTTGGATCGAATCGCCGGGGAAGAGCAGGGGGTCCTCCTCGGGCCGGCGCTGGGCGAGCGTGACGTCGAATTCGTAGGCCTTGCGGTCGCGGGTGAGGGTGACCCTCGACTCCTTGGCGTAGAGCGTGAATCCGCCGGCGGACTGCACGGCCTTGGCCAGCGTGAGGTCGGGCGACCACGGGATGCGGCCCGGACGCTGCACTTCACCGCCGATGTAGACGTAGCGCTCGGTCACGGCGACGGAGACGCTGATCGCCGTGTAGAACTTGCGGTCGAGATAGGCCTGGCGGATCGACTGGGAGAGTTCGCCGGTGTTGCGCCCGGCGGCCGGGATGGCGCCGAGGAACGGCAGGCTGATCGAACCCTGCTCGTCGATCTGCACGGAATTGTTGCTCGGGTCGGGGATGCCGCTGAGTGTCACCGTGAGCGAGTCGCCGGGCCGGAGCTGGGCGGCGCTGGCCGATGCCGCGACCTTGGGGTTGGCCCCGGTGGGCCTCGCCGCGGTCGTCTCGCAGCCGGCGAGGACGGCCAGCGTGGCAAGCAGGATTCCGGTCAGGAACGGGCGGAGTTGACGCATGCGGTGGGTCGTTACTGGGCAAAGCCGCGGGCCGTGGCAATAGCGGACCGTGGGGATCTTCCGCCGGCCCGCGGACTGGAAGCAAACAGCCGACGCGGATGCGTCGGCTGCGGCTGGCAGGGAGATGCGGAGAGTTCAGCGGCGGCCGCGACGGCTGCGCGAGGGCTTGTCGTCCTCCTCGGCTTCGTCGTCCTCCTCTTCGTCGTCGAAATCCTTCTCGGCTTCGTCGTCCTCGTCCTCCTCTTCCTCGTCGTCGTCGCCACCTTTTTTGGCTTCGTCGCCGTCCTTCTCCTCGTCGTCTTCGTCCCATTTGAGCGAGGCGTCGTTCTTCATGCGTTCGTCCTCCTCCTCCTCGATGTCGGGCAGTTCGTCCTCTTCCTCGTTGTTCGCGGCGCGGCGTTTGGCCGTGGCGCCTTCCTCTTCCTCGTCGTCGCCGTAGCCCGCGGGGACGAAGTCCAGGATGGCGGTGAGTTCAGTGAAGAGGTGGACGGACTTGCCCTCGATGAAATCGCTGTTCTGCGCCTCGCGGATCTGGTCCTCGACCTCGTCGACGGTGAGTTTCTCCTCGAAGTCGAACAGGTCGTTCAGCAGCTTGACGCGGAGGCGGGTGAGATGGTCGAGCAGGTCGGCGTAGGGGCCGTTTTCCTCGTCGATGATGTCGGGCAGGGCGAAGAGCTTCTCTTCGGATTCCAGCAGGGCCTCCTTCGTGCGCTGGAGGCGCACGCGGCCCTTGCCGAGATCCCGGGCGATGCGGAAGGCGATGAAGGCGCGCTCGAACACATCGGGGTCGAAGCCGTATTCGCGGAGGGGCTCGATCGCCTCGACCAGATGGTCGACCTGACGCGGGTCGATGATGCTGAGCGCATCCACGTCCCAATGCACCGGGTCGCTGACTTCGTCGACCCACCAGTTGTGGTCTTCACCGAGCCGGACGACGCACCATTCGAGTTGCGGAGTTCCTTTCGCCATAATTTCTGGTCCGGAAAAAGGACGCGGGACCGGCCGTGTCAAATACCGAAACACGTTTTTTTGGAAAAAATCGCGTCACCGTTGAGGGCCTGCGGTTTCCGCGCGGAGGTCGCGCTTGAAACGCGCCGCGCCGGACCCCATGGTCCGTCCAGCCATGGGCCGATTCTACGATGCTTTCGCGAAGCCCTATTTCTTCCGGCACGAGCCCGAAGAGGCGCACGAGATTGCCGTGAGGAATCTCGCCCGCCTCGGCCGCGTGCGGCCTCTTTGCGCCCTTCTCGAGCGCTGGGCGCAGCTCGACGGGGCGCGGCATCCGCCGGTCGAGTGCTTCGGCCTGAGATTTCCCAACGCCGTCGGCCTCGCCGCGGGCTTCGACAAGAATGCCGAGGCCTGGCCCGCGGCCGCCGCGCTCGGCTTCGGGCACGTGGAAATCGGCACCGTCACGCGCCACGGCCAGCCGGGCAATCCGAGGCCGCGCCTCTTCCGCTACCCGGCCGAGGAGGCCGTGATCAACCGCATGGGCTTCAACAACGCCGGCGCGGAGGCCGTCGCCGCCCGGCTCGCCCGACTGCCCGGACCCGGCGCGCGCCGCATCCCGCTCGGCATCAACCTCGGCAAGACCAAGGTCACGCCGCTCGAGCAGGCCACGGAGGATTACCTCGGCAGCTTCCGGCTGCTGGCCGACCACGCCGACTATCTCGTGGTCAACGTCAGCAGCCCGAACACGCCCGGTCTGCGCGAGCTGCAGGACGCGGCGTGGCTCAGGCCGCTGCTCGCCGCGCTCGTGGCGGAGAACAAGGCCCGTGCCGCCTCCGGCCGCGCCCGCCGGCCGCTGCTGCTCAAGATCGCGCCGGACCTTTCCTTTCCCCAGATCGACGCGGCGCTCGGCGTCATCGCCGATCTCGGGCTCGACGGCGTCATCGCCACCAACACGACGCTGGCGCGGCCGGGCTTTTTCGCGACGGTCAACGAGACCGGCGGCCTCAGCGGCCGGCCGTTGCGCCGGCGTGCCACGGAGATCGTCAACTACATCGCCCGCGCCACCGGCGGCCGCCTGCCCATCATCGCCGTCGGCGGCATCCATGACGAGGAGTCGGCGGCCGAGAAGCTCGATGCCGGCGCCACGCTGCTGCAGGTCTACACCGGCATGATTTTTCGCGGGCCGTTCCTCGCGCGCGATCTGGCGCACGCCCTCGCGCATCGCCAGCGGCGGCTCCGCCTGTGACGGCTGAGCCGGTCACCTTCCTGCTCGACAACGGTTCGCTCGAGCCGGCCGCGACGCTGCGCCTGCGCGAGCTCGCGCAGGCGCTCGCAGCGAGGGTGGGGGAGCCGGTCGAACCGGTGTCGCTGCTGCATTCCTCGGTCATCGCGCGGGACAGGCTGGGAGGTGTCGCGGCGGAGAATTTCGAACCGGCCGTCGAGCGGCGTGCGGAGCAGGGCAGGCGGGAATTTCTGGTCGTGCCGCTGTTCTTCGGCCCGAGCCGCGCGATCACGGAATACTTGCCCAGGCGGATCGGGGTCTTGCGCGGGAAGTTTTCCGGATTGGCTGTCAGGGTGGCGCCGCCGCTGTTCGATCGCGAGGATCCGCGCCTCGCGCAAATCCTCGCGGACCATGTTCGCGCTGTGAGCGGCGGTTCCCCTTGCCGGGTGGCGCTGGTCGACCACGGGAGCCCGATCCGCGCCGCCAGCGAGGTGCGCAATGCGCTGGTGCGCCAGCTATCCGCGGAGCTGGGCCGCTCCAGCGAAGTGGCCGGCTGCTGCCTGGAGCGCCGGCCGGGACCAGATCACGATTTCAACGGGCCGCTGCTGGCGGAGCTGCTCTCGCATGACGGCTGGAACACCGGCGAGGTGGCCGTGGCGCTGCAGTTTCTGCTGCCGGGGCGGCACGCCGGACCGGGCGGCGATGTGGCGGAGATTTGCCGGCGCGCCGAGACGGAGCACCCCGGCCTGCGCGCATGCCTCACGCCGCTGGTCGGCGGGCATCCGCGGTTGCCGGATATCCTGGCTGATCGCTGGCGGAGCGGACGGCGTGCTCCGCCGCTTTGACCGGTTCGGCGGCGCCGAAGGCGGCGGCGGGCAACTCGGCTTCGAGCGGCTCGTCGTTGAGCGGCAGGCGGTCGAGCCAGGACCGCCAGTTCTCCAGCCAAGAATGGATCTTATGGTGCGGCATGGGCGAGGGCAGGGGGGCGGCTATAGGCGAGCAGGGCGCGGTTTTGCGCGGCCACTTCGCCGACGATGATGAGAGAGGGCGTGTCCTCCGCGTCGGCGGCGAGCGCGGCGGCGGTTTCGAGAGTGCCGGTGCGGATGACCTGGTTGGGCCGCGAGGCGTGGCTGACGATCAGCACGGGCAGGTCGGCCGCGAGTCCGGAGGCTTGGAGTTTTCGGGCAATTTCCCCGAAACGCCGCGTGCCCATGTAGACGCAAAGCGTGGCGCCGGGTTGCGCGAGCGCCTCCCACGCGACGGAGCGCGAGGATTTTTCCGCGCACTCGTGACCCGTGGTGAATATCGCCGTGGAGGCCACGCCGCGCTGCGTGAGACTGATGCCCGCCGCCGCCGCCGAGGCGCACGCGGCGGTGACGCCCGGGATGATCTCGTGGGGGATGCCCGCGCGGCGCAAGGCGTCGGTTTCCTCACCCGAACGACCGAAAAGGGACGGATCTCCGCCCTTGAGCCGAACGACCCCCCGGCCAGCCCGCGCGTGGGCGACGAGCAGCCAATTGATCTCGTGCTGGGTGGCGGAGTGGTTGCCGGCGCGCTTGCCGACGTAGAGGCATTCTGTGCCCGGACGGCAATGGGCGAGCAGCTCTCGTCCCGCGAGGTCGTCATGCAGCACCACCTCGGCCTGTTGCAGGGCCTTCAGGCCGCGGACCGTGATCAGGTCAGCCGCGCCGGGTCCCGCGCCGACGATCCAGACGTAACCAGGCACCGGTGGATGAAACATGACATGGGACATGACCTATGACTTATTTATCTTTTGCCTTTCGTCAACGGTGTGTTTTCGTCGGGTGTGTCATGTCCGATACCCCTTCAATTTCTCCCGTGCCCGTGCTCGCGAAAAACGAGTGGCTCAAGCAGCGCGATCCCACCTTGGCCGGCGACATCGCCGCCACGCTCGCCGATCCCGAAGCCCTCCGCTTCTCCGACGACGACGAGCAGTTCATCAAGTTCCACGGCTTTTACCAGCAGGACGACCGCGACAAGCGGAAGACCGGCAAGGAATACATCTTCATGATCCGAAACCGGCTGCCTGGCGGCATCGTGACGCCGGAACAGTATCTGGTGTTCGACGACCTGGCGGCGCGCTACGGCAACAACACCCTGCGCATCACCTCGCGCCAGGCGTTCCAGTGGCATGGCGTCGTGAAGCGCGGCCTCGGTCCGCTGCTCAAGGCGATCAACGACGCGCTTTCGACCACGCTGGCCGCGTGCGGCGATGTCGCCCGCAACGTCATGGCGCCATCCACGCCGTCGACTTCGCCGCTCGTCGACGAAGTGCTGGCCGATTCGGAGCTGGTCTCGCGTGAGCTGCTGCCGCGCGCCACCTCCTACCACCAGATGTGGGTCGACGGCAACGAACTGAACCTCGGCCGACAGGCGCCCGCCGAGGACCCCCTCTACGGCCGCACCTACCTGCCGCGCAAGTTCAAGACCGCGTTCGCCATCCCGCCCCTGAACGACGTCGATGTGTTCACGAACTGCCTCGGCTTCGTCGCCCTCGCCGATCCGGCGAATCCCGGTCGCGTGCTCGGCTACAATCTCCTCGCCGGCGGCGGCCTCGGCATGTCGCACGGCAACAAGGCGACCTTCCCGCGCGTCGCCGACGTGCTCGGCTACTTCCCGCGCGCGCATCTCGTGGACGTGGCGAAGGCCGTGCTCGCCGCCTACCGCGACCACGGCGACCGGACCAACCGCAAGCACGCCCGCCTCAAATACGTGCTCGCGGAAAAAGGCGCCGCGTGGTTCCGCGCCGAGGTCGAGGCGCGCGCGGGCTTCAAGCTCGGGGAGCCGCGCCCCATGCGCTTCACCAAGCAGGGCGACCTCTTCGGCTGGCACCGCCAGAGCGACGGCCGCTGGTTCCTCGGCCTCTACGTCGAGGCCGGCCGCGTGCAGGACACGCCGGCGCGCCAGCTCAAGACCGCGCTGCGCCGCATCGTCGAAAAACACCGCGTCGAGGTCCGCCTCACGCCCTCGCAGAATCTCCTCCTCGCGCACATTCCCGAGGCCGCCCGCGCCGACATCGGCGCGCTCCTCGCCGAGCATGGCGTCGCGGTGGAGAACCAGGCCGCCGCCGTGCGCCGCGCGTCGATGGCCTGCCCGTCGCTGCCCACCTGCGGTCTCGGTCTCGCCGAGAGCGAGCGCGCGCTGCCGGGCATCCTCGACGATTTCGAGCGCGAGCTCGCCGCCCTCGGCCTCGCCGGCGAGGAAATCATCGTGCGCATGACCGGTTGCCCGAATGGCTGCGCCCGTCCCTATATGGCCGAGATCGGTTTCGTCGGCCGCGCGCCGAACAAATACAACGTCTACGTCGGCGGCGACGAAGCCAGCCTCAGCCTCAACCACGAATTCCGCGCCAGCGTGAAGCGCGAGGACCTGATGAAGGAACTCGCGCCCCTCCTGCGCCGCTGGCGCGACGAGCGCCTGCCCGGCGAGCGCTTCGGCCGTTTCGCCCAGCGCGCCATCCTGCCCGGACTTTCCGCCGCCAACTCATGAGCCAGCCCCCTGCCGCCAACCAACTCGCACAGTGGAACAACGAGCTGCGCACCCGCACGCCGCCCGAGGTCGCCCGCTGGGCGATCCAGCACGGCGCGGGCCGCGCGATCGTCTCCACGAATTTCCGCCCCTACGAGGCGGCGATCCTCCACCTCGCCACGCAGGCGCAGCCCGACATCCGCGTGCTCTGGGTCGACCACGGTTACAACCGGCCCGCGACCTACCGCCACGCCGAGCAGTTGCGCGCGAAGCTGCGGCTCAACGTCCACGCCTTCCTGCCGCGCGTGACCGTCGCGCACCGCGAAGCCCTCCACGGCCCCGTGCCGGACCCGGCCGACGAGCCCGCGATGAAGGCGTTCAGCGCGCAGATGAAACTCGAGCCGTTCCAACGCGGCATGAGGGAACTCGCGCCGACCGTCTGGCTCACGGCGCTCCGCCGCGACCAGACCCCCGACCGCGCCGGACTCGACCTCGTGACGTGGGACGGGAATTTCCGGACGCTCAAGGTGAGTCCGTTCCTTGAGTGGAACGACGCGCAGTTGGACGTCTACCTGCGCGAACACGGCCTGCCCAACGAGCACGACTACTACGATCCCGCCAAGGGCGACGCGAAGCGCGAGTGCGGCCTGCACGCCGCCTGGGGCCGCCGCGCGCTGGCCGGCGTCGGCGCGGAGGCGGCAGCCCGATGAGCTCCTACCATCTCGATCATCTCGACTGGCTCGAGACCGAGGCGATCCACGTCATGCGCGAAGTCGCGGGCGAGTTCGACCGCCCGGCGATCCTGTTCTCCGGCGGCAAGGACTCGATCTGCCTCCTGCGCCTCGCCGAGAAGGCGTTCCGCCCCTCGGAGCTGCCGATGCCGCTGCTCAACGTCGACACCGGGCACCACTTCCCGGAGCTGAACGAATTCCGCGACCGCCGCGCCGCCCAGCTCGGCGCGCGCCTCATCGTGCGCAAGGTCGAGGACGCCATCGCGCAGGGCATCGCCACGCCGGCCAAGGGCGAGATTTCCCGCAACCGTCTGCAGATCCCCACGCTGCTCGCGGCGGTGGAGGAGTTCCGCTTCGACTGCCTCGTCGGCGGCGCGCGGCGCGACGAGGAGAAGGCCCGCGCGAAGGAGCGCTTCTTCAGCTACCGCGACCAGTTCGGCCAATGGGACCCGAAGAACCAGCGGCCCGAACTCTGGAACCTCTACAACGCGCGCCTCAGCCCCGGCGAGAACATGCGCGTCTTCCCGCTCAGCAACTGGACCGAACTCGACGTCTGGGAATACATCCGGCGCGAGCGGCTCGAGGTGCCGGGCATCTACTTCAGCCACGAGCGCAGTTGTGTGCGCCGGGGCGGCCAATGGTTGCCGGTCACGGATCTGGTGCCCCCGCAGCCCGGTGAACGGGTCGAGCAGCTCCGCGTCCGGGTCCGCACCATCGGCGACATCATTTCCACCGGCCTGATCGAGTCGCCGGCCGATCACGTGGACGACATCATCGCCGAAGTCGCCGCGGCTCGCGTCACCGAGCGCGGCGCCCGCGCCGACGACCGCGCCTCCGAGGCCGCGATGGAGGACCGCAAGAAGGCGGGTTATTTCTAAGATGATCCAACCGATCTCCCGCCCGCCGCAGGTCGACCTCCTGCGCTTCAACACCTGCGGCTCCGTCGACGACGGCAAGTCCACGCTCATCGGCCGGCTCCTCTACGACTCGAAGTCGCTGATGGACGACCAGGTCGAGGCGCTCGAGCGCTCCGCCGACCTCACCGGCGGCGGCCGCGTCAACCTCGCCAACCTCACCGACGGCCTGCGTGCCGAGCGCGAGCAGGGCATCACCATCGACGTCGCCTACCGCTACTTCGCCACGCCGCGCCGTCGCTTCATCGTCGCGGACACGCCCGGCCATGTCCAATACACGCGCAACATGGTCACGGGTGCCAGCACGGCCAACCTCTCCATCGTGCTCGTGGACGCCCGCGCCGGCGTCATCGAGCAGAGCCGCCGCCACGCCGCCATCGCCGGCCTGCTGCGCATCCCGCATCTCGTCGTCGCGGTGAACAAGATGGACCTGGTCGATTGGAGCGAGGCCCGCTTCACCGAGATCCGCGCGCAGTTCGAGGAGTTCCTCCCGCGCCTCGGCATCCGCGACGTGAAGTTCCTCCCGCTCAGTGCGCTCAACGGCGACAACGTCGTCGTGCCGTCGCCGCACGCGCCGTGGTATGCCGGGCCCACGCTGCTCGCGCACCTCGAGACCGTGCACATCGGCAGCGATCACAACCTCGGGCAGTTCCGCCTGCCCGTGCAATGGGTCAACCGGCCGAACCGTCCCGACGACGGCACGCTGCACGATTTCCGCGGCGTGAGCGGCCAGATCGCCGGCGGCATCATCCGCAGAGGCGACAAGGTCCTCGTGCTGCCCGCCGGCGTCACGACGCGCGTGAAGCGCATCCACACGCTCGACGGCGATCTCGCCGAGGCCTTCGCGCCGCAGTCCGTCACGCTGGTGCTCGAGCACGACGTGGACGTTTCCCGCGGCTCGATGGTCGTCGTGCCGGACGCCTTGCCCGGAGGCGCGACGGATTTGCGCGCGCAACTCTGCTGGATGCATCCGCGTCCGCTCGCGCGCGGACGGAAATTTCTGCTCAAGCACACCACGCACACCACGCCCGCGCTCGTGACCGAGCTCACGCACCGGCTTGATCTCGAGGCTTTCGAGGCGAGCGCCGCGCCGGCCGAGTTCGCGCTGAACGACCTCGGCGAAGTGCGCCTGCGCACGGCGAAGCCGCTCTTCTTCGACGGCTACGCTGCGAACCGCCTCACCGGCTCCTTCATCCTGATCGACGCCGACACGCACGCGACGGTCGCCGCCGGAATGCTGCTGCCGCCCGGCGACACCGTGCGCGCCGAGTTTGCCGATTACACGATCTGATCGCCCCGGCGATTGAACGACCTGCTCCGGCGCTGGCGATCCGGGCGGCCATGCCGGGCGATGAGCAGGCCATGCGGCGGAGCTTGCGCCCCCGCAGCCTTGCGGAAGGCCGTGAGCAGCGCCTGCTCAGCAGCTGGACGCGCTGGCCGGAACATGGTTCGTCACGGGCGGGTGGCGGGTGATGCTTGCGCTCGGGTCGTTGGAGGCGGTGCCGGAATTCACCCGCTTCCACCTGCACGAGCGGGTTCGGGAGCGCCTCGGCTGACGGACGGCCGGCGGCAAAAGGGTTGCACGCGGGCGCCGGCCGCTGCTAGCTGTTCGCGCTCTGAAAATCCCGGTCAAACTCGACTACACCTGCCGCATCCTCTGCGAACTCGCGCGCCACTACGAGAGGGGGGAGCCGGTGCGCATCGATGATCTCTCGGCCGTCGAGGCCGTGCCGGCGAATTTCCTCGCGCAAATGCTCGGCGAACTGAAGAACGCCAAGCTGGTCGTCAGCCGCCGCGGCGTGCAGGGCGGCTTCCTGCTCGCGCGCTCGCCGGACCAGATCACCTTGTTCGACATCGTGCAGGCGGTCGAAGGCGATCTGATGGAATTGAGCGGCAACTTCGACGGCCGCTCCGGCCGCAAGATGAAGCAGATTTGGAACGAGATCCGCGCCGCCGCCGTCGCCCGAGCCCGTGCCCACACGCTGGAGGCGATGGCCGCCAAGCCCGAGGCCGAGATGTATTACATCTGAGGCAGTCGCGGCCAAGACGGCCAAATGTGACAAATTCGGCGTTTGACGCCGGCCTTGATATGCTTTGCCTAAAGGTCATGTCCTCACTAGCCTTTAACGATATCGTCGCCACGGTCGGCCACACTCCCTTGATCAAGCTCAACCGTCTGGCTGCCGGCTTGGCAGCCGACGTCTACGTGAAGGCGGAATTCTTCAATCCGCTCGCCAGCGTGAAGGACCGCATCGGCCGCGCCATGATCGAGGCCGGCGAGCGCGACGGGAAGATCAAGCCCGGCACTGTCATCGTCGAGCCGACCTCCGGCAATACCGGCATCGCGCTGGCGTTCGTGGCGGCGCAGCGCGGCTACAAGCTGATCCTCACCATGCCGGAGACGATGTCCGTCGAGCGCCGTGTGCTACTGCGGATGCTCGGCGCCGAGATCGTGCTCACGCCGGGCGCCGAGGGCATGCGCGGCGCCATCGCCAAGGCCAACGAGATCGTGGCCCAGCAGGGCGACAAGGGTTTCATGCCGCAGCAATTCGAGAACCCGGCCAACCCCGAGGTGCACCGCCGCACGACGGCCGAGGAAATCTGGGCGGCGACCGGCGGCAGAATCGACGCGTTCGTCGCGGGTGTCGGCACCGGCGGCACGATCACCGGCGTTTCCGAAGTCATCAAATCTCGGACCACGCTGCACACCGTCGCCGTCGAACCGGCGGCCAGCCCGGTCATCTCCGGCGGCGCGCCCGGCAAACACAAGATCCAGGGCATCGGCGCGGGCTTCGTGCCGAAGGTGCTGAATCGCGCCATCATCGACGAGGTCATCACGGTGGCCGACGACGACGCGTTCGCCACCTCGCGCGAGGCGGCGCTGAAGGAGGGCATTCTCGGCGGCATCTCCACCGGCGCGAACCTGTGGGCCGCGCTGCAACTGGCGAAGCGCCCCGAATACGCGGGCAAGACCATCGTCACCGTGGCACCGAGCTTCGGCGAACGCTACCTCTCCACGGCGCTGGCCGAGAAGGCGCGCCAGGAAGTGACGAGCTGAACGGGCCGAGGAGCGCTGATCCTGGATTCCGCGATAGTCTGAAGTGTGGAAGGGGCTTGCGCTCCGACACCGACAGCCTCTTCGGCGCACGGAATAGTCGCGGCGTAAGGCCGATCGCCCCACGCTTTCCGGCTTTGGTGCGGCAGCGCCGGACCGTCGAGGCGTCGCACTCGTCGCCGCCGAGGCTTCACACTCATCGCCGCCGCGTTGGCCGCGAACGTCCTTGCGGCGCGCCCGGCGGTCGTGCCCTACCCACGAGATCGCGCTCCATGGTCCAAGGGCAAAGGGGCGTTGGTATTATCCCGGATTCCGCGATTGCCGGACCTGCAGCAACAGGGAGCGGCCTTGTGCCGCGATCCGGCCTGCGATTGCGGCGGACTTTTCTGTCGCGGCGCGAAGCCGCTCCTCCAGACACGCGCCGCAGGTTGAATGCCGCCCCATTCCCCGCAGCTTGCTGCGGGGTTTCCCAAGTGATACCAGCGCCCGCTTGCTTCTGGACTATTGGGCAGGCAGGTGGTCGCCGCCGTCCCCGGCGGCGACAGGCGTCGTTGGGGACGCCGACGCCCACCCTAAAGTCAATTAGCTACGGGTGCTTGGTATGAGATGAGGACGCCGCCCGGCCAGTCCCGCGCCAGCGGGGCTGGGCCAGCCGCGCGTAGTTCCGAGCGCCAGCGAGAATCCGCCCTCCCCGGAGCTTGCTCCGGGGAGCAGCGCGGGCGGAAGGGCGGCGTTCAATCCCGGAATCCGGGTTCAGGGGGCGGGAAGCCGATCGCCGCGAGCTACAGGTTGAAATCCTTGCCCAGGTAGAGTTCGCGGGCCTGGGGGTCGTGGATGAGAAACTCGCCCGTGCCCTCGGTCATCACGCGGCCTTTGTGGATAATGTAGCCGCGGTCGACGATGCGCAGGGTTTCACGGACGTTGTGGTCGGTGATGAGCACGCCGATGCCGCGCTGCTTGAGTTCGAGGATGATCTTCTGCACTTCGGCGACGGAGATGGGGTCGACGCCGGCGAAGGGCTCGTCCATCAGCAGGAACCGGGGGCGGGTGACGAGGGCGCGGGCGATCTCGAGGCGGCGGCGTTCGCCGCCGGAGAGCGTGTAGGCCGGCTGGCCGGCGAGGTGGCCGATGCTCAACTCGTCGAGGTGGTGCTTCACCAGTGCGCTGCGGTCCTTCGCCGACACACCGCGCAGCGTCTCGACGATGGCGAGGATGTTCTCGGCCACGGTGAGCTTGCGGAAGATGGAGGCCTCCTGCGGCAGGTAACCGACGCCGAGCCGCGCGCGGCGGTGCATGCGCAGGTGGGTGGCGTCGTGGCCGCTGATGAAGACCCGGCCGCTGGTCGCGGGCACGAGGCCGACGACCATGTAGAACGTCGTGGTCTTGCCCGCGCCATTGGGGCCGAGCAGGCCGACGACCTCGCCCGCCGCCACGCGGACGGCGACGCCGTTGACGACCGTGCGCTGGCCGTAGGTCTTGACCAGGCCTTCGGTGCGGATTTCGAACTGGGGCGCGGCGGTCATGCGAGTCGGGCGATGGAGGGCCCGGCTACCGCCGGGCCGCGGCTCGGCAGTGGCCGAGCCTTCCGGGAACGATGAATCGAAGGCTTGCTCACAACTGTTTCGGCGTCTCGGGCGTGCCTTCGACTTTCTTGGCTTTGTCGAATCCGAGATCCTTCACCGGCGGGCCGACAATGCGGACGTTGGTGCCGCGGACCTGACGCTCGCCGCGGAGGAGCAGGAGCTCGTCGCCGGTCCAAGTCCAACCCACGC
Organism: Opitutus sp.; assembly: GCA_013822585.1. Taxonomy (GTDB): domain Bacteria; phylum Verrucomicrobiota; class Verrucomicrobiia; order Opitutales; family Opitutaceae; genus Didemnitutus. The sequence continues at coordinate 4,145 of PNKG01000023.1, read as the reverse complement.
CCTTGTCGGTGACGACGGGGCGGTCGGAGAGGGTGATCTTGTCGTCTCCGGGCAGCACGACGGCCCTGCCGCAGGCGGCCTCGCGGTCGCCTTGGACGATGCGGACGCTCCCTTCGGCTACGAGCGACCGGAACCGCTCGAACTTGCCGATGGTGGCGCTGGCGTCCTTCTGGCGCAGGGCCACGACCTCGAGGCGGTCGCAGGTCAGGCGCAGGTTGGTGCCGGTGACGACGACGCTGCCGGTGAAGAGGGAGGTCGTCTCCGTCTCGGTGCTCCGCATGTCGAGGTGCTGGCTCTCGATCACGGTGGGCTGTTCCGGCGCATTCTGGGCGGACGCGGCGCCGGCGAGCGCGGCGAGGAGGAGGGCGAGGCGGACGGGCGTCATTGGAGGAGGTTTTTCAGTTCGGCGCGGAAAGTCACGCGCACGTTTCGGCGCATGGATATCTCGACGGTCCGCTCGGCCGCCTGGTGCACGCGCCATTCGGCGCCGCTGGCCTCGAACTCGTCGTTGATCACGCGGATGCTCTCGGGGCCGGTGACCGTGCGGTCGTCCGGCAGGACTTTGGCCACGGGAGCGAGGATCATGGTGGTGATCTTGTCGGTGGCGTCGCCGGCGAAGACGGTCAGCGTCAGCTCGCGGACATCGATCTCCTCGGGGCTGCGCATGCGCGCCTCGGTGCCGCGCACGAGCCACTCGCGGTGGCCCTCGGGGGTGAAGGTGGGGAGGCGGAAGTTGACCACCGGGGCGTCGGAGGAGATGCGGGTGGAGACCTGGGCGGGGGCGGTGGCAGCGAGCAGTAGCGCGAAGAACCAAAGGGTGGGCGCCGGCACCCTCGACGGCACCGATCGGGCGGCTGGCTTGGGTGCTGGTCGCCGCCGGGACGTCGGCGACCACCTCGGAAATGTGGCGAGTGAACTCACAGAATCACTTCGGACTGCGCGCGGCGAGGATTTGTTCGCAGACTTCGCGCACGGCGCCGTGGCCGGCTTCGCGCGCCGGGACAAACTTCGCCGCCGACAATGCCGCCGGCATGGCCTGCCTGGGTGCCACGCCGATGCCGGCCCACGCGATGGCGGGAGCGTCGATGTCGTCGTCGCCCATGTAGCAGACCTCCGCGGCCTTCAGGCCAAGTTGGAGGGCGAGCTCCTGCAGGGCGAGGAGCTTGTCGGTGCGGCCTTGAATGAGGTGGGCGATCTGCAGTTCCTGTGCGCGGGCGGAGGTCGCTTCGGAAGGGCGGCCGGAGATCCACGCGAGGGCCAAGCCGGCCTTGCGGAGGCGGGCCAGCCCCATGCCGTCGAGAATGGAGAAGCCCTTTGATTCCGTGCCGTCGGAATGGATGCGCACCGTGCCGTCGGTCAGCACGCCGTCGACATCCATGGCAAAGAGCCGGATGCCGGACCACGGCAGGCGGCGGGAAGCGGGACGCGGAGCATGGGAGTGAGTGGGTTTCTTCTTGGCCACGGCGGTGACGGCAGGTTGGGCGGGCCGCCGGGGGACGCCAACCTGAAACTCGGCGGCCTCGATCGCGCCCGTTCAGGCCTTGGCCTCCGGCTGGCCGATCCAAAGCTGGTTGCCGTCGGGATCGAGGAGGCGGAACTCGCGCATGCCGTAGAAAGTGGTGGCAAGGTCCGGCACGGCGATGCCGGCTTTGCGGAGTTTGCCATGATAGGCAGCCACGTTGTCAGGGTAGAGGTAGACGACGGCGCGCCGGGCGGCCTGCGGGCCTTGGGCGATGGTTTGGTCGAGCATCAGCCGGCGGGTGCCGAAGCTCAGCAGGGCCCAGCCCCAGGAGTCCTCGCGATTTTCGACCTCAAAACCGAGCTTCTCGTAGTAGGCAATGCTGGCCCGGAAGGTTCTGCACCGGGAGCATGGGCACGAGGCCGGTGAATTTCATTCGCTCAGGCAAGGCGCAGGCGGCCGGCAGCTCAAGCGGCGAGTGGGCGTGTTGGGACTTATCATACCAAGCCCCCGTAGCTAATTGACTTCAGGGTGGGCGTCGGCATCCCCGACGAGCCTGTCGCCGCCGGGGATGGCGGCGACCACCTGCCTGCCCAATAGTCCAGAAGCGAGCGGATGCTGGTATCAGGTGCCGGCAAAATTCATTTGAGGGCGGCCAGAAACTCCTCGGCATCGACTCCGGCTTGGCGCAGGACGCCGTTGAGCGTCCAAGGGTTGATCTCGCGGTGCATCGGCACGACGCAGCCTCTTGTCCCACGGCGCAGGATGGCGTGACTGCCTTTCTGGCGAAGGAGAGTGAAGCCCAGCCGCTCCAAGGCGCGGACGGCCCGGCGGCCGGAGACTCCCGGCAGGTCAGGCATCGGCGGCGGCGACCTCGAAAGTGGTCATGACGGCACGCCGTGAGGACTTCAGGGGAAACTCGGAAAGATACAGCTCGGTCGCCTCGCGCAGATTCTTCAGGGCCTGGTCATGGGTGCGGCCTTGGGTGGTGGTGCCCGTCTCGGGGTTGAAGGCGACGAACCACTTGCCCTCCGGGGCCGGATAGATGACGGCGGTGAGCGATTGCATGACGCGGAAGTTGCTCCAAGTCGGAGCGGTGTCAATTCGCCGCTGGGTGACGCGCTGGGCAGCAAGCCCGAACCACAAAGCCCAAAAATGCTGTCTGATACCAAGCACCCGTAGCTAATTGCCTTTAGGGTGGGCGTCGGCGTCCCCGACGACGCCTGTCGCCGCCGGGGACGGCGGCGACCACCTGCCTGCCCAATAGTCCAGAAGCAAGCGGATGCTGGTATGAACCCGGATTCCGCGATTGCCGAATCTGGAGCGGCTTTGCGCCGCGATCCGATATCCGACCGCGGCGAACTTTCTGTCGCGGCATCAAGCCGCTCCTGCGGTCACGCGCCACAGGTTGAATCTCGGAATCCGGGCCGAAGAGATTTATTCAGCAGACAAACAGAAGGCCGGGCTTGAGGCCCGGCCTTGGGGAGATTGAAGCCGGGTGAGGGCACCCGGTCTGCAGATGTTTCAGGCGAGCTTGATGCCCGAGCGCTGGGCGGCGCGGATGAGGGCGTCGGCCATGTCGGAGGGCGTCGCGGCGGTCTCGATGCCGCACTCCTTGAAGACGGCGATCTTGGCGGCGGCGGTGTCCTCGGCTCCGCCGACGACGGCGCCGGCGTGGCCCATGCGGCGGCCCGCGGGGGCGGTGGCGCCGGCGATGAAGCCCGCGACGGGCTTCTTGCAGTTGGCCTTGATCCAGCGCGCAGCCTCGACTTCGGCGCTGCCGCCGATCTCGCCGATCATGATGATGCCCCAGGTGTCGGGGTCGTCGTTGAACATCCTGATCACGTCGAGGTGCGAGGTGCCGTTGACGGGGTCGCCGCCGATGCCGACGCAGGTGGACTGGCCGATGCCCTTGACGGTGAGCTGCCAGACGGCCTCGTAGGTGAGGGTGCCGGAGCGGGAGACGACGCCGACATGGCCCTTCTTGTGGATGTAGCCGGGGGCGATGCCGATGCGGCAGCCGCCGGAAGAATCCTTGCCGCTGCCGGGCGTGACGATGCCGGGGCAGTTCGGGCCGATGAGGCGCGTCTTCTTGCCGGTCATGGCGCGCTTCACCTGGATCATGTCGCGGATTGGAATGCCTTCGGTGATGGCGACGCAGAGGTCGAGGTTGGCGTCGACGCCCTCGAGGATGGCGTCGGCGGCGAAGGGCGGCGGGACGAACACCGCGGAGGCGGTGGCGCCGGTGGCGGCCACGGCATCGGCGACGGTGTTGAAGATCGGGACTTTGTGGCCGTTGTGCCCGAAGAACTGGCCGCCCTTGCCGGGCGTGACGCCGGCGACGATGGCGGAGCCGTAGTCGAGGGAGAGCTTGGTGTGGCGGCCGCCGAACTCGCCGGTGATGCCTTGGACGAGGACGCGCGTTTTTTCGGAGACGATGATGGACATGGAGGAAGGAGTTGAGAGTTGAGGGTTGAGGGTTGAGAGTGGGGCGGCTGGAGGAGTTCGGTCTCTCAACTCTCAGCTCTCATCTCTCAACTGTCTCGGGTCTCAGGCGACGAGTTTGACGATCTTCTGGGCGGCGTCGGCCATGGAGTCGGCCGACTCGATCCTGAGGCCGGACTCGGCGAGGGTCTGCTTGCCGGCCACGACGTTGTTGCCCTCGAGGCGGACGACGAGGGGGATC
>PNKG01000022.1 GCA_013822585.1 Opitutus sp. | reverse complement strand
AACAGCATGCTGAAGGGCCTCACCCTGATCGCGCAGGCCTACAACCTGACGGACGAGCCCCTGGTGGCGACTTCCGGCGCCGATGTCCGCTACATCCAGGACTACCAGCGCTACGGCGCCTCCTACTCGATCGGCGCTTCCTACAAGTTCTGATCGCACGGGACACCGTCCCTGTTTGTTTCCGCGCGGCCACCAGCACCACACTGGTGGCCGCGTTATCTCCGCGCAGCTCTGCGCCAACCCCCGTTCCGCCGTGCGTCTCCTCGTGTGCACCCTCGCCAGCTCGCTCCTCGTCGGCCACGCCGCCATCCTCGCGGCTGATCACACCAGCCTCCAGCCGATCGGGGCCGTCGCCTCGGTCGCCCGCACCGCCCAAGGCCTGCGGCTGCAATGCGCCGACGGCGCCAGCGTGACGCTCTCCGTCCTCGCGCCAGACCTCGTGCGCGTCCGCACCCTCTTCGCCGGCCAGACCGCCGCCCTCGACCACTCCTGGGCCATCGCGCGGACCGAGTGGCCGAAAACCCCTTTCACCGTCCAGGAAAACGCCGACGCCGTCACGCTCGGCACCGGCGAGCTCCATGTCGTCATCCGCCGCGCGCCCCTCCTGATCGAATTTCGCGACGCCGCCACCGGCCGCGTCCTCAACGCCGACGCCCGCCCGATGGCGCGCGACGCCAAGACCGGCGCCGTCGGCGCCGCCAAGAAGCTCGGCTTCGACGAGCACTTCTACGGCCTCGGCGAAAAGGCCGCCCGCTTGGACAAGCGGCGCGGAAAATTCACGATGTGGAACTCCGACACGCCCGGTTACGTCGAGGGCACGGACCCCATCTACCAGAGCATCCCCCTCTACCTCGGCCTCGAGCACGGCGTCGCCTACGGCCTCTTCTACGACAACGCCTGGCGCTCCACCTTCGAGTTCGGCCACCTCACCCAGGAATCCGCCAACTACACCGCCGACGGCGGCGAGTTGGACTACTATTTCATCGCCGGGCCGGCGCTCAAGAAAGTCGTCAGCCGCTACACCGAGCTCACCGGCCGCATGCCGCTGCCGCCGCTGTGGTCCCTCGGCCACCAGCAGAGCCGCTACAGCTATTATCCGGACAAACTCGTCGAGCACATCGCGGACAAATACCGCGCGCACGATCTCCCGCTCGACGTCATCCATCTCGATATCCACTACATGGACGGCTACCGCGTCTTCACCTGGGACAAGACACGCTTCCCCGACCCGGCCGGCCTCGCCCGCTCCCTTTCCGCCAAGGGCGTCCGCCTCATCACCATCGTCGACCCCGGCGTGAAGTTCCAGCCCGAGGGCGGCTACCCGGTCTACGACGAGGGCGCCGAGAAGGACTACTACCTCCGCCAGACCGACGGCACCGTCTACGTCGGCGAAGTCTGGCCCGGCAAATCCGTCTTCGTCGACTACACCAAGGAGGAGGCCCGCCGCTGGTGGGGCGACTGGCACCGGACGCTCACCGACGCCGGCATCGCCGGCATCTGGACCGACATGAACGAGCCGGCCGACTTCCTCGATCCCACCGGCAAGCGCCACGAGCACATCCGCTTCGACGACCTCGGCCAGCGCACGCCCTACAACGGCATGCGGAACACCTTCGCGCTGAACATGGCCCGCGCCACCTACGAGGGCCTCCAGCGCCTCCAGCCCGACCGCCGCCCGTTCGTGATCACACGCGCCGGCTACGCGGGCATCCAGCGCTACGCCGTGAAGTGGACCGGCGACAACAACGCCACCTTCGCCTCGCTCTCGCTCAACGTCCCGATGTTCGCCTCGCTCGGCCTCAGCGGCCAGCCCTTCATCGGCGCCGACATCCCCGGCTTCATCGGCCGCGGCGACGGCGAGCTGCTCGCCCGCTCCTACCAGATCGCGGCCTTCTCGCCCTTCTTCCGCAACCACACCGCCATCGACAGCTACGACAAGGAGCCGTGGCGCTTCGGGGCCTATTACGAGGGCATCGCGCGGAAGTTCATCAAGCTCCGCTACCAGTTGCTCCCGTTCCTCTACACCACGATGGAGGAGGCCCACCGCACCGGCGTCCCGCTGTTCCGCCCCCTCGTGCTGAATTTCCAGGAAGACGAGAACACCGCCACGATCGACGACCAGTTCATGGTCGGCGACGCCCTCCTCGCCGCTCCCGTCACCCGTGCCGCGCAGCGCGAGCGCGAGGTCTACCTGCCCGCCGGCAACTGGTTCGACTTCTGGACCGGTGCCCCGGTCGAAGGCGGCCGGACGCACGTCGTGCCGGCGCCCCTCGACCATCTGCCGCTCTACGTCCGCGCCGGCTCCATCATCCCCTCCACCGTGGCGATGAGCCACACCGGCGAGAAGCCGTGGGATCCGCTCCGCTTCGACATCTATCCCGACGCTTCCGGCGCGGCCACCGGCTCACTCTATGAGGACGACGGCCTCACCTCCGCCCACGAGCGCGGTGTCTTCCGCCGCACCGCGGTTTCGTTCTCCGGCGGCAGGCTCACCCTCCACTCGGAGGGCAGCCATCGCACTCCCGCGCGCCACTTCGAGATCGTCCTGCACGGTGATCGCACCGTTTCGGCGGTGATCGCGAACGGCCAGTCTCTCGCCTCTGCCCACTGGTCGCGCACCGCGAAGGGTGCCCTCACCGTGCGCATCGCCGACGACGGCCAACCCCTTTCCCTCGAATTCCGCTGAACAAGTCCGATCCGGTTAAGCCACAGATCAACACCGATGCACACAGATGAATAGCGCCGGCATCGCTCTCTTCTCGGGTAGGGCGGCGAGTCCCTTCGCCGCCGGCAATTCACGGCGCGGAACGGAGTCCGCGCCCTACCTCCGTCTGTGTTCATCTGTGGCCATCAGTGGTTCTCCAAACCGGTCCCTCTGATCATGGAAGCGTCACCTCCATCCTGGCTCAACTCCCGCTCCGCCGGCGTGCTCGCGCATGTCTCGTCGCTGCCCGGCGACTTCGGCATCGGCAACCTCGGCGCGGGCGCACGCAGCTTCATCGACTTTCTCGCCGATTCCGACGTGCGCTACTGGCAGATTTGCCCGATCGGACCGACGGGCTTCGGCGACTCGCCCTACCAGCTCTTCTCCGGCCGCGCGGGCAACCCCTACTTCATCGACCTCGGCGAGCTGAAGGATGAGGGCCTGCTCACCGAGACCGAACTCGTCCCGCTGCGCACGCTGCCCGCCAGCCAGGTGTTCTACGGCGCCCTCTACGAGCGCTTCTGGACCGCTCTGGCCAAGGCCAGCGACCGTTTTTTCACGGGCGGCCAGGACGAGGTCGACGCCATGGGCTCCTTCGCCGGTTTCCGCCGCGACAACGCCGGCTGGCTCGAGCCCTTCGCGGACTTCATGGCGTTGAAGGCGCACTTCCAAGGCCGGCCCTGGACCACCTGGCCGGCCGAACTGCGCCGCTGGACACCGCAGCTGCGCGCGCTCTTCCCCGACGCCGTGAAGCGCGAGGCCGACCGCCACGCCTTCTACCAATACGTCTTTTTCGGCCAATGGGACCGGTTGCGCCGCTACGCCGCCCAGCGCAACGTCGGCATCATCGGCGATGTGCCGATCTTCGTCGCGCTCGACAGCGCCGACACCTGGACGCACCGCGAGGTGTTCCAACTCGACGCCGACGGCCAACCCACGGTCGTCGCCGGCGTGCCACCGGACTATTTCTCCGCCCTCGGCCAGCTCTGGGGCAACCCGCTCTACGATTGGGAATATCTCCGCGGCACGGGCTACGTCTGGTGGATCGACCGGCTGCGCGCCGCGTTCGAGCTCTACGACATCATCCGGCTCGACCACTTCCGCGGCTTCGACACCTATTGGGAAATCCCCGCCGACGCGCCCGACGCGCGCACCGGCCAGTGGCGCACCGGTCCCGGCGCAGCGTTCTTCTCGGCGATCCGGGTCGCGCTGCCGGACGCCAGGATCATCGCCGAGGATCTCGGCTACATCGGACCCGGTGTCGTCGCCCTCCGCCGCGCCGCCGGCCTGCCGGGCATGAAGATCCTGCAGTTCGCCTACGGCCACGACGCCAACAACGCCAACCTGCCGCATTATTATCCGCCGGACAGCGTCGCCTACACCGGCACGCACGACAACACCACCGCGCGCGGCTGGCTCGAGTCCCTCGCCGAACCCTACGCCTCGAAGGTCGACGATTATTTCCAGCTCGGCGGCTCACGCTCGGCCTGGCCGCTCATCCGCATCGCGCTCTCCACGGTCTCGCGGCTGGCGGTCATTCCGATGCAGGACCTGCTCGACCTGCCCGCGGCCGCGACCTTCAACCGGCCCGGGACGATGGACGGCAACTGGGTCTGGCGTTTCACTGCCGATGACCTGGCCCGACTCCGCGCCGATAAGGTCAAGACGCTCACGCACTGGATCCAACTCTACGACCGCACCGGCGATCGCCCCGTGCGCGATTACAGCGAGCCGCCACAGTGAAAGGCTGAAGAGCTGAAGGCTGAATCGTTCCATCCTGCCCGTTCTCCAAGCCAACCACTCTCCCGTCAGCAAATTCCAGCCTACAGCCTTCAGTCCTTCAGCCCTTCCTCCGCCCATGAGAGAACTCAAGCCCCTCACCCTGCCCGCCATCTGGAACATGAGCTTCGGCTTCTTCGGCATCCAGTTCGGCTGGGGCCTCCAAATGGCCAACATGAGCGCCATCTACCAATACCTCGGCGCCGCCGAGAGCGACATTCCCCATCTCTGGCTCGCCGCGCCCGTCACCGGTCTCCTCGTGCAACCCATCATCGGCTACTACAGCGACCGCACCTGGCACAAATGGCTCGGCCGCCGCCGCCCGTATTTCCTCGTCGGCGCCGTCCTTGCCAGCCTGTCTCTCGTCGCTATGCCCAATTCCGGCGCGCTCTGGATGGCCGCGACGCTGCTTTGGATCCTCGACGCCTCAGTCAACGTCAGCATGGAGCCGTTCCGGGCCTTCGTGGCCGACCTCATGCCGCCGCACCAGCGCCAGGTCGGCTTCGCCATGCAGAGCCTCCTCATCGGCCTCGGCGCCGTGCTGTCCTCCGCGCTGCCGTGGCTGCTCACGCAGTTTGGCGTGGCGGCGGATGTGGCGCAGACCGGCGTCATCCCGCAGTCGGTGCGCTATGCGTTCTACATCGGCGCCGTCGTCTACCTGCTGTCGGTCCTCTACACCATCGTCACCACGAAGGAATTTCCACCCGAGCCCGCCGCAGCCCCCGCCGGCCCGTCGGCCGCCCCGCTGGGCTTCGTGGGCGAGATCGCGCACGGCATCTGGCACATGCCGCATGTCATGCGCCGCCTCGCGTGGGTGCAGTTCTTCACCTGGCTCGGCCTCTTCTGCATGTGGATCTACTTCGGACCGGCGATCGCGCACGGCATCTTCGGCGGCCAGCCCGGCTCGCCGGAATTCCAGCGCGGCATCGAGTGGGGCGGCGTGTGTTTCGCCACCTACAACGGCGTGGCCTTCGTCGTCTCCTTCGCCCTGGTCGCGTTCGCCCGGCGCGGCGTGCCCGCGAAGGTCATGCACCGCGTCGGCCTGCTCTGCGCCGGCGCCGGCCTGCTCTCGGTCGGTTTCGTGCACGAGCCGAAACTCCTCATCGTCTCGATGGTCGGCGTCGGCATCGGCTGGGCCACGATCCTCTCCATGCCCTACGCGCTGCTCGCAAATGCGATCCCGCCGAACCGGATGGGATTCTACATGGGCGTGTTCAACTTCTTCATCGTGCTGCCGCAAATCCTGGCCGCCACCCTGCTCGGGCCCGCGGTGCAGCGCCTGCTCGGCGGCCACGCCCTCGGCGCCGTGATGCTGGGCGGCGGATCGATGCTGCTCGCCGCCGTGGCGTTGAGCTGGGTGCCGGGGGAGAAAACCGCCTGACGCCGGATCAGGGCGCTTTCGGTTTGGGCACGCCGTGGGTGAAATCGAGGCGGTCGTAGTAGACCGTCTTCGGCTGCACCTCGACCTGCTGGCGGTGCGTCTCCAGCCTCAGTCGGAATTCCTGCGGCGTCACCCCCTTGTGCTGCTTGAACACGCGGGCGAAATACGCCGGGTCGGCAAAGCCGCTCGCGTAGGCGATTTCGGAGACGGTGAGCTTCGTCGTCTCGAGCGCAAGGATGGCGCCCTCGATGCGGATGCGCTGGATGTAGTGCGTCAGGCGCTCCTTCGTCTCCACGTGGAAGAGGTGCGAGAGGTAGTCCGCCGAGCAGCCCAGCACCTCGGCGATGTGCTGCACGCAGAGGTCGGGATTGGCGAATTGCTCGCGGACGAGGCATTTCGCCTGGAAAACCTTGCCGATGTCGCTGTTCAGCTGGCCGGCGCCGGTCTCGACGAGATTGCGGAAAAGCCCGAGCAGCGCGAGCAGCAGGCCCTTCAGCACGGAATCGCGCGCCGGGCTGTGCATGCCGTGCGCCTGCGCGAGCGAGTTGGAGAGAATGAGAAAGACATCGAGGTTGGGCGCGTCGAAAAACTCGATCACCTCGATGTCGGGTTTGCCGGGCCGGGCCTCGTGCGCGAGGTGGACGCTGACGGTGTTGTTGTAGAAGCCGGTCACGAGGTTGCGGAATGGCTTGTCCGGCCCGCCCGCGTGCACGGTCTCCCCATGGGGCACGCCCGCCGGGATGACGCAGATTTCTTCCGGACCGAGGCGGAACGACTCCTTCGGAAAACTGAAGTCCGTCCAGCCGTGCAGTCCGATGAAGATTTCCGGGCGGTAGTGGTAATGCATCCCGCGCTTGTTCTGCACGGGCTTCACCCCGTGCGGGACGCGCAGCGTGAGCCGGTTGCGGTCGGCAAGTTTCAGGGCGTCGTCGAAGGCCTGCCGCATCTCCGCGCGATTGTGGGTGCTCATCGAGCGGGCAGCGAAGAGCGCGTGCGGGGCGCTGGGTGCGGTCATGTCGGCAATGGTCTCGGGGTCGGGGAGACAGCGGGAACGTGGTCTGCAATCCCGACAATCACAACCGGGAAATGGCCTCCCGCCCACGGTGAACGGAGCCGATGCCGGCGCTCAGGCCGGGGCCCATTCGCGCACCGCCGCGCAAACCCGCGCGACATCGTCCTCCCCGATGCCGGGATGCAGGGGCAGCGACAGGACCTCGGCGCAGGCTTTTTCGGTCTGCGGCAGCGTGGCGGCTTGCCGGTAGGCCGGTTGCCGGTGCACGGGCGCCGGGTAGAGCACGCTGCAATGGATGTCGTGCCGCTCGAGGTGCGCCCTCAGGGCGTCGCGGAGCGGCGTTCGCACCACGAACTGATGCCAAGTGTGTGTGCGACCCGCGGGTAGGGCCGGCAACTGAAGGGGCGTTCCGGCCAGTCCGGCCGTGTAGAGGGCGGCGAGGCGTGCGCGGTGGGCGTTCTCGCGGTCGAGCCGGGCGAGGCGCACGCGCAGGATCGCCGCCTGCAGCTCGTCGAGCCGGCTGTTGCGCCCGTGCTCGTCGCTCACGTAGCGGGTGCGCCAGCCGTATTGGCGGAGCAATTTCACGCGTTCGACGAGCGCCGCCTCTCCACCCGCCACGGCTCCGGCATCGCCGAGCGCCCCGAGGTTTTTCGTCGGATAAAAACTGAACGCGGAGAGATCGCCGAACGTCCCCACGATCCGTCCGTCGATCTTCGAGCCGTGCGCTTGCGCGCAGTCCTCAAGTGTCCTTGCGCCGCGGTGGCGGGTCGCGGCCAGGATCGCCGCCATGTCGCACGGCAGTCCGTAGAGATGCACCGGCACGACGGCCTTGATCGCCGGCTCGGCCCTCAGCACCCGCTCAAGGGCCGCGGCGTCCATCAGCATCGTGTCGGCCTCGATGTCGACAAACACCGGCTGCGCCCCGGTCGCGACGATGGCCGAGACCGTGGCCGTCACGGTGTTGGCGACAGTCGCGACTTGGTCGCCCGCTCCGATCCCGAGCGCGCGCAGCCCCAGCTCGATCGCATCGGTGCCGTTGGCGACACCGGCCACGCCGCCCGCGCCAAGATAAGCGGCAAACTCGCGCTCGAAGGCCGCCAGCTCCGGTCCGTGGATGTAGGCGCCGCTGGCCAGCACGCGCGCCACCGCCGTGTCGATCTCGGACTGGGCGGCCAAGTAACTGGCCTTGGGGTCGGCGCTGCAAAGTTTCTTGCTCAAGGAAAGGGTGGGAGAATCCGTGCAATCTTCCCCGCGGAGTCAACCGCGGCGCGCCGCGAGGTGTTTTTTCACGGCGGCCAGCGGGCGGGTCGTGAGCACGTCGTCCTTCGTCAGCCAGCCCTTGCGGGCCGCGGCGACGCCGGCGCGGAAATAGGCCAGCTGCGCGGTCGAGTGCGCGTCGGGATTGATGCTGCAAAGGAGCCCCCGCCCGGCCGCGCGCCGCCAGTGCCGCCAGTCGAGATCGAGCCGCCACGGGCTGGCATTGAGCTCGATGATCACCCCGTTCGCGATGGCGGCATCGACGATCTTGTCCATGTCCACCTCGTAACCGGGCCTCCCGAGCAACAGGCGGCCGGTGGGGTGCGCGAGCATCGTGACGTGCGGATTCTCGATCGCCCGGATGATGCGTTGGGTCTGGCTCGCACGGTCCTGCTTGAAGGCGGAGTGCACGGCGGCGACCACGTAATCCAGGGTGCGCAGGACGTCGTCGGTGAAATCGAGCCGCCCGTCGGGCAGGATGTCGCACTCCGTTCCGGCGAAGACATGCGTGCGGAACCGGCCCGAGGCGTTCAGCTTCCCGATCGCGGCCACCTGCGCGGCCAGCCGCGCCTCGTCGAGGCCGCGGGCCTGGAAGCTGGATTTCGAGTGGTCGGCGATGCCAAGGTAATCGAGCCCGAGTTCCTCGGCCGCGCGCGTCATTTCCTCGAGCGTGTTGTGCCCGTCGGACTCCGTCGTGTGGTTGTGGAAGACACCCCGGATGTCCGCCTCCTCGATGAGCACCGGAAGTCCGCCCTTTTCGGCCGCCTCGATCTCGCCCTGTCCTTCGCGCAGTTCCGGGGGGATGAAAGCCAGCCCGAGCGCGCGGAAGAGCTGCGCCTCGTTTTTGACCGTCGTCTTGCGGCCGAGCTTCTCGGCCTTCTCCCTTGCCGTGCCCTCGCCCTCCGCCGGCACGAGCCCCCACTCGCTCAGGCTCAGGCCGCGCTCGAGCGCCCGGCCGCGCATCTGGACGTTGTGATCCTTCGACCCGGTGAAATGATGCAGCGCGAAGACGAACTGTTCCGGCGGCACGAGCCGCAGGTCGGCCTGGAGGCCTGAGCCGAGGCGCACGCTGGCCTTGGTCTCGCCGTGCGCGGTGATTTCCTTCACCTCCGGCCGGCGCACAAACCAGTCGACGATCGGCTGCGGCTCGTCGGTCGCGACGAGGAAATCGAGGTCGCCCACCGTTTCGAGCCGGCGGCGCAGGCTGCCGGCATGCTCGGCCCGCTTCACCGGCGGCAGTCCTCTCAGCCCGGCGAGGATCGGTTCGGCCACGGCGAAGGCCTCGAACCACAGATGCCGCCGCCCGTAGGCCTCGCGGTTGGCGATGCCCTCGAGGATTTTCGCCTGTGTCTTCTCCCCGAAACCGGCCAGCGCGGCGACCGTGCCCGCCTGGCAGGCGGAACGGAGCTTGGCGATGGAATCGACCCCGAGCTGCTCGTGCAGGACCCTGATCTTCTTCGGGCCGACACCGGGGATCTGCAGCAACTCGACCAACCCGGGCGGCAACGATGCCTTCAGCTTTTCGTGGAATCCCAACCTCCCCGTCGTGCGCAGTTCGCCGATCTTCTGCGCCAGCGCCTCGCCGATGCCCTTCACCTCCTCGAGCGACTGCTCCCGCACGCGCCGGTCGATCTCCTCCTCGCCCAGCGTCTCAATGATGCGCGCGCCGTTGGAATACGCGCGGATCTTGAAGGGGTTCTCGCCCTTCAATTCCAGCAGCGTGGCGATGTCGTTCAACACCGCGGCAATCCCGGCCTTGTCCATCTCCGCCACGCTACGCGCCTCCCTGCGCCGCGCCAGTGCGAAGCTCCGCCTGGGCCAGCTCGACCAGCCGGACACGGTTCAACTTCCCGGCCTCGTTGCGCGGCCAGACCGGCAACGCAATGAACTGCTTCGGCCGCCGCGGCGCAGCCAAGGCGCGGAGGGCGGCCTCGGCCCGGACGGCATCGAAATCCGATCCGCGTGGATAGACTCCCACAACCCTCTCGCCCCATTCCGCATCCGGCAGGCCAATGACGGCAAAGTCCACCACGCCGGTCGCGTCGCGCACCACGGCCTCGACCTCCGCCGGATGAACCTTCTCTCCGCCCGTGATGATCGCCGCGTCGCGCCGCCCGACGATGTGCAGGCGTCGCCGCAGGTCGAATTCGCCGAGATCGGCGGTCTCGAAGAATTTCCGCTCGTGCCGCCAGTCGGGATAATAGCCCCGGAAAAGAGACGATCCACCCAGACGCACGACGCCCTCTTCGCTCAACTCGATGCGGACGTGCGGCAGGGCGGATCCGGCATTGCGCTCACCGGCGAGGAACTCCTCCGGGCGCAACGCCGTCACCATCGCCGCCGTCTCCGTCATGCCGTAGCTGAGCGAAAGCCGCAGGCGCGCCGCCGCGGCGCGGTCGAGCAGGTCCGGCCAAGCCGGGGCGCCGCCGAGGAAGATCACGCGAAACGATCTCAACCGCGCGACCGCGGAGGGCTGGCGCAGCAGCCGGTCGAGCTGCGTCGGCACGAGGGAAATCACCCAGGGGCGGTCCGTCGCCAGCTCCGGCCAGTCGCCGTCTTCAAGCCGCTTCCAGTCCCAGGCGCGATGCTCGCCGCCGGTCGCCACACAGCGCATCCAGGCCATGAATCCGCTGACATGAAACAGCGGCAGCACGCCGACGGCATTGACCTGCGGCAGCGCGAAATGACGCAAGAACCCCTTCACGGCCGCCGCCAAAGTGAAACCGTCGTGCCGCGCAAACCTGATTCCCCCCGAGGTTCCGCCCGTCGGGATCATCACCCAGCCGCGGTCCCGCACCGGTTCCAACGGCCGCGCAGTCGGGATCTGCTCCAGCGCACGGGCCAGTTCCCCGTCGCTCCAGAGCGGATTGCCCAGGAAAACCTCCCCGTCCCCGGCCACGGCCGCCGCAAAGGCGCGGAAGAAATTCTCCGGCCGCGCCTCGCGCACCAGCACGGGCTCGCAGCGCCCGGTCGGCTGCACGCCGAGGAGTCTTCTCAGCTCGCGTCGTTCCACAGGGCCTCCGGGTTCACGCGGTCGCACCAACCGGCATCGATCAGGGGGCCGGTCGCCGGCCCGTCCCAGGCAGCGTCGCCGAATATCCCGCCGACGCCGAAACCCAAGGGCCGGTGGGTGAGTTTTCCGGCAAAGACGGTCCGCAGAATCTGCGCCCGGGCGAGGGCCGACTCGATCGCGCTCGAAAACACGAGGTCGGGCTTCGTCTCCTGGGCCCAAGCGACGAGTTCCGGCAACGGCCCGGCCAGCGCGGGCTTCATCACGAACACGCCGCGCCAGCCGCGCGCCTGCCATTCCCGTGCCGCGGCGAGACCGGCCACGGATTCGTCGAGCGCAAGCGTGACCGGATAATCCTGCGCCAGGCCGAGCAGCGCGTCGGCGGCCCGCACCGGCTGCTCGACGAACTCCACCGGGCGCTCCGCGCAGCGCTCCAGCCAGCGGGCCGCATCCCGGAGTGTCCAGGCGCCGTTGGCGTCGAGCCGGAGCTTCGCGTAGGCGGGCAGTTGCGCGAGGATATCGTCCAACAGCGGCAGTTCCTCCTCCGCGCGCCCCACTCCGACCTTCCATTTGAAGGCGAGATAGCCGGCCGCGAGTTTCACGGGCAATTCTGCCAAGACCTCGCGGCCTGCCGGGAGCAAGGCAGCCACCGGCAGGCGGCCGTCCGGCACGGTGGCGACCCGATCAGGTTCCATCGCCATCGCGAGGCCGAACCTCACACAACCGAATCGTGCGGGCACCCTGGCCAAAACCTCCTCATCGACCTCGTCGCCAAGCTTGGCCACGACCTCCACTGCTTCAGCCAGGGTCTCGGTGCCGAACCACGGCAACGGCGCCACCTCGCCCCAGCCGATGCGGCCGTCCTCACGTTCGGTCCGCAACAACAGCCCCCCTCGCTCGGTCCACAGCCCGTGCGCCGTCCGCAGCGGCGGGCGCAGCGGGCGGCGGTAGGTCCGGTGACTGAGCCGCAAGGACATCCCCGCCAAGCAAAAGGGCGAAGCCGCGGTTGGCAAAGTTTCTCGTTGAGCTTTCCGGCGCAGGGAATATTTCGCTAGCGGCAACACCATGAGCACGTCCGCTGTTGCCGAGTCCGACTTCTATCTGCCCGCCGAGCGCTTTTTCTCGGCCCATGCGCCAAACGCGCTGACCTACGACGATGTGTCGCTGGCCACCCTCTTCAGCGACATCCTGCCCAAGGACGCGGACACCTCCACCTCCCTCGCCGACGGCCTCAAGCTTCAGATCCCGGTCATCTCGTCCGACATGGACACCGTCACCGAGTCGCGCATGGCCATCGCCATGGCGCTGAACGGCGGCCTCGGCCTCATCCACTACAACCTCCCGCCCAAGGACCAGCTCAAGGAGGTCGCGCGCGTCAAACGCCACATCCACGGCCTCATCCAGGACCCCATCACCGTCGCCCCGACCGCCACCATCGCCGATGTGCTGCAGATGATCGAGCAGCGCCGCTTCGACTTCCGCACGTTCCCGGTCGTCGACGAAAACGGCAAGCTCACCGGCCTGCTCTCCGGCAACCTCGTCAAGGAGCGTTACAAGCCCAAGAAAGTCGCCGACGTGATGACGCCCCGCGGGCAACTCGTCACGGTCTCCGAAAAGGACATGGGCGCCGACCCGATCAAGGAGGCGGACAAGTTTTTCACCGACAACGTCGGCATCCACAAGATCCTCGTCGTCGACGGCCAGGACCGCCTCCGCGGCCTCGTGACCAGCTCCGACGTCGAGCGCATCACCGCCGAAGCCAAGTCCCGCCGCAAGCCCGCGCGCGATTCCCAGTTCCGCCTCGTGGTCGGCGCCGCGGTCTCCCCCGTGCGCAAGTCCAACGGCGAACTCGACCGCGACAAGGTCATTGCCCACGTCAGCGCCCTCGTCGAAGAAGCAGTCGACTGCATCGCCGTCTCCACCGCCCACGGCCACACCGCCGGCGTGGGCGACATGGTGCGCCTCATCCGCGGCGCCTTCCCCACCCTCCCGATCATCGCCGGCAACGTCACCGGCGGCAGCGGCGTCGAGTTCCTCGCCGACTGCGGCGCCAACGCCATCAAGGTCGGCCAGGGCCCCGGCTCGATCTGCACGACGCGCGTCGTCGCCGGTGTCGGCATCCCGCAGCTCACCGCCCTCTACGTCGCCGGCCGCGGCGCGGCGAAAAAGGGCGTCCGCCTCATCGCCGACGGCGGCATCACCAAGTCGGGCGACATCGTGAAGGCGCTGACGCTCTCCGACGCCGTCATCCTCGGCGGACTCCTCGCCGGATGCCGCGAGGCGCCAGGCGAAATCATGGAGATCTCGGGCAAGCTCTATAAGCAATACCGCGGCATGGGCTCCCACGCCGCGATGAAGGCCGGCTCCGCCGCCCGCTACGGACACGACAAGAGCGACACGAACCGCAAGACCGCCGCCGAGGGCATCGAGGCCCTCAAGGAGGTCTCCGGCTCGGTCGACGAGGTGCTGGCCAACCTGATCGGCGGCATCCAGTCGGGCATGGGCTACCTCGGCGCGAAGACCCTCGCCGACCTCCGCGCCAAGGCCCGCTACGTCCGCGTGACGCCCGCCGGTCAGAAGGAAGCCGCCCCGCACGACGTGATCGAGGTCGCCACGCGCAAGGGTTGACGCGCATCCCGGCGCAGCCGGACTGGCTTGGTTGCCCCGCAACTCGCCACAAGTTCGCCGAGCTCACGGAGGAGAAAATCTCCGAAATCGATCCCGAAGCTTTCCCCCTGCGAGGTGAAGACAGGCGGCTGCGCTTTCCGCGCGATACTCCTGTTTCTGCGGTTTTTGTGCTTGGGGCTGATGTCGCTCCGCTCGGTGGCGGCCAATCAGACTGCGGAACTTATACCCGCGCCCGCTTGCTTCTGGACTATTGGGCAGGCAGGTGGTCGCCGCCGTCCCCGGCGGCGACAGGCGTCGTCGGGGATGCCGACGCCCACCCTGAAGTCAATTAGCTACGGGTGCTTGGTATTATTGGGTCTTACAAAGAGAAGGGGCGAAGCGTGCAGCGGCTGGGCGGGACCGCGACGAGTGCGCAAGCCTCGGCGGCTGGGCCCGCCGATACTCACTCGCGGCGCGCCCCGCGGTCGCGCCCTACCCGTGATGCCGCCCCGGTCACTTCTTCAGGCAATCCTCAATAGGAGGAGTCCGTATCACAGCCGCACGAGCAGGAAGGCCACCGCATGCAGCACCGCGCAGGCCCCGAGCGCCGCCGCGAAGTCGTCGGCCACCACACCCCACCCTCCCGGCCAGCGCTGCAGCCGCGCAATGCCGAGGGGTTTCAGGATGTCGAGCAGCCGGAAGAGCCCGAAACCGAGCAGCAGCACCGCCCACTCCGGCCAGTAGCCCCCGAAGGCCCGGCCGCCGCCCATGAACACCAGCGGCATCACGACAAATTCGTCGAGGATCACGCAGCCCGGGTCGCGCCGGCCGAGGCGCCGCTCCGCCTCGCCGCAGAGCGCGACCGCCACCCAGCTGAAGAACCCCGTGAAGACCAGCGTCGCCGGCCAGGGCAGCGTCCGGTAGAAAAGCAGCGCGTAGAAAACGCCGGCCGCGGAACCCCAGGTGCCGGGCGCCGGCAGGTTGCGGCCGAGCGGCCCGAGGGTGGCCGCGTTGACGACCAGGCTCGACGGCAGGCGCGCGGCCCAGCGTGGCTCGGGGAGGCGCATCTCAATCCATCACCACATGCCCGTGGCGCCGGAAATACGACCAGCCCGAGGTGAGCGTGAGCACGGCGGCCAGCACATACAGGCCGAGGCCGATCGTGTGCACGACCGTCACGATGATGCCCTGATCCGGCGGCACCCAGTCGCGCCCGAGCATGCGGGCGCCGAGGATCCAGCCGATGGCGTTCAGCTGCACGAAGGTCTTCACCTTGCCGCTCGTGTCGGCCTCGATCGTGATGCCGCGGATCGCCGCGGCCATGCGCATGCCCGAGATCGCGAATTCGCGCGAGAGGATGCACATCCAGAGGATCATCGCCACGAGCTCATAATCCCGGCCCATGAAGTGGAAATAGCCGCCGTTGATCAACGCCACCATCAGGCCGAGCACCATGACCTTGTCGATCACCGCGTCCATGAAGCGGCCGAACTGCGAGACCTGGTTGGCCCGGCGCGCCAGCATGCCGTCGAACCAGTCCGTCAAGGCCGCCGCGATGTAGAGCCAGAAGGCGATCGTCGCGCTGCGGGCGAAGTCCGCCTGCATCAGCCCGACCACGATGAACATCAGGGGCACGCGCGAAATCGTGAGCAGGTTGGGCAGGGTCAGCACGGCCCGAGTCGAGTCGCCGCACCGGGCCTTGGCAACCTCGGAGATTCGGCCCCGGCGCCCGATCCCCTCGCGCATGTTTCCCCGGGTGAAATCGCTCGCCAACCCCCGCCCCGTCGCGTTTTCTGAACGCCCCGACGCCGCATGAGACACTGCATCTACCCCGGCACCTTCGACCCCTTCACCAACGGCCACCTCGATGTGCTGTTGCGCGCCGCCAAGCTCTTCGACCTCGTCACGGTCGCGGTCGCGCTCAGCTCCACCAAGGAGCCGCTCTTCACCGCCGAGCAGCGGGTGGCCCTCATCCGGGCGACTCTCGGCAAGATGCCGGGCATCGATGTCGTGGCCTTCGACGGACTGCTCGTCGAGTTCGCCCACAAGCAAAGGGCCCACGCCATCATCCGCGGCCTGCGTGCGCTCTCCGACTTCGAGTTCGAGTTCAACATGGCGCTGATGAACCGCCACCTCGAACCGCAGGTGGAGACGATCTTCGTCATGCCCAACGAATCCTACAGCTACACCAGCTCCACGCTCGTGAAGCAGATCGCCCGCCTCGGCGGCGACGTGACGAAGTTCGTGCCCGCCCCCGTGGCCGAGGCACTGCGCGAGGTGTTCAGGCACCCCACGCCGCGGCAGAAGCGCGCCAGCATCAAGAGCGAGTGGCACCGCCGCAACGCCTGAGCGCGCCCGGGTCGCCCCCGTGGCGCGCCGCCGGCTTGCGCACGAAGCGCAGCTGCCCGTCCCGCGCGGTCCCGGCCCGCGAGCGCAACCGCATCGTCTCCGCGAAGCGCACCAGCGACTCGCAGTCGGGCGCGTGAATCTTCTTCCCGCCGCGCGCCGTCGAAGCGTGCGCGGCCTTGCTGCGTCCGCCGTTTCGTGATTCGTTGTGGGCAGGCCCATCCATCATGAATGCCAAGCCCCTGCTCGTGACGTTGGTGCTCGTGGCGGTCTGCGCCGCCCGCGAATCGGCACCCATCGAAATCCCGGCCGCGGGCGGCCGTTTCGTCCTGCCCTTGACGGGGCTCGCGGTGAGCTTCCCCGCCAACGCCGACGTGCGAACCGAGCTGAAAGGCAGCTGGAGCCTCAGCACGAGCTTCGATGCGCGCGATGTGATCGACGAACTCAAGGACGGCAAGCTCGTCGGCGGAACCTGGGTTCTCACCGGCCATTTCGACGCCGGCGACGCGCGCGCCGCCGTCCAATCTGCGGACCTCGCCGACGCATGGCCGACCACCACGCTGGAAGCCTGGGGGCTGACCTGGCAGGTGCGCGGGGGAAAATTCGAATTCGCGGGAGCGCTCGGCGCGCAGTCCACCATCGTCCTCGCCGCGCAGCGCTCGGAGAACTACCCGACCCTGCTTCTCTATCGCCACTTCATCGGCGAGCCGGATGTCTCCGGCGAAGCCATGCTCGCACGCGTCAAGTCCTCACCGCTCATCGCGGCGATCGTGAAGGCCTACCGCGATTATCACTTTGGCGCGAGCTTCCCGACGCGGCATCCGGCCGTCCGGAACCGCGGCAACTCCCCGCCTGACCGCACCGTCCTGCTGAAGCGAAGCGGGCTGCAGGTCGCGTTGCCGGACGATGGCTACGTTTGGTGGCCGAAGGAGGCCTCGGAGGGCGGCACCGATTTCCTTCATCGGTTGGGCCCGACCTTCCCGGAACTTTCCCTCGATGTGCTCGTGGTCGACGCTCCGGCCGTGCCGGCGGCCTGGTCGTCCCTCGGTCTTTCCCCGCCGCCGGCCGGCACGGTCATAGCCAATCTCCCCGATGGGTGGGTCGTGGGGCCCGAGGTGACCCCGTCGAGCGGCAAGGAGTCCACCATTGCCAAGCTGGTGGGCGACCGCGTCCTGATCGTCGGCCTCATCGCGAATACGGTCACGACTGATGTCGAAACGCTTCGACCGATCCTGGAAGCCCTGGCCGCATCGATCGCGAAAAAGAACGCCGCCCACTGAGAAAAAGACCGCATCGCGGCGCTGCCGGGCGGTTTTCTGGCTGCGTCCGCATCCGAGGTCAGGGTCAGACGGGCGGGGGCCGCACGAGGGCGGGGGCGAAGCCGAGGGAGACGGGTCCGAGGGTGCGGTCGATCCGGTGGCCGTGGCGCACGAGGCGGCCGCCAATCAGCGGCACAGGACACAGGGGCTCAGAGCGTGAAGCCCGTGGGGATGATGCCGCCCTTGGGCACGCAGAGCACGCCGTCGCGGATGACGATGTCGTGCGCGTAATCGCCGTCGGGTTTGCCGTCGGGGGAGAGGCGGACGTTGTCGCCGATGCGGGCGTTCTTGTCGATGATCGAGCGGCGGATGTCGCAGTTGCGGCCGATGCCGAAGTGCGGTCGGCCGGCGGCGCGGTCGGCCGTCTGTTCCTCCTCGGTCTGGTAGTAGTCGGCGCCCATCATCACGACGTCCTCGAGGTTGGAGTGCTCGCCGAGGATGGAGCGGATGCCGATGACGCAGTGGTGCAGGCGCGAGTCGGTGACGATGCAGCCGTCGCCGATGACGACGTGGTCGATGTCGCAGCGGTTGACCTTGGAGGCGGGCAGGTAGCGGGCGTGGGTGTAGATCGGCGCGTTGCGGTCGAAGAAATTGAAGGGCGGGAGCGGTTGGGCGAGGGCGAGGTTGGCGTCGAAGAAGGCGCGCACGGTGCCGATGTCCTCCCAGTAGCCCTCGAAGATGTAGCTGCAGAGCTTGGCCTTGCCGAGGAGGCTCGGGATGACCTCTTTGCCGAAGTCCTTCATCGAGTTGTCGAGGGCGCGGGCGAGCACGGCCTTGCTGAAGACGTAGATGCCCATCGAGGCGAGGCAGCGTTTCTCGCCGGTCTGGTTGGTGCCGAGGCGCGCCTCGAGCGCGGGGCTCATGGCGAGGCCGCCGATGACGGCGGGGTCTTTGGGCTTTTCGACGAACTCGGAGATGGTGAGGTCGTCGGCCACGCGCATGAGGCCGAGGCCCTCGACCTTGGAGGCGGGGAACGGAATGGCGGCGATGGTCACGTCGGCTTGGGTGGCCTCGTGCTGCGCGATGATGCGGGAGAAATCCATCCGGTAGAGCTGGTCGCCGGAGAGGATGAGGACGTAGTCGTGCCGATGGCCGGCGAAATGCACGAGGTTGCGGCGGACGGCGTCGGCCGTGCCCTCATACCAGGCATCGCTCTTCACGGTCTGCTCGGCGGAGAGGATGTCGACGAAGCCGCCGCTGAAGGGGTCGAAGTGGAAGCTCTTCTGGATGTGCCGGTGGAGCGAGGCGGTGAGGAACTGCGAGAGCAGGAAGATGCGGTTGTAGCCCGAGTTGATGCAGTTGCTGATGGGGATGTCGACGAGGCGATACTTGCCCGCAAGCGGCACGGCCGGCTTGCAGCGCTCCTTGGTGAGGGGGTAGAGCCGCGTGCCGCGACCGCCGCCCATGATGACCGACAAGACTCGTTTTGCTTGCGCCATGGTGTGAGCTAATTCCTTGCCTATCATCCCGCCCCGACCTCAAATCGCCAGCCAAAATCACCTCCATGTGCGGCATCGTCGGCTACGTCGGCAAACACAAGGCAGCGCCCCTCATCCTCGAAGGCCTGAAGCGGCTCGAGTATCGCGGCTATGATTCCGCGGGCATCGCGGTGTGGCAGGACGGCAAGTTCGCCGTCGCCAAGAAAACCGGCCGCGTGGCCAACCTCGAGCCCGAGGCCGCCAAGCTGCGCCTCACCGGCACCTACGGCATGGGCCACACCCGTTGGGCCACGCACGGCGGCGTGACCGACGCCAACGCCCACCCGCACGTCAGCAGCGACGGCAAGATCGTGCTGATCCACAACGGCGTCATCGAGAACTACGCCTCGATGAAGAAATTTCTCCTCGGCAAGGGCTACACCTTCAAGTCCGAGACCGACACCGAGGTGCTCTGCAACCTCATCGCCTACCACCTGGCCAAGGAGGCCGAGGACCCGGACGAGAGCCGCTTCGTCTCCGCCGTGCGCAAGACCCTGCGCCACGCCGAGGGCACCTACGGCATCGTGGTCATGTGTTCCGAGATGCCCGGCGAGCTCGTCACCGCCCGCAAGGGCTCGCCGCTCATCCTCGGCATCGGCGACGGCGAGAGCCTCGTCGCCAGCGACGTCGCCGCCATCGTCAGCCGCACCCAGAGCGTCGTCTACCTGAAGGACGGCGAGATCGCCCACCTCACGCCGCAGCGCTTCGCCATCACCACCCTCACCTCCGGCGAGGTGAGCCCCGTGATCGACAAGGTCACCTGGTCCATCAGCGACGCCGACCTGAACGGCCACGCACACTTCATGGAGAAGGAGATCTTCGAGCAGCCGGCGGCGCTGGAGAACGCCATGCGCGGCCGCTTCTCCGAGGACGGCAGCACGGCCAACTTCGGCGGCCTGAACATCACCGCCGGCGAATTCCGCGGCTTCGACCGCTTCCAGTTCTGCGCCTGCGGCACGGCCCTGCACGCCTGCATGGTCACCGAGCACCTCATGGAGCGTTTCGCCCGCGTGCCGGTCGAGTGCGACTACGCCTCGGAGTTCCGCTACCGGAACATGCCGCTCTTCCGCAATACGCTGTTCTTCGTCATGAGCCAGTCGGGAGAGACGATCGATACGCTGGCCGCCATGCGCGAGGCCAAGCGCAAGGGCTACAAGGTTCTCGCGATCAACAATGTCGTCGGCTCCACCATCGCCCGCGAGGCCGACGGCGGCATCTACCAGCACGTCGGCCACGAGGTCGGCGTGGCCTCGACCAAGGCCTTCACCTCGCAATTGCTGATCGGCGCGATGCTCTCGCTCTACGTGGCCCGGCTGCGCGACATGAGCTTCAGCGAGGGCGTGGAGATCGTGCAGGCGCTGAAGGGCTCGCCCGAGCTCGTGCGCACCGCGCTGCAGCAGGCCGAGCACATCAAGGGCATCGCCAAGCGCTACGCCAAGTATCGCGACATGCTCTTCCTCGGCCGCCTGTCGCTCTACCCCATCGCCCTCGAGGGTGCGCTCAAGCTCAAGGAAATCTCCTACATCCACGCCGAAGGCTACCCGGCGGCGGAGATGAAACACGGCCCGATCGCGCTGGTGAGCGAGGAGTGCCCCGCGGTGTTCTTCGTGTCCTCCGGCGAGATGTTCAACAAGGTCGTCTCCTCGATGCAGGAGATCAAAGCCCGCAAGGGGAAAATCATCGCGGTCGCCACCGCCGACTGCAAACTGCCCGAGGGCCTGGCGGACGAGGTCATCCCGATTCCCGAGTGCCACGAGGCCGTGCTGCCGATTGTCGCCACCATCCCCGTCCAGCTGCTGAGCTACTACGTCGCCGTCGAGCTCGGCCGTGACGTAGACAAACCTCGCAATCTCGCCAAATCGGTGACTGTGGAATAGGGATGCAAGTCACGCCTTCGCGCGAAGCCTTCCTCGAACTGGCCCGGCGGGGAAATGTCATCCCCCTCGCCACCGAGCTGCTCGCCGACCTCGAGACCCCCGTCTCCGCCTACGCGAAGCTGCGCGCGGGCGGACCGGCCTTCCTGCTCGAATCGGTCGAGGGCGGCGAACACGTCTCGCGCTACAGCTTCGTGGGCTGCAATCCGCGCAAAATCATCTCGGCGCGCGCCGGCGACGGCGATCCGCTGGCAGCGCTTGAGAAGGAGATGGCGCGTTATCGTCCGGTCGAGGTGCCGGGGCTGCCGCCGTTCACCGGGGGTGCCGTGGGTTACCTTGGCTACGAGTTCACCCACGCGGTGGAGAAGACCGTGCCGCTGGCTCCGAAGGACGAACTCGGCGTGCCTGCGCTGTGGTTCATGCTCTGCGACTCGCTCGTCGTCTTCGACCGGGCGCGTCAGACGCTGCGCCTGATCGTCAACGCGCACCTCGACGGCGACGCCGAGACCGCCTACCGGAAAGCAGTCGCCGAACTCGACCGGCTGCGGGTCGCGCTGCAGGCCCCCTGCCCGCTCGCACCCGCGGCTTGGGGCCCGGCGGAGGCGAAGGTGCCCCCGGGCAATTTCAGCCGCGCTGAATTCGAGAAGATGGTGGAGGATTCGAAGGAGTTCATCCGCGCCGGGGACATCTTCCAAATCGTGCTTTCGCAACGGTTCAGCCGCGCCTTCGGCCGCAATCCGCTCGATCTCTACCGCGCCCTGCGCACGGTGAATCCCTCGCCCTACATGTTCATCCTCGAGACGGACGGCCTCGCGCTCGTCGGCGCCTCGCCCGAAGTGCACGTGCGGCTGACCGGGCGCACCGCCGAGATCCGGCCCATCGCCGGCACCCGTCCGCGCGGCCAGACTCCCGAGGAGGACCTCGCGCTGGAAAAGGACCTGCTCGCCGACGAAAAGGAGAAGGCCGAGCACCTGATGCTCGTCGACCTCGCGCGCAACGACATCGGCCGCGTCTGCGCCTACGGCTCGGTCCAAGTGCGCGAATTCATGACCATCGAGCGCTACTCCCACGTGATGCACATTGTGTCACAGGTGGAGGGACAGCTTGCGCCAGAACGTTCCGCCTTCGACCTGATGCGCGCGACATTTCCCGCCGGCACCGTCAGCGGCGCACCCAAGGTCCGCGCCATGCAGTTGATCGCCCAGCTCGAAGCCACCCAGAGGGGCACCTACGCCGGCGCGCTCGGCTACTTCAGCTACAACGGGAATCTCGATTCCTGCATAACGTTGCGGACGGCATTGATTAAGGACGGCGCGATCCACATCCAAGCCGGCGCCGGCGTGGTCGCGGATTCCATGCCTTCCGCCGAGTATCAGGAGACGATCAACAAGGCAGCGGCCCTGTTCAAGGCCATCGAGCTGGCCGGGAAAATGTAGGTTTCCTGCATCCAGACGGCACAGCTGCCCGTCATTAGGGTCATACAGTCGGACCGGGAATATTCCACCGCCCCCCGGCATCCTAGATGCAAGGATAGGGTGGAAATGATTCACGTGTCCCACGCCCCCCGCACCATGACTCATCGCAAAAAGCTTTCCCGCACCGACTCAACGGATGCCCTTCCGGTGGCCCGCGCCACCTCGACCCTCACCATTCCCTCCGCCAACGAAGGTCTCGCCCTCCGTCCTGAAATCAAACCCGCCCCGACTCCGGTCGTCTCCGAATTCGACAAGGCCTCGCCCGTCGACCGCCGCGACGAACGTTCGAATCTCCAGCTTTATCTCAACGAGATCCGCCAGACTCCGCTCCTCACGATCGAGGACGAGATCCGCCTTGCCGCCCGCATCAAGCGCGGCGACAAGGCCGCGCGCGACCACATGATCAAGGCGAACCTGCGCCTCGTCGTGAAGATCGCCTACGACTACAAGGATATGGGCCTCCCGCTCATGGACCTGATCTC